>JAZNFC010000051.1:0-52880 GCA_045588935.1 Alistipes sp. | reverse complement strand
CTTAAACGTCGCCGAGCCACCACGAGCCTTAAAGGTTGCCGTAGTCTCCGTACCCTCGGCAAAGGTCAAGCCTTCACCCTTCGAGTCGAGAGCGCCATCGAGCATCTCACACGAGAAGGCGACAAAGGCAACCATCAATAGCGTAAATAATCGTTTCATAATTGTGTGTATTTATTAAGTTAATAATTTCGTTATCAGCCAACAAGAGCGCATCATTGCCAAATGATACCACACCTCTACAAAAGTGCAATATAAGAGCATAGGGAGATACCACAAATACCCAACACCATATATAATATACTATAAACCAATATATTACACACCTCACACATGATATAGACTCTTTTAAGTATGTACAAATATAATATTTTTTTACAACATTTCCTAATAAACACCTTTTTTTTTCAAACGAAAAAGGGCTGCACAACTTCATTGTTGCGACAGCCCCTGATACTATAAAATATATGCGGACTACTTCTTAGCCTTCTCGATTACAATACTCTTGCTATCACCCTTTGTTGCAGTTGACTTCAAAGGCTTACCGGGCTCAAGGCGATCAACGCTGCGAACACCTGCAGGAAGCACCTGAATACCGCTATTGGCATCAAGACCTCCCTCCACAACCTTATGAAGCGATACATTCATCACAACGGCCTCATTAGGAAGCACCGAACTATTGCCACGAGCACCATAGGCCAACTCCGCGGGAATCCACAAGGTCATATTGCCGCCCTCGCCGATAAACTCCATGGCATACTTCGCACCCTTAATCATAAAGTGATTGAGCGGAATGGTGGGACATGCCGCCTGCGCAAGCTGCGACTCATAACGCTCAAGACGCATATTGCGTATAGAGTCCTTCAACTCCTTATCGTTCTTCACAAGCTCGATATTCCTGCGTATCTGACGAACACGGTCTGCCGTAGATTCCACCAACGCACCACGACGTGAGAAGACCTCATAGGTGAACGCTACTGTATCCTGAATATTCTTGGGACGAATATCGCTACCGCGCTCATTGATACGATAGTAGAGCGTAGCACCCTCAACCTCGAAGGGGTGAACACCCTCCATCTTCGACACGCGCTCCAACCACTTATCCGACATCTCGGCAGAGTACTCGGGCAACTTCTTATAGAGGTAATCATTAACAACAGAGGACATCTGCTTTACAGTAAGCTTCATATCGCGATCTATCGTAGCACGCGACTCCACGCTCTTGGCATCATTCACAGCATCCAACACCCAATGGATATTCACAGGGAACGAGAGGTTAGAAATCACACAACCCATATCCATACCCATACTCCTGGAGATAAGCTCCGGAGTATAACCCTCGGTATATAGCTCGGGCATATAGAGCGTATCACGCATTGTGGTTGCTATCATCGAGTTACGACGCTTCGCAGCCATATAGTTACGCACGTTGTTATTCATAAACTTCTCGATAAAATCGTGATTCTCCTTAATGGCATCATAACGCATATAAGGTTGCATAGCCTCATCATAGATAGCCTCGGCAAGAATATCGCCATCGAGCTCCAGGTCGGCCTGCTGCAACAATGCCGAGAGGCCGAAGTTCATACCTACGGCATAAGCCAAAGTGTCAAACTCGCCGTTTACATCCTCATAAACACGACCACGGCCATTCTCCGTATAGAGAGCATCGCTGCCTCCACAAGCCACAAGTGTGGCACACATGGCCACGGCAATAAAAAATCTCTTCATAAAGTTTGATATTTAATTATTTAACTGATTATCTCTCCTCAACCTCAACAAGCCACATCTCGCAGTAAAGCAACGTATTGGGAAGGATGCCCAACGAATCGCAACCATCAGCGCCATAGCCGAGCTTCGAGGGCAACCACGACTCGATGTGTCCACCCTCGCCGATAAGCTTTATGCTCTCCTGCATGCCGCGCGTGAGCTCACCAAAGGCGATGCGCAGCGTATCGGCATGATAATAGGCCGTATCGAGCACGCCACCGGCCATATCGAGAAGCCGATAGCGCATATGCAGCGTATCACGGTTATTGCGAGCCACAACCTTCAAGTTACCGAGTTCCTGCACCTTATATGTAAGCCCCGAGGATGTGGCCACAAACTTACGATCACCCTTACGCAAATCGGCAAGAAAGCGAGCCTCGGCCTGCTGCAGACGCTCATAACTATCGTAGTTCATATACTTCAAATAGGCCGCACGTGCCACCTCATCGTTCATGCGCAACTTGCCGGCATAGGTGTCACGGATAGCCTTACACACCACATCGGCATTAATCATCGTATCCATATCCATAAGGTTGCGGGCGATATTCATGCCTACAACATAGGACATCGAATCGGCACTCGTAGCCATCTTAAACGTCATGGGAGCACTCTGCTCCACGGGACGAGCACATGACGACACGGCAACAACAACGACCGCAAGTGCAAAGGTAAAGAGTAGAAGCGATATCTTTCTCATAACAAGTTATTTACTCCGTTTTAGGCATCTGCTTACGCGCCTCAATAATAATAAACACGCTACCCAGTATCGCAGCCGTAGCCGAGGCCATAAGGATAGCTATCTTTCCGCGGTTGATATAGTCGAGATGTGTAGCCGCATCGAAGGCGAGGTTATCCACAAAGATAGACATCGTGAAGCCGATACCTCCCAAGCAGGCCACAGCCAAGAGCATAAGCCACGAAGCTCCGGCGGGTCGCTCGGCAAGGCCAAATTTTACGGCAAGGTAGCTAAAGAGCGTAATACCCAGAGGCTTACCCACAACCAAGCCCAAGAAAATACCCATACCTATGGAGCCGCTCTCGGGGCTGAACTCAAAGATGTTGAAGTAGGACATCGAGTCGATCTTCACACCCGCATTTGCCAGCGCGAAAATAGGCATGATAAGGAAGTTGACATAGGGCATAAGCAGATGCTCCATACGGTGGCTCATACCCTCGGCACCCTCCGATATTTGGCGCATACGGTGCAGATAGTAGAGGCGCATCTCCTCGGCCTCATGCTTATCCTCAATCTTCGAAGACTCAACAATACCCCTCTCGATAACATCCGCCTTATGGAGATAGTATGAACGACTATAACGAGGCTTCGTGGGTATCAACATCGCCATGGCAACACCCGAAATCGTGGCATGCACGCCCGAGTAATAGAATAGTATCCACACCACGCAGGCGGGAATAAGGTAGGCAGCGATACGAAACTCACCCATGCGACGCATAAAGTAGATGACAACCATCAATGCAACCGCAATGCCGAGCAGCAGAAGGTTCGGTGTCTCGCCATAGAAGATGGCAATGACAAGTATCGCTCCAAGGTCATCGGCAACGGCCAGCGCCGTAAGAAAGACCTTAAGCGAGATAGGCACACGACGACCCAGAAGCGACATGATACCTATGGCAAAGGCTATATCCGTGGCTGTAGGTATTCCCCAACCATTCGACACCTCGGTGCCGTGGTTGATAGTGAGATAGATGGTCGCAGGCACAGCCATACCGCCCAACGCAGCAATAATCGGCAAAACAGCCTTCTTCGGCGTGGAGAGCTCTCCATCCGATATCTCGCGACGTATCTCCAAGCCCACGGTGAAGAAGAAGACAACCATCACCGCGTCGTTGATAAACTTTTCCAGGGTCATACCCTCGGGAAAAAGACGACCATCAATCATCAGACCGAGATCCATATGAAGCAGGTGATGGTAAACCTCCGTCGTGGCCGAGAGGTTAGCCAAAAGCATCGCCACAATAACGCATACGACAAGCACTATACCTCCCGCCCAGGGAGCCTTCAAAAAGTTCTGTCCTCGCTGCGAGAGAATATATCCTCGCTTCACGCGACCAAATTTCGTAAACATCGACATCTTATCTCTTAAATTTAGGGATAGCAAAAAACTAATATACCTCGGGTGCATCGTGATGCTTCAACGCCAAGCTACACATCTTAAAGAGTAGGCGAGCAGCAATGGCGGCATCGGTCTTATCCTCCATGTCGGGAACAACCTCCGTGAGGTCAAAGCCTACAATCACACGACCCGACATCACAATCTTATTCAGCAGATAGACAATCTCGGGGAAGCGCAAACCGCCCGCCACAAGCGTACCCGTATGGGGTGAGCACTCAATGGTCAGGCCATCGATATCGAGCGAGAGATAGACCTTCTGAGGGAGCTCCGCGATAATCTCGTCGCAGAGGGTTGACCAATTGACACCCTCGAAGTGCGACGACCATATATATTGTCCCGTGAAGAGCTTCACGCGCTCATCCTCCGTAGCACGCTGCCACTCCCTCGGACTAAACTCACGTACGCCGACCTGCACCAGGCGCTTCATCGTAGCCACATCGCGCAGCACGTTGAACATTATCGATGAGTGCGAGTGCTCAAATCCATGATGACTCTCACACAGGTCACAGTTCGAGTCTATATGCAGGATGCCGAACTCGCCATGTTGCTCACCCACAGCCCTTATAAGACCATAGGCCGTAGATTGATCACCTCCCACAAGACCCACAATTTTACCCTTTGCAAGCCACTCCTTTGAGGCGGCATATATATTCTCGTTCACCATGCGCGAGCCCTCGTTAACACGACGCAAACGACGCTCGTACATAAGATTCTCAAAGGCCGCCGTGATGCCCAGCTCCTCGCCGATGCGTATCACACGCTCGGCATCCGAGCGCAGACGATGCGACATATCCTGTATCGAATAATCGATAGCCGCCGTAGCGATACCCTTGCGCCAGCTATTCGGAGCATCCGGCTCGTAGAAGTCTATGAAGCGTGACGCCTCGATAATGGCATCGGGGGCATAGGAGCTGCCACCACGCACCGAGACCGTCGTATCCCATGGTGCCGAGAGCAGGACAAGCGCCGCCTCCTCGGGCGAGAAGGGCATGCCAAAATAGTTACCATTATCGGGCACTAAACTATTAGGATCAAAATCTCTATTGTTCATACCTGTAAGTTTTCAACTTTCGTTATGCACATTACTTGGCAAAGTTAGTGCTTTTTTTCGAAATTTGTGTATCTTTGTTGAAATTTTACAGAGTAAAAATTCGAAGCAGACATCATTATGAAAGTAATAATCGACCGCGCAATACCCTTTATCGAGGGCGTACTGGAGCCATATGCCCAAGTAGAATACCTCGATGGCAGTAACATAGACCACGACGTTGTGAAGGAGTGTGACGCGATGATTATCCGCACACGCACACGATGTGATGCCAAGCTCCTCGAGGGTAGCAAGGTGAGGTTGATTGCCACGGCAACAATCGGCACAGACCATATAGATACGAAATACTGCTTCGAACATGGCATAATCGTAGCCAATGCCCATGGCTGTAATGCCCGAGGCGTATTACAGTGGATGGCCGCCGTATTGAAGGATATCACCTCACGCGACCACCGCACACCCGAAGAATACACCCTCGGCATAGTAGGTGTCGGAAGCGTGGGCTCACTCGTAAAGCAGTATGCCGAGGCGTGGGGATTCAGGGTGATGGCATGCGACCCTCCAAAGGCCAAGTATCTCGATGAGGTATTTTTCTCTATCGAGGAGCTTGCCCGCGAGTGTGATATCATAACTCTGCATACACCTCTTGATAGGAGCACACACCACCTCATAAGTCGCGATATCATAGCCATGATGAAGCCCGAGGCAACAATTATCAACGCCTCACGCGGTGCCGTAGCAGATAATCGCGCAGTGTTCGATAGTTCGCATCGCTACTATTTCGATGTATGGGAGAACGAGCCCGAGATGGAGCTCGACATCCTACAGCGGGCAACAATAGCCACACCCCATATTGCAGGCTACTCACAGCAGGGAAAAGCAAATGCTACATCTATGGTTATTAGAGCTATATCATCCTTCTTCGGGTTCCCGCTCGGAGGATGGTACCCAAGCAACATACCACCCTCCGCGCCACGTGAAATAGCGTGGAACGAGCTATGCTCAACAATCGACAGATATTGTCCTATATCGGAAATATCACAGCAGCTAAAAAGCACACCTTCAGAGTTCGAGAAGATGCGCAACAACTACAATTATCGCGAAGAGTATTTTTAAATCATTTGGTTATCCGAGAAATAAATTCTAACTTTGCAAGTTGAATAACAACAGCAAATAACAATACAAATCATACCATCATACCATGAAGAGGATATTAGCATTTACTCTTGCAGCCATCTCCGTTGTGGCATGCTCCGAGGCTGACGTTAAAAATAGAGGTGTCGAGAATAATTCGACAGCGAAGATGATCGTCGTCAGCATGGAGGAGTCAACACGTGTAGAGCTTAACAGCGAGCTCAAAACCGTATGGACGGAAAACGACCTTCTCACTCTCTTCGAGAAGAACACCGACAACCAGCAGTATAAATTTACCGGCAAGACGGGAGAACGCACAGGTAAGTTCGAGTATCAATCTACGGAGGTAGGTAATGGCGAGAGCCTCACGAAGAATATCATTCTCTACCCCTATCGCAACAGCTACATCATCGACCCGACAAACAACAAGGTTGAAGTGAAGCTACCCTCGACGCTGAAATACAAGAAGAATAGCTATGGTGTAGGGGATAACACGATGGTTGCAGCAAGCATCAACAACACCTTCAAGCTAAAGAACGTATTTGGATGGCTTGAGCTCAAAATCACAGGTGATGGCGAGCCCTTGAAGTCGATAACATTCTCGGGTAATAATAGCGAGCAGGTGGCCGGCGTAATGTATATCAACCCCGAAGACGGCTCTCTGGTAAACTATATCGACAATATCAACATGTCGTTAGGGGAGGGTGAGATTGGTGGCATCCTCGTCAGCCCCGGCACGATTGGCCGAAGCATAACACTCAACTGCGAGAATGAGAATATTACGCTATCAAGTGAGCCCACATCATTCTACATAGCCATACCTCCGCAGACCTTTGAGAAGGGATTTAAAGTGGATATCACATGCAACTATTCGGATCACGACTATACCATGACACGATATCTGCTCAGGGAGTTAACCATTCATCGCAATGGCATATCGCCCATGAAAAGCTTCAAGTTTGATCTTACACGACCCGCGGAGAACACCATAATGTACACAATGTTTGGAAATGATACCCCGGCAATGGATATAGATGGTGCAATATTTGACGCAGAGATAGTATCGCACGAGAAGAGGGATTTATGTGACTATGCCGGCATGTGCACGACACTCTTCGTCTTGGAGTTCGACAAACCCATTACCGCTATCCCTGCCGAGGCATTTATTGGCGAAGTAGATCTCGACATAGTATATCTCCCGGACTCTATCAAGACGATTGGTCAGGATGCATTTAGAGCATCAGGAATTTCTGATATACATATCGGCTCGGGCATTAAGAGCATTGGAGATGGAGCATTTGACGACTTGACATATTTGACGTCTATTCACTGTACAGCAGTAACGCCTCCAACGCTTGGAGAGATGACCATTAATTTTGATGGCCCTACTCAAATATATGTCCCCGCAGAGTCGGTGGCGGCATACAAGAGCGCTCCCGGCTGGAGCAATTATGCCGAAGGCATTATGGCAGAGATGTAGAGCCCTATATTGGAGTATTCTATCGAGGCTGAATAAAAAGTAGGTGATTATTCTACTCTTTTATTCAGCCTCATTTTGTTCGGAGGCTACACACTGCCCATAGCCAACATGACCATACCTATCAGTATCAGCAGCAGGTCGAGAGCCTTGGCCCGGAGGTTACGCTCACCAAAGAGCAGGGCACCACAAAGAAAGGTTACGATAACCGAGGAGCGACGTATCATCGAGATGACGGCTATCATCGAGCCCTCCATATCGAGGGCATGGTAGTAGCAGAAATCCGCAGCCGAGACAAAGAGCGTGATAAGGAGTATGCTCCAGCGCCACACAAAGGGGCTTTCGCCACGTCGTGGCAGCCACATTACGACCGCAATAATAGTCATCAGCACAAGCTGATAGACACCAAACCAACTCTGCACAAAGAGGGGGTCAAGACCCGCACGCGAGATGATATACTTATCGTAGAGGCCACTTGCCGCACCCAACAACATAGCTGCAAACATAGCCCACGCATAACGATTACGACGAAAGTCGATACTCTCGCGACGACCGGCACGGCTCAACAGATAGAGCGACAGGATAGTAAGCAGCACACCACACCACTGCCACATATTAAGGTGCTCACCAAAGAGCAGCAGAGCACCCACAAGCACAACAACAGGACGCGTGGCATTCACCGGACCGACAATCGTCAACGGCAGATGCTTAATGGCATGGTAGCCACAGAGCCATGACGAGAGCGTGATAGAGGCCTTCAGAGCCACATACCCATGATCAGCAAGAGTACCACGCGTAGAGTTAAGCACCGTACCCTCAAACAGCCCGAGCGAAAACTCCGCATCGAGGATAACGGGAAGGAAGAGCAGCGTGGCAAAGAGAGTATTAAGCAGAAGCACAGGGATAACGGCATTGCCCGCCAGCGAACGCTTCTTGGCCACATCATAGAGGCCGAGAAGCAGTGCCGAGAGAAAGGCTGCACCTACCCACATAGCTATGCTCCGTAGATTAGCAGGTTAGCAATAAGACACACGGCCAAGGAGAGGCTGGCCATGGCGTTAAACGTGCCAAAGGCCATACCGATATTGCGTTGATGCTTAGGCGTAACGATATAGTGCTCCGAAGCAAGAATGGCACTAAAGAGCGCACAGCCCAGCCACAACAACCAACTTTGAGGCTGATACGTAGCAAACCACACCAATAGGGCAACACTCGCCACATGCAGCAATGCGCTTATTATCAGCGAGGTACGTACCGAAAAGCGCGAAGGTATAGAGTGCAGACCTCGCTGTCTGTCGAACTCGGCATCCTGCAGTGCGTAGATAATATCGAAGCCGGCACACCATGTCATAACCACCAAAGCCAGCAACCAACACTCCAATGACGATGTGCCCGTAACAGCCATATAGGCACCCACAGGAGCTATGCCGAGCGACACGCCAAGCACGATATGTGCCAACGAGGTGAAGCGCTTACAGTAGCTATAGAACATAACAATAAAGAGAGCCACAGGCGAGAGCCAGCCACACAGCGGATTAATCGTAGCAGCCACAGCGATAAAGAGCAGAGCATTGACCACAATGAAGGTCATGGCGCCATGTGCCGAGACCTTGCCTGCGGGAATTTCGCGCGTAGCGGTACGCGGGTTAGCAGCATCTATCTCCCTATCGGCCCAGCGGTTAAAGCCCATAGCTACGTTGCGGGCAAAAACCATACAACCGACAACCTGCATAAGCAGCAGCCATAGTGGCGATGCGCCATGCTCGGCCATAGTCCATGCGTAGCTGAACGACAACAGCGCAAAGGGCATAGCGAAAATCGTATGCGAGAACTTCACAAGACGCAGATAATCACCTATCTTACCCATAACCGTCCTACTCCATAAATTCACGTTCGAGCACCTCGACCAACCATGCAGGAACACGCTGCGGACGACGTGTCTCCTTGTCGATAAAGCCAAGCACCGTAAGTCCCGAGGCTATCTCGCGATCATCCTCACCAAAGACCTCATACCTAAAGGTCATACGCGCCATGGGCATCTCCTCGACCGTAGCACGCACCCTGATAAGCTCATCATAGTATGCCGGCGTGCGGTACTTTACCTGCACCTCGACAATAGGCATCATAACACCGCGACGCTCCATCTCGGCATAGGTCAAGCCTGCACTGCGCAGCCACTCTGTGCGAGCAACCTCGAAGAACTTAGCATAGTTCGAGTGATGGACAATGCCCATCTGGTCGGTATGGTGATACTCGACACGTATATGTGCATCAAAACTCTTCATGGCGACTATCTTATGCGATCAAGTGAGCGCACCAACATCTCATCCTTAAAGATGGTACGTGCGGCAAGAAGGGTCAATATAAACGAGGGTATAGGCATAATAGCACCCCAGCCAAGCTGCTTATGACACACACCCACCTCGGCCAAGGCATTAGTCACCGAGAGCCAATAATACAAGGCTACAAAGGCTGCAACGCCCAAGATAATCACAACGAGAGCGGCACACAGGCGCACCTGCAACATCCTACGCTTAAAGCAGAAGAGCGTAACCATCGGAAGCACCGTTGCGACAACAACAAGGATACCCATCCACAGCGTGCTCTCCGATTGTGTCACACTTGCAAGAGAGAAGGCCGTGAGGGTAAAGATATCGCCATTATTAGCCGTAAACTCCGCTATAGGGAGCAGAAGCATCGAGCCCATAAGCAGGGCCGTAACAAAGAGATAGAGGCTTTGTATTCGCTGAATCATAATCTTTCTTTGTTTAATATTTACACTTTAATATCTAATCTATTTTATCGTCCACAAGATAGTGGTTACGGTCGGTCGAACGACGGTTTATAAGCTCCGCAAGGAAACCGGCAAGGAAGAGCTGCACGCCGATAACCACAGCCGTAAGGCTCATATAGAAGAGTGGCTGATTGGTGAGCGGATATTCATAGACCAACTTCTCGACAACAATCCATATTATAGCCACCAAGCCGGCAAGGAACATCATCGTGCCCACACCACCAAAGAGGTACATAGGCGAGCGACCAAAGCGCGACATGAACGACACAGAGATGAGGTCGAGGTAGCCCTTAACCATGCGCTCCCAGCCGAACTTCGAGACGCCATACTTGCGCTCATAGTGTGTAACGACCTTCTCGCCTATGTGCTTAAAACCCGCATGCTTCGCCAAGATAGGTATATAGCGATGCATCTCTCCATAGACCTCGACAGCCTTCACCACCTTACGACGATAGGCCTTAAGCCCACAGTTGAAATCGTGCAGCTTGATGCCCGAGACAACACGTGCCGTGAGGTTAAAAAACTTGCTCGGCCAACGCTTACCCACAGGGTCATGACGCTTACGCTTCCAGCCCGATACCAGGTCATAGCCCTCCTCCAAAATCATCCTGCGCATCTCGGGAATCTCGTCGGGAGAGTCCTGAAGGTCGGCATCCATAGTGAAGACCACCTCACCACGCGAGAGCTCAAAGCCACAATAGAGTGCCGCCGACTTGCCATAATTACGCATAAAACTTAAGCCTCGAATGGCCGGATAGTGACTTTTCAGCTCCTCGACAACACGCCACGAGCCATCCGTAGAGCCATCATCAACCATGATAATCTCATACGACAAACCATTCTCGCGGGCTACACGGTCAATCCACGCTACAAGCTCCGCGAGCGACTCCTCCTCATTATACAGAGGCACAACAACCGATATATCGATACCCTGCTCCATGGCTACTCCTTTGTTATCTTTCTACGACTAACAACACCGGCAATGATAAGTCCCGGCACTCCGCTCAACAGCATATAGTTATATAGTGACGAGAATATATTTGACCAAATCGAGGGCTGCTCCATAGTACGCACACCCTGCGCCAGCTCGTTAATCATCTTCAAATCATCACTCCTAAAGCCCATATCCAAGTAGAGCGTATGCAACTGCTCAAGGCGCGAGAGAAGTCCCCCGACATATACATCGTAGCCGATAGCCGCAACATACAACGTCTTGGCCAAGCCCACGATAACTCCGGCAAGCATCGACACGGCAAGCACATAGGAGAAGGCCTGCCCGAAGTTAAAGCCCACCTCCTGCTCGGCAAGCACCGCAGCACGACGCGTGAAGCGCACAAGAAGATAGATATATAGCGCAACGGCAACAAGTGCCTCCAAGGCATAGAACGAAGAGAGAGAGCCCAAAGAGAGGTCGGCGCTCACAAGTAAATAGTTCTCAAAGATGGCCGAGAGAGCCATAACACCACCCAATATAGCACCCGAGCGCAGGGCATCAGACCAAAAACTCTTTAAATTCATAGATCAAAGTTATTAGTTACACTATTTCAATCTCGACAAAGCATCATGATAGGCCGTGGCATTACGCTCATGTTCACGATGTGTGCGGGCGAAGTTATGACGACCATCCATCTCGGCACGAGCACAGAAATAGAGGTAGTCGTGCCTCTCATAGTTGAGCACAGCCTCGATAGCCACGACATCGGGCATAGCGATAGGCGTAGGTGGCAGGCCCACGTACTTATAGGTATTATAGGGTGACTCCACCTCCAAGTGCTTATACAGGATACGCGTCAGCGTAGGGTCACCCACAGCATACTTCACCGTGGGATCGGCCTGCAGGGGCATGCCTCGACGCAGACGATTGAGATAGACACCGGCAATACGAGGCATCTCATCCGTAGCATTAGTCTCCTCATGCACGATAGAGGCAAGCGTCATAACCTCATAAGGAGTAAGACCCAAGCTCTCGAGCTGCTGACGTCGGTGCTCGGCGCCCCAGAAAGCATCGCTCTCCTGCTTCATCTTACGCACAAGAGCCGCAGGCTCAATATCGCGGTACACCTCATAGGTATTAGGAATGAACACCGAGAACATAGCCTCGGCAGAGGTAAAGCCCAGCTCCCCTTGCAGTTCCTTATCATGCAGTGCCACAAGTATCGCCTCCGCATCGGCATCTATCTGCTCGGCAAGGCGCAAAGCAAGAGCCTCGGGAGTACGCAGGTTATTGATAGTGATGCGCACGGTGTTATCCGTACCAAACTTAAACGTGCGCGCCACCATAACAACATTCATACCCTCCTGCAAGGTATAGGCCCCGGGTTCGATACCGCGGTCGAGGTCGATATGTCGTGCATAAACATCAAAGGCCCAATCGTGGTCGATATACCTCTTTATCTTTGAGGTCATAACCTCGTAGCTCTCATCACCACGAAGAATGATGGTCATGCGCTCGGCAACGGCCGGCCCATAAAATTGATCGTAGGCATACATTCCCGCAACACCCACAGCTACAACAAGTAGCACTATGACGCTTATAAATTTCTTTCTCATTTTTGCCAATTTATTTGCAAAGAGATATTTTTTTTGTACTTTTGCATCGGGTAAGTCTTATACGACCAGCTCCTACAGAACTCCCCCAGGCGAGGAATCGAGCAAGGGTATGTGGTTGTAGCGGTGCGATATAAGTAGCTTACCCTCTTTTTTTTTGGTAGCTTACCCTCTTTTTTTTAGTATGATAGCGATGCATCTACTGCCGCAAACAATACGAGCAGCCGCAACATAGCACTCCATATATCAACTAAAAGTTAAACTTGGCACCGGCCATAAAGCCTACACCATTGCGATAGTAGAAGGCATAGTCGTATATATCCCTATCGTTAAGAATATTATACACATCAACATAAGCCTCTATGCGCTTTGTGGCTCTAAAGCTCACACCTGCACGCAGGTCAAAAGCCTGCCTGCTAACGAAATCATCGGGCGTAACGCCACCTTCGACCATACGATAAGACCACAAGCGCTTACCTATAGCCTCACAACCCACATAGAAGGCCAAGCGACGCAACGTATAACGAGCCTTAAGCTCGGCATTGAAACGTGGCTCATTAGTCACATATGGCGACTCCGTGAAGTCGATATGTCCATATACCGTTGCCGTGATATCAAGGCCACCCACAGGCTTATACATAACCTCGGCACCCAGCAGCACACGGCTCAACTTATCGGCATGAACACCAAAGCAACCAGGGGTAGTGATATACCACATAAGCTTATCATGCATAAAGTCAGCACCCACATAGGCATGGTAGGACAAGCGCGAAGAGAAGGCCGTACCCTTAACGCCCACAGCAACATTATAACTCAACGTATTGGGCAACGCAAAGAGTCTGTCATAGACACCCTCAAAGTCTATATAGGGATTTACACGATAGAGATGCGAGAGGCTATTGCGAGCAACCTTCGTATCCACCTCGACATAGGGGACAACCTCCGTAAGGCCAAAGTCAAACTGCACATTGACCCTCGGCATAACATAGTGCGAAGCCTTGCCGAGATTGCGCACCTTATCGTACATATACCCTACCGAGGCATCCACGGCTACAAAGCCAAACTTACGACCATAACCCACACCGACCTGAAAGCGCGTATTACCATAATCATAGAGCCTCAAGCCTCTGACCATATCGTAGCCACCCATAATCTCAACCTTATTACCCTCAAAGGAGCGAGCAACACGCACATCTCCACCAAAGCGATACTCCGCAGCGATGTTGCCATCACTCAACCCTTCAGCAAGCTCATGATGCCAATATCCGCCATTGAGCATCACAGCAAAATTAATGCGCGACAAGTCAACAAAATCATCACCGAAACGTATCGTCAACGCGGCATCGTTACTATATAGACGCGCAGGAGTTACAACCTCGGCATAGCGATTATAGATATCATTGTGGTAGTCGAACACCCCCTCAAGCATATAACGGCCGACAAAGAGACCTCCACTTGCAGCCACATGGTTATCCATATCGTAGCTACGCGATATAGGACGCAAAACACCCTCGGCACTACGCTTACGCGCAAACATGCCATTGTGCTCCACGCTGAAACCGCCATAGCCCAAGCGCTTATTCTGCGTGAGATAGCTCAACGCCACATCCGAGCCGAGCTCATAGCCCACACCTACACGTGCAAAGAACTTACGCGCACGGTCGAAATCCCAATAGCTGGCCGTAGCAGGGCGGAAGTTATGGTCCGCAAGCGTAATCTGCCACGTATCGGGCACAACATAGTAGTTTATCTCGGGCTCCATAACAGGTGTATCATCTATGGATGCCGGAGCAGCAAGCTTCTCCGCAGTGGCTATCTCGGGATTATATATCGTCGTAACCTCCACGCGCTTATGCTCCTGCGCAGAGCCACTCCACAAAATACCTACCGCAGCAACGGCAGTCAAGAATATCGAACGGTATCTCATATATATCTCTTTTTACTTATCCACAATTATTACTCTTTGGGGAGCTGAGCAATGCGTCGGTGCGCCTCCTCGATAATGCCATCATCCTTCACCGAGTAACCATCAACGATACTCTGATATGTAGCACGTGCCTGGAACGTATTATTCATCTTAACCATGATATCGCCAAGCAATAAGAAGCACTTGGCCTGCCAATACATCGAGCCACAAGCACCCATATCGTAAACCATATTCTCGGCATCGGCATAGCGGCCCTCCTTATAGGTAATCTCCACCAAATGATAGTAGGCCTCGGCACCCTCCTCCGTCATCCTATCCTCGGCAAGCCTGCCATATAGAGGTGTAGCCTCGGCGATGCCTCCTGCCGCCATCAAGATATTGGCCTTGATAAGCGTAGCCTGACGCTTGGCCCACGTAGTGGCATCCTCCATAGCAAGGACATTATCGGCCATGCTACCCAGCATCGCTGCATCACCCCACTCCAATACGGCATCGACATATCCCTCCGAAGCCATAGCGCGCTTGGGCTTCTCGTAAGCAACCTCATAGAGCTCAAGGTAGGCCCAGGCCGACTTATCGTAGCGCGCCATATCGAAGCTCATGCGAGCATAAACATCAAGCACACGCTCGGTATATTGTGTACGACCATGTGAGAGAAGCTCCTCCATGCTCTTTAGTGCAGAATCGTTATCCCCCGCAGCTACATGGCAATCACTCAAATAGAACAACGCCTCGGTGCGGTTATATCCATTCTCGAAGCCCTCAAGGTAGTTCTTCAAGTGGCGGCTGGCACTCGCCATATCGCCCTCAAGATAGAGATTCTTGGCCACGGCAAACGACAGCGAGTCACGTGCCGCAACACTCATATCGCTCTGCACACCGCTACACTCGGCATAAGCAAAGTAGTCATCCACCCTACCCTCCGAGACATATATCTCGCGGATGCCTCGCATAGCCTCCAAGGCCGCCGACGACTGCGGATCGTAGGCCACTACCCTCTCATAGCAACTACGAGCCTCGCTCTTCTTACCGATGTTATAGTATGCCAAAGCCAAGTCCGAGAGTGCAGCAATGTAGTAGGGCGAGGAGCTATCATTATCAACAAAATCCTGAAGCGTAGCTGCACCCAGCTTATACTGCTCCTGCGCAATATAGCTACGACCGAGCTCATACCACGCATCATCCACATAGCCGCCCTCATTCGCTGCAACGATAGCCTTCAGACGCTCAATCTTATCTTCCGCACTCTGATCTATACCATCGACCATAGCCATCTGATAGCCGGCATAGTGACGCAGCTCCGAGGCCGACTGCTCGACCACCTTATAGGCCTTACGCGCATTGGCAAAGTCACGCAGGGCAAAGCGAGCATCGCCCAAGCGGTTTTGCGCATCATAGAGGTAGTTATCGCGATTGGTATAGCCACGCACAAACTCATTAAACGAGGCCGCAGCAGCATCCATCTCTCCCCTATTGAAGTGGGCATAGCCTACGCCATAATGAGCAAAGTTATACTCCTTGGCACTCTTCGGAGCACGACGCATATAGGCCTCATAGCACTCCACGGCTCGCTCCATATCCCCCTGTGCATAGGCCACCTCACCCATCCAGTAGAGCTGCAGGGCGTTATACTTCGGCACAAGCGATATCTTCTCGGCCTCCTTGAGTAGCTTCTCGGCAGTGGCCAGGTCGCCACGATCAACAGCCTTCACGGCACGTAAGACGGCAACCTTCTGCTGTGCGGCACGTATCTCGCTATCGGGATTGGGATACTCCTTGATAGCAGCATAGGCAGCATCGTAATCCTTCGAGTTATAGTAGGCGGCGATAAGCAGCGCCTTAACCTCCGACTCATGCTTCGTGCCCGGATAACGCTGCAAGTAGCTCTGCAAGACGTTAACAGCCTCATTGAAGCGACCACCGCCAAGTTCAAACTTCAGACGACCATAATTCAGCAACGCCTCCTCCGAGATGTTGTCGTTGAAGCCATCCACGGCAGCCATGGCAAAAGCATCGGCAGCATGCTCCTTATCCTTGATACGCAGGTAGCAATCACCAAGATGGAAGGCGGCATTCTGCGTCAGCGCATCATTCGCACCACAGACCTTGGCCAGAGGTGCTATAGCCTCCTTATATCGCGCCATGCGGTAGAGCGAATAACCAAGAATATAGTTCTCCTGACGACCCATAAGCGTTGCCGGATACTCCGAGATATAACGTATGGCGTTAGCATAATCGCCCTTAACGAAGTAGCTCTCGGCAATGATGCGCTCAAGGTCAGGGCGCGTAGTCTCCGAGGCCACGTCGAGAAGCTTGGCTCCCTCGGCAATGACATAGTCGTAGTTACCCTCGCGATACTCTATCTGCAACAAGTAGAAGGGAATGAGATAGCGATAGGTATCATTGTCGGTGAGCTGACGAAAGCCCTCACGCGCAACGCTATTCTCGCCATTGTAGTATCGTATATACGACCTATAGTAGAGAGCATGCGGATAGTACTCACTACTCTTGGCTATCTTGCTAAAGTGCTGTATAGCCATAAGATAATCCTTCTGCAAGAAATAGATATAGCCCATGCGAATATCGTAACGCTCACGATTACGCTTATCCAACGCCTTATAATCCACCTCGGCAAACTCTCGCTCGGCACGCACAAAGTCGTTGTCGTCGCAGTAGTATTGCGCAAGCATAAAGCGTACATCATTACGATAGATGCTCGACGTGTAGTTCTCGATAAAGTAAATCATCATCTCCTCGGCATCAGACATGTCGAGCTCCACAGCACAGCGCACACGGCTATACTCCACCCACTCCTTGTCGTAGAGGTTAACCACAGGGTCTATCTCCGCCGAGAGCCTATCAAGCGAGGCACGCGCCTCACCCCAGCGACGAAGCTCGAGCATCTGCTCGATATCCTTGAGACGATTATCGGTAGTTGTTATCTGTGCCTCGGCAACCGTAGTAACGACTACGGCCATAGCTGCGAGGACAAGGCGTATTACTCTTCTTTGCATACCAATACTCATATACATAATATTTGGCAAATATACTATTTTTTTTACAAACATACATATATCGGGGCGTGATTATTGATACCAGTCATGGCATATAGACCAATTTTTTTAGCTATGATAGTAAAAATCACTCTTCACATGGACTCAAAACATAGTTTTGAGCTTACCGATGGCCGCACTCTCGAAGGGCTCAACCCCAAGGAGATGTTGCTCTATGCCACGGCAGATTGCGCAGGCCGCACCATAGTATCACTGCTCAAAGAGCATGTAGTCTCGATCATAGATTTATTCATCTCCGTCGAGGGTACGCTGAACACACCCACCGTGGTGGCCGAGAGCCGATACACACACCTCAACATCATCTACAACGCCACATGTCACACACTCAAGGAGCAAATCGTCATAAGCCGAGCCGTAAGTCTTGCTCATGATAAATACTGCGGTCTTGTACAGATGATGCGCAAAGTGGCACCTCTATCTCACGAGACAGCCATCGTAACGACCCAAGAGACGAATAGCGAAGAGGAAAGATGAAAAGTAAAAATCTATATCTGATAACTCTGTGGGTGGTGTGTGCAGCATGCGGAAGCGGAGGCGAAAACAGCAGCACAGCAACAACACGTCCCGTGAAGGTGACACGTGCTACGGCCGTGGAATACAGTAGTCGCGATTTTGCAGCCATGACCACAGCCGATGATGCCGTAACCATGGCATTCAAGGTGTCGGGGCGCGTTATCGCCATTCCCGTAGCCAAGGGTCTTACGGTACATCGGGGTGAGCTCCTTGCCGAGCTCGACAGCCGCGAAGCACAGCTTCAGGTCGAGGCAGCACAAGCGACACTCACCGAGGCGGAATCACGCCTGAACCGCGCACGGCGACTGCTTGAGCATAATGCCATATCGGAGCAGGAGGTTGAGGCCATAGAGAATAGCGCAGCACAGGCTCGCTCGGCATATAAAAACAGCCTCGACATACTCTCCGAGATGCGTCTTGTAGCCCCCTTTGACGGAGTAGTAGAACGCACCTATGTAGATGCTTTTCAGCGTGTTGCCTCGGGCGAAAGCATCGTACGCATTGTCACGCCACGCAGCACCACCGTAGGCTTTACCGCACCCGAGAGCCTTGTGCCCTCACTATCTAAACCATCGACCATCTTCCACGTCGAGTTTGATGCATGGCCCGGGGTGCGCTTCGATGCCGTGATGAAGAGCTTCGCCCGCACATCGTCAGACGCCCTTGGCTACCCGGTATCGTTGAGGTTAGTAGATGTCGATACCTCGCGCTACGACATATCGCCGGGCATGACCTGCATAGCCACGGTAGATGTGGCCCTCAATGACAAACAGGCTGTAAGCCTTCCCCTTACCGCAATATACGCACCTATAGAGGGTGAGCACAGCGTATGGGTCGTAGGTGATGATGGACGCGTATATCGACGCAATGTTGAGCTCGGAAGCCTCACGGGGCGCGACCGCATAGTGATACTCTCGGGCGTAAATATAGGCGAAGAGGTGGTGACAGCAGGGGTATATCGTCTGCATGATGGCGAGCGAGTAACCATTCTACGATAACGATATCATCATATGTGGAACATCACGAAATATAGTCTTAACCACCACTCGGTCATAGCACTTATGGCGGTGGTGATGCTCATAGGTGGCATCTACGCCTTCATGACCCTCGGCAAGAAGGAGGACTCGACATTTGTCATTAAGAGCGCTGTGGTGAGTTGCAGCTATACAGGTGCGACACCCGAAGAGGTGGAGAGTCAGGTGATAGTACCTTTAGAGCGCGCCATACGTACCCTATCATCCATACACAAGATAACCTCCGAGGCGCGTTATGGAGAGGCACGTATCATCGTCGAGCTCAAACCCTCAACCCGACCCTCGGCAATTGAGCAGCTGTGGGATGAGCTGCGACGCAAAGTCGAGAGCGCACGTAGTGAGCTGCCCGAGGGTATTGAGGCCTTGCGTGTCACGGATGATTATGGCGACCTCTATGGCCTCTACTATGCCATAGCCGGAGATAAAGGCTTCGACTATCGCGAGCTACGCGACTACAGCCGAGAGCTGGAACGTAGGCTCTACACCATCTCGGGCGTAGAGCGCGTGGTACTGATGGGTGAGCAGATGCCCGAGATAAATATCACGTTGAGCGCCGCCACGCTCTCGGCCTTCGACATACGTCCCGACGATATATCACGTGCCATAGCCGAGCAGAACGACGTAGCAGGACTTGGACAACGTAGAGCCGGAGATATCTCCATAGAGCTTGTCGAGGGCAGCACCTACTCCTCGTTACAAGATATTGAAAATCAGCTTCTCACAGCCCACGATGGCAAGCAGTATCGCATAGGCGATATAGCACGTGTGGAGCGCAGCTACCACAAGCCACAACAGATGATAGTCAAGGTTGATGAGCGTGATGCCATAGCCGTAGGCATATCCACAGACCCGACACGTGACATCGTTGCCGTAGGCGAAGAGGTGGCACAAGAGATAGCACAGATGCAACAAGAGCTCCCCGTAGGCATAGATATTATTTCGCTCTATGCCGAGAATGAGATTGCACGCGAGGCGAACTACAGCTTTCTACTAAACCTCATGGAGTCGGTAGTGATTGTCATCCTGCTGGTCATGCTTGCCATGGGCTTGCGCTCGGGCATGGTCGTGGGCACATCGCTACTCCTTGCCATTGGCGGTACGCTACTCACCATGTCATTTATCGGCGAAGGTATAAACCGCACCTCATTGGCAGGCTTCATCATAGCCATGGGCATGCTTGTGGATAATGCCATTGTCGTGGTGGACAACACGGCACAGCTCTCACTGCGAGGCACACCCTTGCAATTATCCGCCATCGAGGGTGCCACACGCCCACGTTATGCGCTATTTATTGCCACATGCATCGCCATAGCCTCATTTCTACCATTGCAGCTTGCGCGCTCCTCGGTGGCCGAGGTTATACGCCCACTGTTCGTTGTCATCGCCCTCTCGCTACTACTAAGCTGGGTACTATCTCTCACGCAGGTGCCCATAATGAGCGTCAGGCTGCTACGCCCCGATAGTTATCGCGGCGCAGAGCTCCATTTCTCGGTCGTAGGCCGCATAGTACGCACAGCCGTCAAGCATCGATATATATCGCTTATCGGGGTTATCGTCATCTTCCTCGCCTCACTATGGGCGATGGGACACATGCCTCAAAACTTCTTTCCGCAGTTGAGCAAGCCATACTTCCGTTGCGACCTGCTCCTCCCCGAGGGTTACGACATCGAGGCCACAACATCGGAGCTCGACAACATCTCCGCATGGCTGATGACGCAGCCCGAGGTTAAACACGTATCGACAACAGCAGGAGGCACACCTCCACGCTACTACATAGCCAGCAGCAGCTACGCCTCACGCCCCAACTACGGTAATATCCTTGTCGAGCTGCACTCGGCCAAGGATGCCGAGCGCGTGAAGGCACGTCTTGACGGATGGACGCAACAAAACCTTGCCGAGGGGTGGTTTCGCACCTCGCTCTTCCGCCTCTCACCCGTAGCCGAGGCAACCATAGAGATAGGCTTTCGAGGTGATAATATAGATACGTTGGCACGGCTGACAGCCTCCGCCATGGATGTCATGCAGACCTCGAACAGCGCAATAGATATACGCAACAGCTGGGGCAACAGAACAGCCGTGTGGCAACCCCTATACTCACAGATAAAGGCGCAGCGATTGGGTGTTACGCGCAGTTCGCTTATCACATCGCTGGCCATCTCCACCTCGGGCAAGCAGGTGGCATGGTACCGCGAGGGCGACTATGCCATGCCCATACTTCTACGTGCCGAACCCCCGAGCGACACCACACTTACGGCACTTGCCACGATGCCCATCTTCTCACGTGGAGGACGCAGCTTCGCCATAGAGCAGGCCACCTCATCATTCGACGTGACATATCGCCCGGCGGTGATACGACGCATAGATGCCGAGCGCGTGATGAAGGCGCAGTGTGAACCTCGTAAAGGGGTAAATACCATAGCTCTCATGGAGCAGTTATACAGCGATATAAAGGAACATGTATCGCTACCCGAGGGCTACGACATAGATATCTATGGCGAGGCCGAGAGTCGCGAGGAGTCGAATGAGGCATTAGCCGAGAAGCTGCCTATAACGCTGCTTATCATATTACTACTCTTGGTCATGCTCTTTGGCAACATACGCGACCCCATTGTTCTGCTACTCACCGTGCCGCTGATATTCACAGGTGTGGTGCTCGGGCTTATGCTTACGGGTAAGATGTTTGACTTCTTCTCGCTCCTGGGGTTACTCGGCCTTGTAGGCATGAACATCAAGAGTGGCGTGATACTGCTGCAACGCATCGGCGAGCTTCGGCAAGCGGGCATCGCTCCTGCCGAGGCCGTGGTGCGCGCAGCCGAGGAGCGCACACTGCCCGTTGTGGTGGCCTCGGCGACAACCATCCTCGGCATGGTGCCCCTGCTCTTCGACTCGATGTTCGGCTCAATGGCCGCAACAATCATGGGAGGACTGCTCGTAGCCACGATGCTTGTCCTTGTGGTGCTACCCGTAATATATTCAATCGTTTATCGTGTAAGGCTATGATGCGAAGTATCTTTCTTTGTCTGTTTTTATGTATGGTTCGAGGCGTTGCCGTGGCACAGCTATCACTTGAGGAGTATCGCGAGGCTGTAGTCCTGTACAGCCACACGCTGCTGGCAGCCGATATCGCAATAGAGGGTGCCGATGCCACACGTACCCTTACCCGCAAGGGATATCTCCCCACGCTCGATTTTGGGCGCGACTTCAGCCTTACGTTCCGTGGCGGCGAGGGTGAGCGCAGCTGGACATGGTCCACACGTCCCGCCATAAGCCAGAATGTATATAGTGGTGGTCGTGTGCGCACGGCCGTGAAGCAGGCCGAGCTGGGGTATAACATTGCCGAGCTCAATGCCGAGGCCGAGAGCCTCGCGGTGCTCTACGAGGCCGAGAGTGCCTATTGGTCACTGTCACGTGCCGAGATATACCACCGCGCCATGAGCGACTACCTAAATATCGTGCGCTCGTTGCGCGATGTTGTTGCGGAGCGATACAACGAGGGATACATCTCGAAGAGTGACCTCCTGCAGGTGGAGTCGCGCCTGAGCGATGCCGAGTATCAGCTCTCCTCGGCAAAACAACGCTACGACATATCTCTACACCGCTTCAACATACTGCGTGGTGCCGACCCCACTACAGCCGTCACCCTCACACACTCCATCCTCGACACCCTCCCCATGCCGCGACGCGAGGATATGGAGGAGATACTGCTCCGCGTGCCCCACTACCGTGCCTCGGAGCTCAATGTCGAGCGTCAGCACTTAGGCGCGAAGAGCGCACAAGCCGAGTTTCTGCCACAGATAGATGTTGGACTATATGGATTATTGGAGCCTAAACGTCCCCACGTCAAGGGTGGAGGATTAATGCTCGATGGGGGTGTGCTCATCTCCTTCAACACACCGATATTTCACTTCGGAGAGCGTCGTGCCGCGGTGCGCGTAGCGCGTAGCGAGGCACAGCGCGCCGAGCAGGCACACAATGACCTGCGTGATGACATCTCGCTTGACGAGAGTGACGGATGGACAAACCTGCAACTGACACGTACACGTGTCGATGCCACACGTCGCAACCTCGAGCTTGCACGCGAGAACCTCGATATCAGCACCTACTCCTACCATGAAGGTATGGCTACGATACTCGACGTATTACAGGCGCAGATAAGCTGGTTGCAGATATTTGAGAATGCCATCGCAGCCCTCTACGACTATGCCATGGCTATATCTTCATACAACTATATCGTGGGAGGAGAGAGGTGATATTGGACTTATACTCGATGATGCCGTTGTTGAGCACCACAACTCCCACCGCCGAGCGAATAATCATACCCATGGTCATGGCATCCATCGTCACAACCTCAACACCCTCGGGTAGCGATATATTCGAGATATCACACGACGCAACAACAACAACGCCCCATGGTGGATAACTCTCAAAGAGAATATCTATGCCTCGCTGCACAGCAGCATCCACATCGCAACGACTGATACAGAGTAGCGCCGTGCGGTTATCACGATTTACGACATCAAGCGTAACATCCTCACCCAGGTGGTTATACATAACAAACTCGGCATATTCATTCTCATACATCCTCACATAGCTATCCACATAGGTCAGCTCCTCACGCATCCAACAAGAGGTATCGTCAGCCGAGAACTCCACGACATTGCCCTCCACATCGCGAAAGCGAAGCATCGTATCTGCATCCGCACGAGCAGCCACAGCCTCACGGAGGTTAAGACCAATCTTATAGGGCATAAAATCAACAAGAGGGAGATGACGATAGCTATATATATTGATAAATATGGGTATGACAAGGCCCACGACAATGGAGACAACAGCGCGACGCGCAGATGTAGGCACAGCATCACCACGCCGCCACACGACATAGGCCACACACAGCATCACCACATTTTTCCAGAAGGTCATCCATGGCGAGAGCTTCAATGCCGCACCAAAGCATCCACACTCGGCAACGGGAAAGAGCGTGGCCGAGAGTAGCGTGAGAAGCGTAAAGAACAAGAGCGTGAAGAGCAGCAGCCGCATAACACTATCGCGCCACACGCCCATAACGAGCAACACACCGAGCAGAAACTCGAAGGTCGAGAGCACCATGGCTATGGCGAGCATAACCCACCCTGCAGCACTCAAACCATAAGCATCGAAGTAGCCCTCAACATATGATGCACTACCCACAGGATCTACGGCCTTGACAAAGCCCGAGAAGATGAAAAGAAGGCCGAGCAAACGACGCATGACCTCCATGATAATTATCCTGACCCTCGGCTTCACACTACTTGAGTATTGGTTGCACATGCGCCATAATACGCTCAAAGATGGTATCAGGCGTAGCCATGGCGCCCTCCGCCGTAGAGCAATCGACAACCTTCAGGTCGTCGTATGCCGCTGCAGCATCGAGATAGACCTCACGCACACGACGCTGCAGGTCGAGCGACGCCTCATGTATATCCTTGCCACCCTGAAGGTAGGCACGGTCATCACCCTCGCGCTGCTCCGTAAGCTTCTTCTCCGTAAAGGCAAAGGGTACATCGAGAAAGAGCGAGAGGTCGGGACGAGGAATATGAAACTCCTCATACTCGGTGTGCAAAATCCAGTCACGAAGCGTCGCGCGCGCCTCCACATCCTCGCACTTGGCACACTGGTAGCCTACATTCGAATAGACATATCTATCGACAATGACCACCTTGCCCTCCTCCTGCCACGCTCTAATCTGGCGCGCAGCATCGGCACGATCACCCGCATAAAGCAGAGCCACAAGGTAGGGATTAACACTCTCCAACGAGCCGAGGTCACCACGCAAAAAACGAGCTATAAGTTCTCCATAGACCGGAGCATCAAAGCGCGGAAAGTGCAGATACTCCGACTCAATACCTCGACCGAGAAACATCTCCTTGAGTTTGGCTATCTGCGTAGATTTACCCGCTCCATCTAATCCCTCCAATACGATAAACATATCCTGAAATTTACTTATTATCAACTACTTAAGCATCATCACCGCACGCCTAACACCCGCAACAAGAGCATCTACCTCCTCGCGCGTATTGTACATACCTATCGAGGCGCGGCACATGCCCGACACGTCGTAGTGCGTCATCACAGGCTCGGCACAGTGGTGTCCCGTACGGATGGCAACACCCAGCTTATCGAGTATCATACCCACATCATAGGGATGCGTACCCTCCACCGTGAAGCTGATGATGGGTGACTTGCGCTCGGCCTCTCCATATATGCGCAGGCCCTCAATCGTGGAGAGCTCATCCACAGCATAGCGCAGCAACGCCTGCTCATGCGCCTCGATAGCCTCCATGCCGATGCTCTCGACATAGCGCATAGCCTCGGCAAGGCCTACAGCACCAATAAAGTTTGCCGTGCCCGCCTCAAACTTCAAGGGCAGAGGTGCGTAGGTAGTCTTCGCAAAGGTAACCTTTGCAACCATATCGCCACCACCCATATATGGAGGCATAGCCTCAAGCAGCTCCCTACGGCCATACAGCACACCTATGCCCGTAGGGCCATAGAGCTTATGTCCCGAGAAGGCATAAAAGTCGTAACCACGACGCGCAACATCGCCACCTCCATGCACCACACCCTGGCAGCCATCGACAACGACAACAGCTCCCACGCGGTGCGCAGCCTCGATAACAGGCTCAAGGTTGGGCATCGTGCCCAGCGTATTCGAAGCCTCGGTAACGGCTACAACCTTCGTGCGCTCATCGATAAGCTCCGCCAGAAGCTCCAGGCGCAGCTCTCCGTCATCATCAAAGGGCAATACACGCAGTTCGGCACCATGACGCTCCGCAGCCAACTGCCACGGCACGATATTCGAGTGATGCTCCATCTCGCTAACCACGATATTATCTCCTGCGCGGAGGTTGGCTGCCGACCATGACGTGGCAACCATATTGAGCGACATCGTAGCCCCAGCAGTGAAGATAACCTCCTCGCGGTGCTCGGCGCCAATAAAGCGACGCACCTGCTCACGTGCCTCCTCATACATCTCGGTCATCTTGCCCGAGAGGTGGTGCACGCCACGATGTATATTGGCATTATAGTGGCGCATAAGCTCATCCGTGCGCTCGATAACAGCCAAGGGTTTCTGGGCTGTAGCTCCCGAATCGAAGTAGATGAGCGGGCGGTTATTCACTCTGCTCCCGAGAATAGGGAAGTCTCGGCGTATATTCTCTATATCAAACATCGTTACAATCTCGTAAGTTTCTCCGAGAGAAGCTCCATAAGCGGCTCGGCACTACCCTCCACAGATGAATGTAGAGCCACATCGGCAACAAAGCCCTCAATCTGCAAACGCTTGGCATCGGCAAGGCTCAAACCTCGCTGACGCATATAGAGCACAGCATCCGAGTCCATCTGTCCCACGGTAGCTCCATGGCTACACTTCACATCGTCGGCATAAATCTCAAGCTGCGGCATAGTCTCGATATGCGCCTCTCCAATGGTGATATTGCGGCTCGACTGCTCCGAGTCGGTGCGCTGCGCATCGGGAGCAACATAGACCAGGCCTGCAAAGCTGCCATGCGACCTACCCGAAGCAACACCCTTAAAGGCTGTGCGCGACTTACAGTCCGAGGCGAGATGATTGACATCCACCGTAACACTACCCTGCTCCTCGGCAGTGAGGATGAAGGCTCCATCGAGCTCGAAGTGTGCATCACGCGCCACAAGTCCCGCCTCAACCCTCAACTCCGAGGGCGAGAGCACCATTTCGGTCATGCGACAGCGAGCACGCTCTCCCAATGCTACCTTAAGCTCCGTAACGCTATGGTTATGCACCACATGAAGCACCTTAAGCTCGGCATCACGCTCCACGTCGATATGTATATCTGCAGTGCCCTCCATATCGGTGATGATAAGCTCGGCACAAGCACCCTCACTGATGACGATATCGCTACCGCCGGCAGATAGAAGATGCCAACGACCATCGGTTATCACACCCGACGATGAGAGCTGCGACGTATTATCCAACAGTGACCCCATCGCTACTCCTCCTTGTAGTCGTTAATAAGCCAGTCGTAGCCCTCCTTCTCCAACTTCAAGGCCAGAGTCTTATCGCCCGTATAGATGATACGTCCCTTGTAGAGGACATGCACATAGTCGGGCACGATGTAGTCCAGCAGACGCTGATAGTGAGTGATGACCACCGTAGCATTCTCCGGCGTGTGAAGGCGCGTAACGCCCGTGGCAACGATGCGCAACGCATCAATATCGAGGCCCGAATCGGTCTCATCAAGG
The DNA here is from genome assembly GCA_045588935.1 of Alistipes sp. Classification (GTDB taxonomy): domain Bacteria; phylum Bacteroidota; class Bacteroidia; order Bacteroidales; family Rikenellaceae; genus Alistipes. The sequence goes on along the minus strand of JAZNFC010000051.1, from coordinate 25,171 downwards.
ATGGCGAGCTTCGGATTAAGCATAGCCATCTGGAATATCTCATTCTTCTTCTTCTCACCTCCCGAAAAGCCCTCGTTCACGGCACGCGACGTAAGCTTGGCATCGAGCTCAACAATAGCGCTCTTCTCGCGCATCATCTTCAAATACTCGGCAGCCGAAAGAGGCTCCAAGCCCTGTGCCTTGCGCTGCTCATTCACAGCAAGCTTCATGAAGTTTGCCATAGTAACACCCGGAATCTCCACAGGATATTGAAAGCCGAGGAAGAGTCCCTTGCGTGAGCGCTCCTCGATATTCAGGTCAAGGAGATTCTCACCCTCGAACTCAACCTTACCCTCGGTCACGGTAAACTTCTCATTACCCGCCAACACCGAAGCAAGGGTCGATTTACCCGAGCCATTAGGGCCCATTATGGCATGCACCTCACCGGCCTTAACCTCAAGGTTTATACCCTTCAAAATCTCCTTATCGCCAACCGTGGCGTGTAGATTTTCAACCTTTAACATATCTTATATTTTTTCGCTTTTATTCCTAAACCATATTTATTTTCTCATAGATGAACTCTCTTCAGCTACACACAGCATCGAAGATGACACCTTATCACCAAGACTAACCCACGCTACCCTCAAGGCTGAGCGACAAGAGCTTCTGCGCCTCCACGGCAAACTCCATGGGCAACTTCGCCAACACCTCACGAGCATAGCCGTTGACGATAAGCCCCACGGCATCCTCGGTAGAGAGTCCTCGCTGATTGCAGTAGAAGAGCTGCTCCTCGGAGATTTTCGACGTCGTAGCCTCATGCTCCAATACCGCCGTGGGGTTGAAACAATCAACCACAGGAAAGGTGTGAGCACCACACTTATCTCCGATAAGCAGCGAGTCACATTGAGAGTAGTTGCGAGCATTATCTGCACCCTTGGCCACACGCACAAGACCTCGGTAGGCATTCTGCGAGCGACCCGCCGAGATACCCTTTGACACGATGCGTGAACGGGTATTGCGACCTATGTGTATCATCTTGGTGCCCGTATCGGCCTGCTGATAGTTGTTGGTCATAGCCACAGAGTAAAACTCTCCCGAGGAGTTATCTCCGGCAAGCACACAGCTCGGATATTTCCACGTAATGGCCGAGCCTGTCTCCACCTGTGTCCACGAGAGGTGGGCACCCTCACGGCAGATACCGCGCTTCGTAACAAAGTTGTAGATACCGCCCTTACCATCCTTATCTCCCGGATACCAATTCTGCACCGTAGAGTACTTCACATCGGCATCACGCTCCACAACAATCTCCACAACGGCAGCATGAAGCTGATTCTCATCACGACGTGGCGCCGTGCAGCCCTCAAGGTAGCTCACATAGGCACCCTCATCGGCAACAATAAGCGTGCGCTCAAACTGACCCGTGCCTTCGGCATTGATACGGAAATAGGTCGAGAGCTCCATAGGGCAGCGCACACCCTTCGGGATATAGCAGAAGGAGCCATCCGAGAAGACTGCGGCATTAAGTGCTGCATAGTAGTTATCGGTATAGGGCACAACCGAGCCAAGGTACTTCTTAATAAGCTCGGGGTGCTCCTTGATGGCCTCCGAGATAGAGCAGAAGATAATACCCTTCTCGGCCAAGGTATCGCGGAAGGTGGTCTTCACCGACACCGAGTCCATCACAGCATCTACAGCAACACCCGCCAATGCCATCTGCTCCTCAAGCGGAATACCGAGTTTATCGAAGGTGCGCTTCAGCTCGGGATCAACCTCATCCATAGAGTTGAGCTTGGGACGCTGCTTGGGCGCCGCATAGTAAATTATATCCTGAAAATCTATCTCGGGAATATCGAGGTGCGCCCACCTCGGATGCTCCAACGTAAGCCAATGACGATAGGCCTTCAATCGGCGCTCCAACATCCACTCGGGCTCGCCCTTCTTCTCCGAGATTAGACGTATGACATCCTCCGAGAGCCCGCGACCAATAGTCTCGGTCTCGATATCGGTGACGAAGCCATATTTGTAGTCGCTCGTTTCCAGCTCCTGTAATATATCTTTTGTATCTTTTTGTGTATCTTTTTCCATACTTTCTATAATGATGCGCAAAGATAGGAAAAATATTCAAGATGAGCAACTATCCATCGTCAAGATTTATTATAGCACAATAAGGCAAGACTATACACAATTTAATCATCCGAGCCAAGCACACGGCTACGATCCATAAAGCCCCATGTCACAACTGCCAAAAGCAGCGATAATACTCCATTAAAGGCAAAGGCAAAGCGATGATTATGAACACCAAACATCCAATCTACACCCTCGATAATCAGTGGTGCAAGAAGTATGGCGAGGTAGTTTACCGCCATGACCCACGACAGAGCAAGAGTAGAGAGCTCGGGAGGTGCATTTGTCGCAGCCTTATCATAGATGATAGGCTGCATAATACCATAGCCCAAGCCCGTAAGGGCAGCTCCGAGGGAGATAGTGAGGGCTGTGCCTCCATCAAGCGACATAAGGAGCAGACCCACCCCCATAACCAACAACGACAACATATTCACGGCACGCCCCAAGAGGCGCATGATGGGATTTAGAACAAAGCCCGGAACCATAATCGCAAGGAAGAAGAGCGAGATGATGATGCCCGCCTCACCACTGCTCATGCCGAGATGCTCGGCAACATAGCTCGTATTATAGGTCACAACCAGCGATATATAAGTGATGGCGAAGTAGAAGAGCATAAGCCCGATGATAACACCCTTATTAACCTTTTTTTGTCTGTTTTGCGCACCCTCCTTCGGCTCGGGCAGAGGCGTCGTATGGCTCAATGCAGGAACAAGCAGAAGCGTGACACCGGGCAGCAGATATACGGCAAACGAGAGGTGCCATTCCACCTCGGCAAGAGAGCCCACAACCGAGGTCGCCACAACGAGGGTTAAGTTGTTGATTGCCGAGCTGATACCTAACTGCCGCACGCGATAATTTCCCGTGAAATAATCGACAATAAAACCCGTCGAGAGAGGAATGATAAGCCCTGCACCGATGCCGAGAATAGCACTCATGACGATCAGCTCCACGAGGCTGCGCGAGAGCAGACAGCCAATGCCGCTGATAAGAAATATAGATGTGCCGAGCACTAATAATCTGATCTTATTGCCACGCACCGAGCGACGACCCGCAAGCAACATAAAGGGGATAATCATGAGCGAGGGCAGCGACTCGAGCATCTCCACCTCGAGCTCACTCGCGCGAGGAAAGATATTATCCATATCACTCAATATGGGTGATAGCGCAAGTCCCGGCAATGAAACGATGGCCGATATTGACCATATGGCAACCAACGCCACAAGAGGCATCGTACCCTTTCCTGTATTTACTACCATAGACACTATGTTTTTAATCTATAGAGCAAGAGATATACCAATCATGAAAGAGGAAAGAGGAAAGAGGAAAGAAGAGCTCGAGGGATAGCTGTTAAAACTACAACCCTCGAACTCTTGCTTTTAGGAATGGGCAAAGATGCCCTATATAAATCGAAAATTACTTCTGGCGGAAGTATATCTGAACCGGCACTCCCGAAAAATCCCACTGCTCGCGGAGCTTGTTCTCAAGGAAACGACGATACGACTCCTTGATATATTGGGGCAGGTTCACGAAGAAGGCAAACTGCGGTGTGGGCGTCGGCAGCTGGGTCACATACTTTATCTTGATATATTTACCCTTCGTTGCTGCAGGAGGATAGTTCTCGATAAGAGGCAGGAAGAACTCGTTGAGATCGGATGTCGAGATACGACGCTTGCGCGACTGATATACTCGTATGGCTGCCTGAAGAACATCAAGGATACGCTGCTTGTTGATTACCGAGGTGAAGATGATGGGGATATCGCTAAAGGGGGCGAGCTTCTTCTCGAGGAACTCGCGCCACACCTTCATGGTGTTGCTATCCTTCTCCACAAGGTCCCACTTATTCACTACGATGACACAGCCCTTGCGGTTGCGAACGATGAGGTTGTGGATATTGAGATCCTGCGACTCTACACCCTGCTCGGCATCGAGCATAAGAATACATACATCGGAGTTCTCGATAGCTCGTATCGAGCGCATCACAGAGTAGAACTCAAGATCCTCGGTAACCTTACCCTTCTTACGCATACCCGCAGTGTCGATAAGATAGAAGTCCATGCCGTACATATTGTAACGCGTATGTATCGAGTCACGCGTGGTACCCGCCACGTTGGTCACAATGTTACGCTCCTGTCCAAGCAGTGCATTTGTCATAGACGACTTACCGACATTGGGACGACCCACAATGGCTATGCGGGGCAGCGTAGCATCATACTCCGCCGAGGTATCCTCGGGGAGGTTGGCAAGAATGGCATCCATCATATCGCCGGTACCGCTACCCGACATCGAGCTGATGCAGAAGGGCTCACCAAGACCCAAGGCATGGAACTCGTGCGAGAAGTAGATAAGGTCATAGGTATCCACCTTATTACATACAAGCATCACCTTCTTACCCGAGCGACGCAGGATATCGGCCATCATCTGGTCGAGGTCAGTGATGCCCGTGCGCACCTCAACGAGGAAGAGTATGAGGTCGGCCTCATCTATGGCCAACATCACCTGGCGACGTATCTCATCCTCGAAGATATCCTCCGAGTTCACGGTATAACCTCCGGTGTCGATAACCGAAAACTCCTTGCCGTTCCAGTCGGTCTTGCCATAGTGACGATCACGCGTTGTACCTGCCGTCTCATCCACGATGGCCTGACGCTGGCCTACAAGGCGGTTGAAGAGTGTTGACTTACCCACATTGGGGCGACCTACAATAGCTACCAAGCTCATATATCTATCTCCTATATAATTATATATTCCGCCACAAAGATAACGCAATTAGTCGAAATTTGGAAACTTTACAAAATATTTACCATATATTTTGCATTTTTATTAAAAATTGATACCTTTGAAGGATATTAGTAATGATGTATAAAAACGTATATAGCGAAGTAAAACGACAGATGACAAGAGGCCGAGGATGGATAAGGGTGATGATGGTGGCAGTCGCCATGGTTATAGGCATGGCTGCAGCCTCGGCACAGAGCTGCGGATGCACCTCGACGAGGATGTGCGACGACCATCGCCATGCATTGCAGCAGGCCAACCCCACGCTGCCCGTCGAAGAGCCCACGATACGCACCGAGTGGAGCTTGGGCATAGGTGGCACATATACCGGAGTGCGCCAGCGACCTCTCACCGATGGCTCGATGCCACAGACCTCGCTTCAGCCTCGCTTCAGCCTCCAGGGACATGTCGATATGGCAGTGTTGTTTGGTCGCAACTTCGCCATAGAGATGGAGATATGCTACGAGGGAGGCTCGCTCACGGCAACAAAGAGTGAGGGCAAGAGCGAGATATCACATAGGGTGAAGAGCCGCACGGTGGATATACCCCTACTACTCTCGGCGCGCCTGCTACGCAACCGCATACGTCTGAACGTAGGCCCTGTATTCACGGTGATGAGCCGTGCAGAATATACGCACGACGGTGAGGTGATGCACTTCGGGCCTATATACCCCACATGGAATATCGCTGCGGGGATAGGCGTAGGCTTTGCCCGCAATGTCATCGTCGAGGCACGATATATTCATGCACTCAAGTCGAGCCTCAACCAATTTATGGGCGAGGAGTTCGACACAGACAGCTACCGCATATCGGTGGGTATATCACTACTATTTTAGAAGAGACAAAAAAACGATATATGATGAACGAGGAGTTTGCCAAAGAGATACTTATCGAGGGTGTAGATGCCCGCGAGCTTTATGGAGCACAGAACAGCTATTTAGGACTTATACGCGAATATAGCCCCAATGTTAAGCTCATAGCTCGTGGCGACAGGATAAAGGTTATGGGCGCACAGAAGGATGTGGCTGCCTTTGAGCGCAGGATGACATCCCTCATAGAGTACTACCTCAAATATGGACACATCTCCTCGGAGGTGGTATCACAAGCTTTCGCATCGAGCATCGAGGAACTTACGATGGAGCCTCCGGCCGTGAATAAGGATGTCATAGTCTATGGCACGAACGGCAACATCATACGTGCCCGCACGGTAAATCAACAGAGACTCGTCAAGCTGGCCGAGCGTAACGACTTGCTCTTTGCCATAGGTCCTGCGGGCTCGGGTAAGACATATACGGCCATAGCTTTGGCCGTAAGAGCACTGAAGGAGCGTGAGGTGCGACGCCTTATCCTTACACGACCTGCCGTGGAGGCGGGTGAGAAGCTCGGCTTTCTGCCGGGTGACATGAAGGATAAGCTCGACCCATACTTGCAACCTCTATACGATGCCCTGAACGACATGATACCCGCAGCCAAGCTGCAGAAGTTTATCGAGGAGGGCACCGTGCAGATAGCCCCCTTGGCGTATATGCGTGGTCGCACCCTCGACAACGCCTACGTCATCCTCGATGAGGCGCAGAACACCACCCTCTCGCAGATAAAGATGTTCCTCACGCGCATGGGTCGTAATGCCAAGTTTATCGTTACGGGAGATGTGACACAGATAGACCTGCCACGTCGCAGCGACAGCGGACTGACACGCGCCATGGAGACACTCAAGAATATCGATGGCATAGGTATTGTCGAGTTTGATAAGCGCGATATCGTGCGCCACCACCTTGTCAAGTATATTGTCGATGCCTTCGATAAGCGCGAAGAGCTCGAAAACGGACTCAAGCAGGGCGAGAAATAAGATGCGGAGGCGGATATTTATATATAGCAGAGATAAAAAAACGAACATATAAAATAACTAACTAATAATTAATATTATGGATAAGAATTTGAAGGGCTTGAAGCCCGCACTCGTGTGGAAGCACTTCGCCGAGATTTGCAACATTCCTCACCCCTCACACCAGGAGGATGATATTCGTGCCTACATCGTAAAGTGGGCCGAGGAGTTAGGCCTTGAGCACAAGGTTGATGAGGCGCACAACGTATATGTATATAAGCCTGCGACACCCGGCATGGAGGATCGCAAGGGCATCATTCTTCAGGCGCACACCGACATGGTGCCACAGAAGAACAACGACAAGGTATTTGACTTTGCGACCGACCCCATCGAGGCATATATCGATGGCGAGTGGGTAACGGCAAATGGAACGACGCTGGGCGCCGACAACGGTATAGGCCTTGCCGCAGCCATGGCCGCAATGGAGGATGCCGACCTTACACACGGCCCTCTGGAGTGCTTATTCACAGCCACCGAAGAGACCGGCATGGATGGTGCTTTCGGCCTGAAGGGAGGCATGCTCAAGGGCGACATCCTGCTCAACCTCGACTCGGAGACCGAGGGCGAGTTGTATGTGGGTTGCGCCGGAGGTATGGATGTGAATGTCACGTTCAAGTATCGCGAGCAGCCCTTGGAGGGTAAGTTTGCCGCATATAAGGTGACGGTGAAGGGTCTTAAGGGTGGACACTCGGGTATTCAGATTGGCACGCAGCGCGCAAATGCCAATAAGGTGTTGTTCCGTCTGTTGCGTCAGGAGACCGAGTCTTATGGTTTGGAGCTCGCCGCCGTAGAGGGTGGTAACATGCGTAACGCCATACCTCGTGAGGCTTGGGCTGTGGTTGTTGTACGCGAGGCCGAGGCTGCCATCTTCGAGGCTAATGTGAAGTCTTATGAGAAGGTTATCATCAAGGAGTTTGAGGGCATCGAAGACTCTATCGAAATCTTCGCCGAGCGTGTGGAGTGCCCCAAGGCTATTATCCCCCACCTCGAGTCACACTCACTTATCCGCGCCATCTGTGGTTGTCCCAATGGCGTACAGCGCATGTCGATAGCCATGGAGGGGCTGGTGCAGACATCATCAAACCTCGCCATCGTAGTATCTGACGGCACGACAATCAAGGTGCAGTGTCTGCTCCGCTCGTCGGTGGACACCGAGAAGGGCGAGTTGGCCGGCGCCATATCTTCAGTCTTTGAGTTGGCCGGTGCCGATGTGGAGCTCACAGGCTCATACAGCGGCTGGAACCCCAACATGAAGTCGCCCATTCTTCACACAATGCTCGAGTCATACGAGAAGCTCTATGGCGTGAAGCCCTCGGTAACGGCTATTCACGCAGGCTTGGAGTGCGGCATCATCGGCGCGAAGTATCCCGGCATGGATATGATTTCGTTTGGCCCGACCATCTGCTACCCCCACTCGCCCGATGAGAAGGTGAACATCGCCTCGGTGGAGAAGTTCTACGACTTCCTGCTCAACACCTTGCGCAACGCACCCAAGAAATAGTGCAGAGTAAAGACTACAACCCAATGGAGGAGCAAAAGAACAACACGCCATCTGTGAATGGCGGTGTTAAGTGGTTTGTTATCGTCAATCCCATATCCGGCTCGGGTAAGGGATTGACGGACTACCCACTCATCTCAAAGCTGCTGCGCGACAATGCCATACGTCATGAGACAGTATTTACAGAGCATAAGCACCACGCTGCGGAGCTCACCGTGTCGGCCATAGAGGCGGGATATCGACATATAATCGTTGTGGGTGGCGATGGTACACTGCATGAGGTTGTTAACGGTCTATTCGTACAGCATAGCATCACACCCTCGGAGGTTACCGTAGCCGTAATATCGACAGGTACGGGCAACGACTGGATACGCATGTACGGCATACCGACACGCTATGCCGAGGCTATACGTGCCATAAAGGAGGGATATACCTTTATGCAGGATGTATCCGAAGTGTCGTACGAGGAGTCGAAGTATCGGCAGACACGTTACATGGCAAATGTCGCAGGTCTTGGCTTCGATGCTGCCGTCATCGAGCGTACACTCCACAGCAAGGCCAAGAGCCGCCTTGGCAAGAGCGGATATCTGTGGTGCCTCGTGCGCTCCTTCTTCAAGCATAAATCGACAGGTATAAAGATGTGGATTGATGGCGAGCGTATATACAACAATCTGCTCTTCAGCATCGCCATAGGCATAGGTAAGTATAACGGAGGAGGTATCCAGCAGCTCCCCGCCGCGGTGGCTGACGATGGCCTGCTCGACATCACGATGATACGCCCCGTACATTGGTGGCATGTCGTCTTCCGTCTGCGCAAGTTATTCAATGGTACAATCTACTCCATAGGCCACGTCATGCACCGTCAAGGTAGCAAGATACGCATCGAGTCATCGCCCGAGGCTCGGCTCGAGATTGATGGTGAACTATATGGACATACCCCCGTGGAGCTACGCGTGATACACCGCGCCGTGAAAGTCATCGTCAACAGGTCATTCCTTGAAAAGATAAGGGACAAAGATGCAGCGCCGCATAACAAACAATAGGTTTTGATTTAGCACCTCTTTGAATGTTATCAAGCGACAGCATATAACCCTCACTTATAGCACGATAAAAACTTCCGATTGGAGATTTCATATCTTTGCATTATCTTTGCCCTCGAAAGATAAAACCAATAATTATAACTAAAAAAGAGTAAAGATATGTCAGCTATAAATCTAACAAAGGGAGGCTTCCTCCGTCGTGTATCAGATATAGAGAACAACCCCGATAATTGGAAGTTCTTGGGTGACAAGCCCGCGCTTATCGACTTCTACGCCTCGTGGTGCAACCCTTGTCAGCGTCTGCTGCCCATCATCGATGAGATAGCCGCAGAGTATGAAGGGAAGATTGATGTATATAAGGTTAATGTCGATGACGAGCAGTCGCTATCCTCATACTTCGGCATACGCTCAATCCCCACGTTGCTCTACGTACCGATGTCCGAAGCCCCGATAAAAATTCCGGGAGCGCCATCCAAGGCACAGCTTAAGGAGAACATCGAGCAGTTTCTATTGAAGTAACAATCCATACCACAACTTCATAGAGTGTGGATGACTAAAATGTGGGTGACTAAAAAGAAAAATAGTCACCCACATTTTGTTAGGAGTTTTTCCCGACACAACCTCGTTATACCGTAACACAATCGGCATCGGGAGCCTCTATTACGCATATTTTTACTTATCCTACTTCGTACCGAAGATTCTATCGCCGGCATCACCAAGACCGGGGAGAATATATTTTTTATCGTTCAAGCCCTCATCGATAGATGCAACATAGATATCCACGTCGGGATGGGCGTCGCTGACAGCCTTTATACCTTGTGGTGACGCCACCAAGGCCATCATGCGGATATTGGTAAAGCCGTCATCCTTAAGACGTGCGATAGCATCACAAGCACTGCCACCCGTAGCAAGCATCGGGTCGGTCAAAATCACCAAACGATTCTTATTTGCGGGCATCTTATAGTAGTAGAACACGGGGCGACAGGTCTGCTCGTCGCGATAGAGCCCGATATGTCCTACACGGGCGGACGGAATAAGCGCAAGCAGGCCATCCACCATACCAAGGCCGGCGCGTAAGATTGGAGCAATGACGACCTTCTTTCCTGCAATCGTGGGTGCTTTCATCGGCTGAAGAGGAGTCTCGATATCGGTATAGGTCAGGGGAAAGTCGCGAGTAAGCTCATAGCCCATCAACAGCGATATCTCCTGCAATGATTGACGAAACTGCGACGTAGAGGTATTCTTATCGCGCATAATCGTGAGCTTATGCTGCACCAGCGGATGATTTATGACATGTACACTCATAGCTTTTAAATGATACTCTATAGTAGTCTTATATCTTTCACGCAAAGTTACATATTAATTTCGATTTATGTTCCCAAAACGAAAGTTTTTTTGAGGCATGACACACGGCATCCATATATATAAATAGGACTATCCGAATGTTTTTTTGTCGGATAGCCCTATTACATATGGGTGACATATGGCTTAAGGATTACTCTACATAGATATGTTTTAGGCAGGTGTCACAAGAGCTCTTTTTACACCTCTTAACAAACTTACGCTTAATCCATAGGTAGTAGCCCGTCAAAGGTAGCGAGGCACCCAACATCGCAGCCAGGAACCACAATACGCGTGTGACATAACCACCGAAGTTACCGACATGTATAGCATATATCCAGCCCCTCATCTTCTGCTGGCGCGAGGCATCATCGTACATCTCCGCAGATATAATATCTCCCGTAGCACCATCCACAACATATCTATCCGCGGCACGAGGATTACCCATGCCCGAGAGCTTCACCGAGAGCGTGGTGGGGGTAATCGTAACATCGGCATAGTCGTCATAGCGTGCAACGACATCCTCATAAGCCACACCACTCATAGCATAGCCACCCGCTGCGCGAGATTTAGCTTTTGTTTGCTGCGCTGTCGTCGTGCCACTCTCGGCACCAAAGAGGCGATACACACCATTGCGATACCACTCGAACGACCATGTAAGCCCCGTAAGCGCCATGGCCAAGACCAGCAGGGCGGCATATATACCGCCTGCAACATGTAGGTCGTAGAGGAACTTCTTATAACCACGACGCACCGAGATACGCGAGCGGTTCTTCCACATATTCAAGTTCTTGGGTATCCATATGATAATACCCGTGAGGAGAATGACAACGAGCGTGAGGGTGCTTATACCGACAATCACCTTACCCCAATATATCGCGCCATCCTCGGGACGTGTATCCATCAACCAGCGATGCAGACGAAACATCGTGCGGAAGAAGGGCAGACGCTCGGGCGTACCAAGCACCTTGCCGCTATACTGATCGACATATACAGCGGCATGCTTCGGCTGCGAGAGGTTTATCTTCCAGGTGCGCTCCCTATGTTTCGAGATGGTGATGCCCGTAATGCGCTGTCCCTCTTGTAATGTAGGTGTTACCGCCGCCACAGCATCATCGAGTGTAATCGTTCTATCGCCCACTCGCTCGACATAGTAGTAACGGTGCTGCAAAGACTCCGTAATCTCACGCTCGAAGATGAGCATGGCTCCGGTAAAGCAGATGATCGATATAACAAGACCTACGGGTAGCGACAACCACAAATGGAGACTCTTCATGAACTTCTTCATAGCACCAAACGAATGATTATAAATAAGGCTTCATGCGACCTACGGCACTCACCTTTGTAGCCTCAACAGTAAGGCCCTTTGTTGCGGTGGCCGTAGCGTTGTCGATGACATATATCGCAGGATAGCTATTCGTTGTCGTAACAGCAATATATGTCTTGCCACTCTCGGTATAGGGCGATGTGCCGAACCCCGAGATTGTATCTGCCGCAGGCATACCCTCAACAGGGGTAAGCGTAGCACTCTCCACATCGAATATAGCAAGCCTGTTAGCCACCATCGTCTTGCCGGGCTCAATTATACTATCATACATCAGCAGCAGGAACTTCGTACCTCCGATATACCATGTACGCTGGAAGGAGCAACCATCGGCAAGTGCCTCCATATTTACGTAGTAATCCTCATCGAAGGTCATCTCCCCGGCCTTGATGCGCACAACACCTGCAGGCAACGAGGTGCGCTGACGCTCATCGCTCATAATCTTGGCATACGAGGGCGAGAAGATATATATATCGCCACTCTCCGTACCCCAAATCATCTGATAATACTGTGATTTGTGACGACCCGCAGCATAACTTATCTTATCACTCCTTATAAGCCTCTTGTTGGTTAGTGTGTGGTCATCAAACACCGCCACCCAGCACTCATCAGGGTATTGTGTCCACTGCAACTCACCCTCCTTATAGGAGCCGCTGCCAGAACCTCCGGCCTCGGTCTTAATCAAATCCTCGTAGCCCTCACGTACCCAGCGACCTCCCTCGGCCTTAACACCATACTGGCTCAAGCCCATGGGTATAGCCGCAGAGTAGAGCTTCGTGCCTACCTGCTCGATACCGGCCAAGGTTACATACTCGCCATTGCCAAGAAAGTTCTCCGCGAGGTATCGCTCTTCGAGCGTATTATTCGTGGCATATGTCTCATCCTCAACATTTAGCAACGACACAAGGATAGACTTCGGAAGGTAACCGTTATCATCGGCCCACTCCTGCGGGCCATCGCCCGTAGAGGTTGTCATGATATAGTTATCGTAGATGCCCACGGTCGTAAAACGACGTACGGCATACTCTGCCGAGCGCGCCGATAACGTATGGTCGCTATTCATCACGTATGAGCGCGTAGTGCCGGCATTACCCTGATTATAGGTCAGGGCATAGAGATACTTATCACCCCAGAACACCCAATACGATGCTCCATCATTAACCAAGCCCTGCTCCATGCCCACCGTGCCGCTATCGAGCGACTCGGCCGTGAGAAGCGCATTGGTCGTGGTATTCGAGAAGGTGCCCTGCGAGGCTATAACATAGGGGCGCTCTACACCATCGTCATATCCCGAATTGTTCGATAAATCACTCTCACACGCAACGACCAATACAAAGGCTAAAAGCGTGATACTCAACTTTGAGAAAATCTTAATCTTCATACATCTACTTATTTTTAGTTTATTAATCTATATACGTCATATTATCTACCGCCAAACGCTACACGGAGCTTCGCATAGAAGGCGCGGCCCGCCTTCTGCAGGCTAAAGTTATCGTATAGCGCCTCATCGGTAAGGTTACGACACTCGACCGAGATATTATACTTACCATCGCGAAGCGAGTAGCCAAGCGAGATGTTATGTGCAAGCTGTCGGGGCACCATATAGTCGTTCCTATTCGAGCCTATACGCGACGAATAGTAGTAGAAACTATGCAGATATTGGTTATCATAGGTCACGGAGAGGGCATCCCCCTTGAAGAGGCAGTCACGCCACGTAAGGGTGATGTCGCAATCGGCAAAGAGATAAGGGATATTAGGCATGCGGTCACCATAACCGAGATTGGGCATCGACACCGTGCCGATAGCAATCTTCATATTATCCCTAACATCCATATAGGAGATATTTCCGCCCACCGACAGCCACGAGGCGAAGGCATAGCGTGCCGAGAAGGTCACTCCCCATGTGCGCACACGTCCATAGTTTATATATGAGGCAGCACTCTTACCGCCACTCATATCGACGATATTGCGCTGTATATAGTCGCGCGTATCGCGCCAGATAAAGCCTCCGTCGAGATAGAGAGAATGTTCATCATTAGCTCCATAACGACCTGTATAACTTATGTTTACGTTTATATTATCGCTACTCTCGGGGCGTATAGCTATATCTCCCTGCTCGAGATCCTCATCGCCAAACATCTCCTCGATGGTAGGTAATCGATAGGCCCTCTCGTAGGAGAGCTTCGCCTGCACCGAGTGTTGAATAAAGTATGTGCCCGCCACGCCATAGCCCACGGCATCCTCATGGCGCGTGGTGCGCACAAAGATAGAGCTATTGCTATCCGTAGCTATCGGGCCGGCGACATCCAGAGCGTAGTACTTGGCAAAGAGGGTCATATTCCAACGCTTCGAGGGCATAAGTCGATACTGCACACCCGTAATATTCTTTGTTGTCTGCTTATCTATGGCATCCTCCTCCGCCCTATTGGTGAGTAGCGACGTATTGTGACGCAGGAAGGTGTTGAAGATATGATTTAGGGTAAAGGTGTGGGCTCGACCAAGACGATAGTTAAGCGTGGCCGTAACACTCCAATTACTATTCGTGGAGCGCGTATGCTGATACGACTGCTCACCGGGAGAGTTCAGACGCGAGGTCTCACCGCGCCAATTATACTTATATTGCGCAGTGTCTATATTGTAGGTTATGTTGTGGTTATAGTTGGCTGCAAGCGTAAGGTCAAGTCCCTCGGTGAGGAGGTTGTGCTTATGATACTCAAGAGAGGGCATCAACGTGTAACCACGACGCAGCTTCTCGCCATAGACAATCTCCTGGCGCACACCCGTTTGTATCTCCTTATACATATTCGAGATGTTCATCGACAGAAGCAGGCGATCTGCCCAGCGCCTACCTACAACACCCACCTTGGCCACAACACTCTCGTTGTGATATGTGTCATGGAAGCGCTCCACCCTCTCGCGCTTATTCCTATCTATGCGTCCCGTGGCAAAGTCCTCAACGGGGGCATCTACCTTATAGTTATTATCCGAGTAGTTCTGAAAGGCATAGAGCTCCCACATAAAGCCATTATCAAGGGTTTGACCTGCATTCACCGAGGAGCGATGCGTATTGAAAGAGCCATAGGAGTATGAAGCATCGGCATGCCAGCGGCGACGCGACTTGTTAGTTACGATATTTATCACACCGCCAAGTGCATCGGCACCAAAACCTACAGGCACAACGCCGCGATATACCTCTATACGCTCGGCATAGCCCGCAGGGATATTGTTCAGAGCAAAGGCGCTGCCCACACCCTCCTGCGGCATGCCGTCAATAAAAATCTTGACATGCTTACCCGAGAAGCCATCCAACATGAGTGTCGCCTCGGAGCCTACGCCTCCCGACTCACGGAGCTTAACGCCCGGAGCGCGCGACAACGCATCCGAAAGATTTTTCGTCGTATTTTGCAGCGTGCGCGTATCTACAGCCACAGCATTAAAGGCCGAACGACGCAGACGCCCGACGCCCGACGCCGATACCACAACCTCATCTATACCCGTAGCCTCGGCATCGAGCGATATATCGAGTCTGTTTCTCCCGGCAACAACATCTATGCTGTGTCGCTCGGTGGCATAGCCCAACATCTGCACGACAACATCTGCCCCGCCCATATCGACATTCAGCGAATAACGACCATGGCTATCCGTCGTAGTACCTCGCGTAGTGCCCTCGACATATATAGTGGTATAGGGCAAGGGCTGACCCTCGCTATCGGTCACCACACCCTCGACAATCGCACCGCGGGGTGGCTCGGTAGCCCACAACGGCATAGCAAGAAGCTGCATGGCAAGGATATACATAAGATATAGAGTTCTACTCCTCATAACTCAAACTTGCATAGTTTTACGATGGCAAAAGTACACTATACCAACCTATTGAACAATCGCACATTTTAGGGAAATTACAATCGCCCGCCCCCTAAATATGGGGATAGATAACTACACATATACCATATATATCATTATCACAAGGCAAATCAGGTATGATGTTTGCCATAGATGAGAGGCTTAACAATATATCATTATGACTGTATCAAAGAGCATGAATGCACATATTGCACTGATATTCTGCAATATCATCTGGGCATGTGACTACCCATTCTACACTCTTGTGCTCGGCAAGTATATCTCACCCCTGGCGATGGTCTCGGCGTCACTGATTGTGGCTGCGCTCTTCTCCCTCGTACCACTGCTATGGGAGAGGCGTGAAGTTGTCGAGGCAAAGGATAGGATGATGATTCTCGGCATGGCACTGCTGATGGGCGTGGGACGCAAGCTCTGCATGATGTTCGGCCTTGCCGACACCTCGGCAATAGATGGCTCGATTATCAGCACCACGACACCCCTCCTCGTGCTTATATTCTCCATCGTGGCAGGTGTAGAACGCTTTACCACAGCTCGTACCCTCGGCCTGCTACTCGGCATGGCGGGCACGGTGGCGATAATTCTTGTAAGCAACAACCATGTGCACGAACAATCGAGCATAGGAGGTAACATCCTTATAATCACATCATCATGTATATCGGCAGCATACATGGTATGGTTTAGAAGGCTGGTGAGCAAGTATCGCATAACAACCCTGCTACGATGGATATACTGCTCCTCGGCCATCGTGATGATGCCCATAGGTCTTGACAGCATGCTGACCACGGAGTTCTCGACCATGAGCACCAAGATACTCTTGGCCACGCTATTTGTACTCATCGTACCTACCTATCTACCCAACCTGCTGCTCAACTACTCGCTAAAGGTCATAGCACCCACAATGTCGAGCATCTACTCCTACATACAGCCCGTCGTGGCCATCGGTCTTGCCGTAGCTATGGGCTTGGATAGGTTACATGCCGACACGATACTCTTCGCGCTGATCATATTCGCGGGCGTAGGCATGGTTATCGGGTCATATAAAAGGGAAAAAGGATAAAAAGAGATGGGATTGTCCAACATATCGAAGGACAACCCCATATCTATAAAGTAGTATAAAGGCGCAAATGCGCTACATCTCAACTACAAGTTGAGCTTGGCACGCACAGCACGCAACATATCCTTGGTCATAGACTCCAAATCCCACTCTGGCTTCCAACCCCACTCCTCACGAGCACATGTATCATCCAATGAGTTGGGCCAACTGCGAGAAATCTGATCCTTCACGGGATCCACGTTATACTCCATCTGGAAGCCGGGCACGTGACGCTCAACAACCTCGCGGATAATCTCGGGAGTGAAGCTCATGGCGGCAATGTTAAATGAGTTGCGGTGCTTAAGCTTCGAGGGGTCAGCCTCCATAAGCTCTACTGTAGCGCGCAAAGCATCGGGCATATACATCATATCCATATATACGTCGGGAGCGATGTTGCAGACAAACTTATTACCCTTGGCTGCCTCGTAGTAGATCTCCACAGCGTAATCCGTAGTACCGCCACCGGGAAGAGTCACGTTAGAGATAATACCGGGGAAGCGTACCGAGCGAGTATCAACGCCGAAGCGTGTGTGGTAGTAGTTCGAGAGAAGCTCACCTGTAACCTTGCACACACCATAGATGGTGTTGGGCTGCATCACGGTATCCTGGGGAGTCTTATCGCGGGGGAAGTCGCCACCAAAAGCACCGATAGAGCTGGGAGTAAATACCGCGCAATTCTTCTCGCGAGCAATCTCCAAAGAGTTCTCCAAGGCACCCATATTGATGCGCATAGCCAACTGCGGGTTCTTCTCACCTGTAGCCGAGAGAAGTGCTACGAGGTTGAAGATAGAGTCAATCTTATACTTATCTACAAGCTCGGCATACTGCTTTGCATCGAGAGCGTCCAACGACTCGAAAGGACCTGCCTCGGCAAGTACTGCATTGTGTTTAACATCGGTAGCAAGGACATTCGATGCACCATAGATTGAGCGAAGATACGGCACCAACTCAGATCCAATCTGACCTCCGGCACCCAAAACCAAAATACGCTTCATTTTGTTAGGATTAACTTAAGTTATATGTTTTGTATTATTCCCGTTACACGCTGCGACGCTTACGCACCACAATCAACAACAAAAATACATATTTTTATTTAATATTACACACCGCCAGCACGTTTTTTTTCATTTTTTCATATTTAGGTCACACATAACAATAAATTCTACGTATCTTTGTCATCATGGAAGCACTCCTCGAATATGGATATATAGGGCTCTTTCTGGGGGCTTTTCTTGCTGCTACGGTGGTACCCTTTAGCTCCGATGTGCTCGTTGTGGGCATGCTCGTTGCGGGAGGTGCTCCCGTGACAACGGTCGCCGTGGCGACACTCGGCAACTGGCTCGGGGGTCTTACCTCCTACTGTATAGGCTGGCTCGGCAAGACCGAGTGGCTGGAGCGATGGTTTAGGGTCAAGCCTGAAACCATAGAGCGGCAAAAGGCACGCGTGGATAGATGGGGCCCTCTATTGGCATTGATGAGCTGGCTACCCTTTGTGGGTGATGTTTTTGCTATTGTACTCGGATTTTATAAGGCTAAATTCCTACCCTCGGCGCTATGGATGTTAGTGGGTAAGGGCGGACGCTTTGCTGTATGGGCAACCCTATACTTCTATGCAGATAAGTTATTTTAATTGAGCAAGATATGGCGCAGGAGATAGAACGCAAGTTTATGGTTACGGGCGAATATAAGATGTATGCCCACAAGCATATACACCTCGTGCAGGGGTATATAGCCTCGGGGCGTCGCACCATAAGAGTACGCATAAGCGACGATGCGGCATGGCTTACCATCAAGGGGCCCTCGAAGGATGGAGGGCTCTCGCGCTATGAGTGGGAGCATAAGATCTCGCTACATGAGGCGCTGGAGCTGATGCAGCTCTCCGAAGGCAGCGTTATCGAGAAGAGGAGATACTTCGTGGATTACGAGGGACACACCTTCGAGGTGGATGAGTTTATGGGTGACAATGAGGGTCTTGTTATTGCCGAGGTGGAGTTGCAGAGCACGGATGAGGCCTTTGCACGCCCCACATGGCTTGGCAAGGAGGTTACGGGGGTGAAGAGATACTACAACTCCCACCTGCGCACCCACCCCTACTCGGCATGGAGCGAGGAGGAGAGATGAGAGTGGAAAGAGGTCGTTTGAGGCTTGCGAGCCTCGAAAAACCGCAGTTTACCAAGAGATATCAGCCTTGATTCCGGTGTAAATGTAAAATCAAATTAAGCCGCAATATAAGCCTTTATATAAGGCAGATATCGTAATATCCCTGTTAGACGACCGACTATCGCATCATTGGATGTCGCCCAAAGGGAGGACGCGAAGAGGGCTTGATATCCATACCCTCATACTTCGATATGTCGGTCGAGCCCCTCTTACCGAAGTAACGCAGGTTGTAGTTAAACTGCACAGTGAAGTAACGACCTATGGCGCTATTCCACATATTCTGTGTGTAACCACTACCCACGGTACGAGCAAAGGCGGCATTCTGATTTAGGAGGTCGTTCACACCCACCATAATCTCCGCCTGCTGCTTGAAGAGCTTCTTGCCGAGATAGAGGTTACAAATGAGGTAATCCTCGTTATAACTATCCGTAAAACCGATATATTGGTTGTAGTTCACAGCCGCCGTAATGGTGATGCCCTTCCAGAATACCCACTTCAACGAGCCCGAAGCCGCATGGTTGAAGTACTGGTTGCGACGGTCGCCACGACCCATAGACTGTGTAGCATCATAGAATGATCCGTTCCACTGCACCGTGAAGTCGATATTCTCCGAGATGTTACTGCCGAGGGATAGCATGGCATCGTAGCCCATCGTGCTAGTGATATTGGTCCTACCGTCGATAAGCGAGGGTGTGCGCGACCAATTTACGCCCGCCATAACATTCAAGTTACACTTGATGGGCGCTATGGGAAAGCCGTAGCTTACATGTGTACGCAGGTTGGCATAGCCATCCATATTCTCATAAGTCGAGTACTGCAACGGCTTGTAGGTCTCACCATCAATATCCATTACTCCGGGGTTGTAGGTCACGCTCTGACCTATATAGTCCTCGGTGAGCTGCGTCGAGAACATCCACATGAAGGTGCGTCCCTTCTCGATATTCGAGCGTACATAATGTAGATTTAGACGATGGTTATATGACGACTCAAGGTTGGGATTACCCTTCGAGAGATACTGTACATTCTGCACATCGTAGATATCCTGTAGGTTACGCACATCGGGGGTCTGCGTATATGAGCTCACAAAGAGGCGAATGGTATTCTGCGCATTGATAGCCATGTTGGCCATAAGGAAGTAGGTAACATGGTTAAAGTCGCGCTTAAGGTTCTCACCCTTAACCATGCCATCGAGCTGCGAATACTGATAATATACGTTTGCCACAAACGTATTCTTCGCCTTCGAGTAGCGGAAGCCGGGGCCTACGCGGTGCTCCATATTGAGGCTCTGGGTGAGTGACGAGAGCGAGGCATCGGGCGTAAGACCCGCAATATTGTAGCTATCATCCGAGGTTATATACGAGCTCTTCTCGATGCTCTGATCCTCCATCTCGAAGCGATACTGAAGGCTCACCTGCGAGTGCTTCGACACAGGCTCGGTGTATGTGAAGTTGGCATTAACCTCATCCGTACGCTGCGGAGCAAAGGATGCGACATATCGCAACTCGGGGGTGCAGAGCTCCGTAGCAGCATCGTAGAGCGTGTTGAGCGTAGAGAAGTTATGCGACCATGACTTTGGAGTGTTACGCATCGAGTAGCGACCATCTACCGTGATGGTACGCCCCACCTTGCCGAGCTTCAGACGATACTGCAAGAACTCGCTAAAGCGCATGGCGCGCGACTTACCCATAGAGCCGTTATACAACACCTCATAGGGGAGGCCATTGCTCTCGGCCGTCTCGCCGCTCTGCTCACCATACTGCCGGCTATAGGGATCATTACCCTGAATGCTAAAGTTTGTACGCGACATCAATGACATATTATCCGAGATACGCCAATCGAGGCGAAGATTCAGACGGTGGTTGAAGTTATGCTTATCCGACTCGCCCTCCTGCTCGAGGTAGTCCTCGGGCGAGGGTGCCTCATACCACTTCTGCAGGAGGCTCTTATTCTTGGTCTTGGTGTCGTTGAAGAAGTACGAGGCATTGAGCTTCACGCGCTCCTTCTCGCCCCATGAGCTCGAGTACTGCGCACCTATGGAGCCGACACGTGCCACACCACTCTCGGGGCGCACCATGTAGCGACCTACGCCACGACCACCACCGGGGCCTTGACCACCTCCCGTAACACCGATGATATCCTCGAATGAGAAGTTCTGCTGGTTAACATTATTCAGGTGGCCGATAACCGACAGACGATGGTTGCCATGGAAGAGATTGACATTACCGCCGACATTGTACTTATGGTGTGAGGTTACATCCTCCACCGTAGGCTTGTACGTAGTGCTATTCTTGAAGTTAAGCTCCGCGGGGTTACCGTCGATGTCGGGCTGATAGCCATAGCCGGCATAGAGCTTACCGAAGATACCCTGACGCATATCGGTACGTGTAACAATGTTGATAGCCTTGAAGCCCTCACCATCATCCATGCCCGAGAACTCGGCATTATCCGAGAGCTTATTAAATACCTCGATGCGATCTACCGCCTGCGCAGGCAGTGAGTTTAGTGCCGTAGATACATCCTCGCCAAAGAACTCCTTACCATCGACAAAAATCTTCTTCACCTGCTCGCCCTGTGCCTCCACCTGTCCATTCGAGATAGTGATACCGGGCATCTTCTTTAGCAGGCCCTCAACATCGGCATCGGCAGCCACCTTGAAGGCTGCGGCATTATATGCCACCGTATCGCCATTCTGCGAGGTACGCAGCGCCTGCACCTCCTTGACCACAGCCTCGATAGCCACAGCCTCGGGCTTAAGCTCCATAGTGCCCAAATCCACCATGCCCGACACCTTCACCGTGCGACGCTCCGTAGCGTAGCCGATGAACGACACCGAGAGCTCATAGTCACCGGCTTTGATACCCGTAACCATAACCACTCCGGCAGCACCCGACACGGCATGACGACGGTAGTCAGAATCGGTTGCCGACACCACCTCCAGGATAGCTCCAATAACGCCCTCCCCCGTCTGGCTATCGACAATCGTTGCCTTGACTTTTGAAGTCTGTGCCATAGCTACAGATATGGTCATCATCAACAGCAGAGAGGCACATATTTTTCTTATCATAAGTATCTGATATATTATCCGTTTAACACTCTATTCGCTCCGCGAATATAATACTTTTTTCTCGGACAAGAGACACGACGATGGGTGAAACGACAAAAATAGAGGGTTAAGCTACCTGAAACAACGAGAGTATTCCACCCTCGGGATACTCTCGTCGGTCGTTTATATATATGTATCAGGCTCTACCATCTGCCATTACGCGAACGCGAGGGTGGAGGCGCCGGACGACCTACAGGCTTGTGACATACGGGGCATGCTCTCTTCGCTATGCGGTGTTTGCGGTTATACTTGTGGCTGTTACACCATCTCTTATCCTTGTGTGGAGCTCGCTTATGGGCGTCGCAACACTTGTCATGGCAGACTCTAAATGAGGGTAGAGCAATCTTTACATAGTGGTTATTACCCTTGAAGGCAACCTCGATACCCTTATGTGGAGCTCGTGGTGCATGTTCTACATCCGCTGCTACAGCACGCCCTGCAACCATCACCGATAGTGCGAGAGATAAAAACATCATCTTTTTCATAATAGTTAATTTTTTAGGGTTATACCTTTATGTTTGCTATTACAAAGGTACAACCCTAAAACGACGCTTCAGCCTATGGTCTCCGTCAAACGACAGTATTGCGCGGTCAGCGGCCCATTATACCGGGTGAACAGACTGCAGCCAACGCTTAAATTCGGGCACGCGGGCCTTCGAGATGATAATCCTCTCGGGGGTCTCGACCGTGAGGTTGAGCGACAGACGTGAGCCAAACCATATAGCAATATCCTTCACGGCACTGCGCGACACGATAAACTGTCGGTTGGCGCGGTAAAATCTATCCACGGGGAGCTGCTGCATCAGAGCATCGAGAGTCTTATCCACGGGATAGCTTACACCCGAGAGCGTTGTGAGCGTGACACGCTCGGCAAAGGTATAGAAGAAGGCTACCTCCTCCATAGCTACAGGGATAATCTTATCCTTATAGCGCACAAGCATCATCTGCACGGCCGTGGCGGCAGCTGTAGCTACAGCCTCGTCACGCCGCTTACGCTCACCTCCCGACAAACGCCCAAGCTTATCGAGGGCACGACGCAACTCCTCATCCTGGAAAGGCTTCAACAGATAGTCGATGCTATTGACCTTGAAGGCCTCAAGAGCATAGGTGTCGTAGGCCGTAGTAAATATTATAGGTATCTCTATATCTACATGCTGGAAGATTCTAAAGGAGTCGCCATCGGCCAAGTGTATATCCATGAATACAACGTCGGCCTCAACCTTCTCTCCGAAGAACTCCACAGCCTCGGCTACGGACTCAAGCACCGCGACAACCTCCACCTCGGGGTTGATGGTACGAAGCATACTCTGCAGGTTTACGGCAGCTGCCGTTTCATCCTCAACTATAACAACTCTCTTCATACTACTCTATTTTTGTGGCTCCAAGGGTAGGCGTACCATGAAGCGGTGTTCATCTTCTATAATCTCTATATCGCGACCGGTGATTATCTGCCAGCGGCTACTCAAGTTGGCAAGGCCTATGCCCGTCGAGGGTTCAACATCGAGCTTCGGATACTTCGGGTTCTCCACCTCGAGCTTTCCATCTACCACACGTATAGCGACATGCAGTGGCTGACGTGTGGTTATAGCATTGTGCTTCACGGCATTACCCAAGAGCGGTTGTAGCGATAATGCAGGCAGACGCCATGTGAGATACTGCTCCTCGATATCGAAGTCAAAGAAGAGCTTATCGGCATAACGTATCTTGAAGAGATAGGCATAGGAGCGCGCAAAGTCTATCTCCTCGCGCAAGGTTGTCGTCGTATTCTGCCCACCCTGCAAAATGTAGCGGAAGGTATAGGATAGCTGGTCGATATACTCCAAGGCACGCGGCTCATCACCTCCACGCACAAGCATGGCAAGAGAGTTGAGCGAGTTGAAGAAGAAGTGGGGGTTTATCTGCCCCATGAGCATGTTATAGCGCGTAGCGAGGTACTCGGTCTTGAGTCTCTCATTCTCGATGACGATGCTCTGTCGCTGCTGCATAAGACGATAGATGCAGACATAGAGGATGGTCACCACAAGCATAAAGAGTGACTTGGTGAGCACGACAATATAGGCATTGGTGTGGGCATTGCTATCGAAGAAGAGCACGATGCGCATGGCACCATCCTTAAACGACATCACCGGGGCAAAGTATATCGCCACGGCTGTAATGACCATCGCTACAAAGGCGCGACGTATGATATTCCATGCCACACGACGATTATCAAACCTCTTTAACGTGAAGATGATAATCAGCAGGAAGGAGAATATAGCGTAGTAGGTTATCTGCCATAGAAACTCTATCGTGTGGCTCGGGCGGTCATAGAGCGTGTCAAAGTCGAAGGGCTCGCCATTGCGCATAACAATCCTGTCGAGCTGCTTATGTGCCTCGGCTATCTGCTCCTTGGTGAATGTCTCCCCGTGCGGTTGTAACGTGGTGAAGCATAGCGTATCGAGGTGTTGCAGCTTCAGTCGTCGCACCTGTCCTGCCGATACGTATGTCGAGTCCTTGTCGGGGCAGTCACATACGATATATCCATGGAGGTCGCGCGTGAGATGAAACACCCCCGTACCATGCGCCACCACCTCCTCATTGAGGCTGCGGCTATCAATCCCCTGGTCGGTGATTATGGGCAGAAGCAGGTATGAAAAGTTTATAACAAGGCTCAAGGCTATTGCCACAAGCCCATGTAACCAAATGGCGGTGCCGGGTCTTCGCATAGGAGTATAGATTATAGGTACTTCACTCAAGTTGTTTATTTTCAGGCGACCGGGTGTCGCAGACTTAAAAAAGCGCAGTTTACTTGGGGTAAATGAGCATTTTTCAGACAAGCAAAGCGTCGCAGATTGAAAAAGCGCAGTTTACTTGAGGTAAATGAGCATTTTTCAGACAAGCAAAGCGTCGCAGATTGAAAAAGCGCAGTTTACTTGAGGTAAATGAGCATTTTTCAGACAAGCAAAGCGTCGCAGATTGCTGCCTATTTCGGAAAATACCATGAGG
>JAZNFC010000050.1:0-77931 GCA_045588935.1 Alistipes sp. | reverse complement strand
AACGACTATGATAAGAGTACAAGCGCCGGTTACGCGCCTGCTTACTCGTATGTTAAAGTTCCCGTTAGCTCGACGCTTAACCTTGTTGATGGCACTGTAGATACAGCTGCAGATGTAGAGTTTAAGTTGGCAGCAATTCCTCAGGGTGAGACTTTCCCTGTAAGCGGCTATGACTACCTCTCTATGAACTACTTGCTTGTTCCTGCTGATAAGGAGGTTGTTGATTTGACTTTCGGTCACGGCGAGAGCAACACTACTGTTGAAAAGACTCGCACAGTAGGCTCTGTACCTGTACAGCGCAACCACCGCACAAATATCTACGGTTCGCTGTTTACAAGCGATGTTGATATCAACGTAGAGATTAAGCCCGGCTATGATGATCCTGCGCACGAGGTAGATGATTTGTATTTGGCTGCTGCTGTAGGTGGCGATATCACGTTGACCGAGGATCTTGTATTGCCAACCGCACTCAACATTCAGGCAAATACTACCATCAACCTCAATGGTCACACCATCACGGGTAACTTCACTAAGGGTGGAGATGGTGCTAACGCAATGATTAAGAACAATGCAACTTTGACTATCGTTGGTGGTACTATCGAGAACCTTACAGAGAATGGTGATGCTGCTATCTACAACACCGGCAAGCTTGTTTTGGATGGTGTTGAGATTAAGGGTGCTCCTATTGGCGCAACAAGCTACCCTGAGTATGCAATATACTCGGTAGGTGGAAGTGTGGTTGTCGAGGAGGGCACCGAGATTGTTTCAGATCGTGGTGTAATCCGCATGGAGAACGGCGCGGATGTTACTATCAACGGTGGTAGCTTTGAGGTAACCGATGCTATCGGCTCTCGAGTTATTACTGCTCATGTTATCTACGCATATGGCTCTGCATCTAAGCTCACTATCAATGGTGGTGATTTCGCACAGAACATCCCTAACGGTGGTGGTACAAGCGTAATTTGCCCTGCTGGTGCAACTATCAAGATTTATGGCGGTAACTTCTACCATGTACCTTCTTCTGATGGGCAGAGCAAAGTATTCCAGAACTATATGGGCTATGGTGCACCGGTAGATGTTTACGGTGGTACTTACAACGACGGCTCTGTAACTACGCATGGCAACCTCGCCGATGGCTATAAGGCTATTGAGAAGGATGGTAAGTTCTATGTTGTAAAGGATACTATTGATGCTGTTGTATCAGATGCAGCCGAGCTAACTAGCGCTTTGGCTAATGGCGGAGATATAGTTTTGGCAGGTGATGTTGAGTATAACACCGACATCACTAATGATGCTGTTATCAACTTGAACAACAATACATTCCAGGCAACTAATACAATCGAACTTGGCAATAACGCAGACCTTACAATGGTGGGTGGCGACTATGTTGTTAATAGCACTTACGGTCATGTAGATGTACGTCCTACTACTGCCGAAGGTAGTGTGGTTGTTTACGAGGATGTAAACTTCTCATATAACAAGCTTAGTAAGACCTACGGACCTAGCACGAATCGTTTGGGCTCTGTTGTTGAAGTTTGTGCGACCGTAGCCGGAGCAAATACCGTTATCAAGTTCAAGAACTGTACATTTGATAATGCGCAGATTCTCTTTGAGGGTATGAGTGGAAAAACGGGTACTTTCCAGGCAGAGTTCGAGGGCTGTACTTTCAATGCTCTTACATCTTCGGCACCTATCTATGTGCAGAATTATGTAGAGGGAACTATTAAGGTTACAGGATGTACTTTCAACCTTGAATGTACTTCATCAACAGCTTCGGCTATCAGTATTAGCTCAAGTAGCTCAACGATTGTGGACGTAACTGCAACTAACAACACATTCAATGCTGTTGCAGCAACCCCTTATACTTACGATGCAAGTAAGGGAGAAACAGAAGAGAATAATGTTAAGGTGAACGGTACTCCTGCGAATGTTAAGTTTATCAGTTACTTGGGTACTACAAGTATTGTAACTGAAACCGGAACAACAAAGACGGGTATTGCACAGTAAACAAATTTAGGTCTAATGGTACAATAGTACCAAGATAACAGTGTACTCTATCATCCCTTGATAGATATATACACATAAAACATTAACAAGGAGGCCTTGCTGTTCGTGAGAATGGCAAGGCCTCTTTTTTAGAGTTCTCGCTTTGCCATAGAGATGGTATGTATAAAAGTACGTAACTTTTAGTCGTAAAAGGTGCAAAGTGGAGATGCTTTTTGTATCTTTGTATTATAGAATTGTTTTTCGGTATGAAGATTGGCGTAATATCCGACACGCATGGCTGCTTCGATAGGGTGTTAGAGGAGTTTCTTGCACCGTGTGATGAGGTGTGGCATGCAGGAGACTTTGGCTCGGTGGAGGTTGCCGATTGCATTGCGGCATTTAAGCCACTACGTGCGGTATATGGTAATATCGACGGTGGGGTGATGCGCCGTATGTTTCATGAGTTCAACTACTTCGAGGTCGAAGGGGTGAGGGTGCTGATGACACACATCGGAGGCTATCCGCGCAACTACCACCCAAAGGCTCTGCAACATATACATGGTGCGCGACCCAAGCTATTTATTGCGGGGCACTCGCACATACTCAAGGTCATATATGACCCGATATACGATATGTTGCATATCAACCCCGGGGCTGCAGGCAAGTATGGCATACACGCCGTACGCACAGCCGTACGCTTCGATATCGAGGCGGGGGAGATTAAGAATCTGGAGATTGGCGAATGGAGTAAATAACGAAAAATATGAAGCGAGTAATACTTATCTTTGCGCTACTGCTCACTGCCGTGCAGCTCTATGCGCAGCCCGATGTCATAAAGCAGACATATCACTATGCCACGCAGAATGGTGAGGAACTATATCTCGACCGCTACTATGTCGAGGGTGGGAGTCATGAGCCACGCCCCTGCATGATATTTGCCTTTGGTGGTGGCTTTGCACGTGGCGAGCGCTTTCGTGACTACTACTATCCATACTTCGTGTCGTTGGCTCGCGCCGGCATAGATGCCGTATCTATAGACTATCGCTTGGGCCTGAAAAATATCACGCAGAAGTTGAGCATCAAGGAGATGATTGACGTTCTCGATAACTCGGTGCTTATCGCCGTAGAGGATATGTATGCTGCAACAAACTTTGTGCTGGCGAGGGCCGAGGAGTGGGGTATTGACCCCAACTATATTATGGTTAGTGGCTCAAGTGCCGGTGCCATCACTGCGCTGCAGGCGGAGTATCTGCGCGCTAAAGGTGCCGAGACGGCCAAGGTGCTCCCCGCGGGATTTCGATATGCGGGTGTGGTGTCATGTGCCGGAGCTCTCTTCTCGCGCCATGGTCGCCCGAGGATGAAGGGTGAGCCCGCACCCATGCTCCTCTTCCACGGCACGTCGGATAGTAATGTCCCCTACGATAAGGCATCCATCATGGGTGTAGGCTTCTATGGCTCGCGCTATATCGCCAAGCAGCTCGATAGGCTTGACTCACCCTATCTCTTCTACTCGGTGGAGTATATGGATCATCGCCTGGCTGGTACACCCCTATATCAGCAGTGCGACCTGATATTACAGTTTATCAAGGAGTATGTCTTGCAGGATAATACCCTGCGCACGCACACTACGGTGGAGAATATCGAGGGTGAGCGACGTCCCACGCGCTTTACGGCACGTGACTATCTGCGCACAAACTATCAGCAATAGCCACTTACAAAGAGTGAATAAAAAATGAGGCCACTGAAAAAGTATCTATTTTTCAGTGGCCTCGTTAGACAGACTTGTCCTTTTTATCAAAGCACTCCTATTATTTATTGTAGGCCTTCATGATAGAGATAAGGTCAAGCACCTTGTTAGAGTAACCCCACTCGTTATCGTACCATGATACAACCTTCATGAAGGTCTCGTTGATAGCGATACCTGCAGTCGCATCGAAGATTGAAGTACGTGCATCACCAAGGAAGTCTGATGATACAACAGCCTCGTCGGTGTAGCCAAGGATGCCCTTGAACTCACCCTCTGATGCCTTCTTCATAGCTGCGCATACCTCCTCGTAGGTTGCGGGCTTCTCAAGGTTTACTGTGAGGTCAACAACCGATACATCCAACGTAGGAACACGCATAGACATACCTGTAAGCTTGCCCTTCAATGCGGGGATAACCTTACCTACGGCCTTGGCAGCACCTGTAGATGAGGGGATGATGTTACCACAAGCTGCGCGACCACCACGCCAATCCTTCAACGAAGGACCATCTACGGTCTTCTGTGTAGCTGTTACAGAGTGCACAGTTGTCATAAGACCATTTACAAGACCGAAATTGTCGTTAAGAACCTTGGCGATAGGTGCAAGACAGTTCGTAGTACATGAGGCGTTAGATACGATCTTCTGACCGGCATACTCCGAGGTGTTCACACCACATACGAACATGGGGGTGTCATCCTTCGAGGGTGCTGACATAACTACATACTTGGCACCAGCCTTGATGTGAGCCTCTGCCTTCTCGGCTGTAAGGAATAAACCTGTTGACTCAACAACATACTCTGCCTCAACCTCGTTCCACTTCAAGCAAGCGGGGTCCTTCTCTGCGGTTACGCGAATCTCGTTACCGTTGACGATAAGGAGGCTCTTCTCCTCGCAGTAATCTACTGTACCCTCGAACTTGCCGTGCATGGTGTCATACTTGAGCATATAGGCCAAGTAATCTACAGGGCAAAGGTCGTTAATACCTACAATCTGATACTTCTCGGGCTGTGTGCATGCAGCACGGAACACCATACGACCGATACGGCCGAAACCGTTGATACCAATCTTAATCTGTGACATAGTCAAATAAATTATAATGAATTAATAAATTATCTCTCGCTTAAATCAGCCCACAAATTTAAATCCTTTTGCTCGTAAAAACAAATGAAATTAAAAAGTTTTAATAAAAAACGCTCTATCGGGCTACATGCTTGGCTCTTTTCGCCATAGCCGAGGCGAAGACAAAGTCGTTAAGCTCCTTATTCTCCGAATATAAAATATCCTCCTTTGTGCCTTCCCACCACTTCTTACCCTCGTGGATATAAACAATTTTTTCGCCAATCTCCATCACCGAGTTCATGTCGTGAGTATTGATTATCGTGGTGATATTAAACTCCTTGGTAATATCCTGGATGAGGTTGTCGATGACTACCGAGGTCTGCGGGTCGAGGCCCGAGTTGGGTTCGTCGCAGAAGAGGTAACGCGGGTTAAGAACAATGGCACGAGCAATAGCTACACGCTTCACCATACCTCCCGAGAGCTCCGATGGGTAGAGGTGATCGGCATTAATAAGATGTACGCGCTCCAGACAGAAGGTCACGCGGTCGCGCTTCTCACCCTCCGACATCTCGGTGAAGAGGTCGAGAGGCAGACGTACATTCTCCCTCACGGTTGAGGAGTCGAGTAACGCACCTCCCTGAAATATCATGCCTATATCCTTGCGTATCTCCTTACGCTCACGGAAGCCGAGGTCGGTATAGCAGGTGTTGTCATAGTAGATTTTACCCTTATCGACATCGTGGAGGCCTACAAGCGACTTCAGCAACACGGTCTTACCCGAGCCACTGCGGCCGATTATAAGATTGGTCTTTCCCGTGTCGAACTCGATAGATATATCATCAAGCACGGTGCGGCCATCAAAGGCCTTCGATATGTGGTCTGCTCGTATCATACGCGCATAATTTGTGTTAGTATAAGATCAAATACCATGATGGTAATCGAGCTCGACACAACAGCACGTGTCGAGGCGCGACCCACCTCCAAGGAGTTCCCCTTGGCGTAGTAGCCACAGTAGGCCGATATCGAGGTGATGATAAAGGCGAAGACGGCGCCCTTGACCAAGGCATAGGTTATGGAGAAGGGCTCGAAATAGTAGAACAAACCCTCGACATAGTCGCCCGGAATCATGATGCCCGTGAGTGCAGCAATGGCGTAACCTCCCAAGATGCCTACGATAATACTGAAGAGTGTCAATATAGGGAAGAAGATAACCGTAGCTATAATCTTCGGAAGAACAAGATATGAGGCGGAATTGACACCCATAATCTCTAATGCGTCAATCTGCTCGGTGATGCGCATCGTGCCAATCTCCGAGGCGATGTTCGAACCGACCTTACCTGCAAGGATAAGTGCCACGACGGTAGATGAGAACTCCAAGACCATAACCTCACGTGTCGAGTAGCCAATCATAAACTTCGGAATGAAGGGTGACTCCAGCGTGATGGCCATCTGCAGTGCCACAACAGCACCGATAAATGTCGAGATTATGGCCGTGAGCGATATAGAGTTGAACCCGAGCGCCTCGATTTCGAACCACACTTTTTTATAGTATATGCCTAGCTTCTCGGGACGTGAGAAGACCTTGCCCATGAGCAGACAATAGCGGCCTATATTTTCAAATAGCTTTATCATTATAGGTATCAGTTAATCCTCTTGGTTATTTTATCTCCTCGAAATCGACGTAGTCGGCCGAGTCTACCGAGCTCTTCTTCGTGGTGTTGCTCTTTTGTGTCGAGGTGTTCTTCTTTTGGTTTGCATCGGCCTGTGCCTGCATCTGTCGTACAAACTCCTCGAGGGTCATGCCTTGTGTGTTAAAGCCGGCGAAGTTGGTGTTGAAGCCTGCAGCTCCGGCACTCTGCTTAAATTGTGAGTTCATCTCGCGTTGCATCTTGCGCATACGCCACATGAAGAGGAGTAGAGCGATGAGTCCGGCGACCAAGATGCCGAGGATAACCCATAATGCCCAACGTATAACAAAGGGAGCGACGAATGCCAATATCACGATGAAGAGCGTGAAGATTGGGTTGCGCTCGATGAACGATAATATGCCGTAGAATATAATTCTTAAATATCCCATATCTCTATGTTTGTCGTATAGCTTATTTGCCTTGTGTAACTATATGCACATATTTCCTACAAAGTTACGAACTTTTTAGCTAAATGCCAAACAAATTTTTTGCCCCATCTTTCTCCGGTATAGTACAAAAAGAGCTCTCCGCCACGACGGAGAGCTCATAATATAGGATAATGCCCGCTTTAGAAGAGCTCTACGCTCTTACCTGCAGCATAGTAGCTGTGAATATTAAGTTTGCCATCGGTGTCGAGAACAACAGCTACGATGATATCGCCACCGGCCGACATATCGTACTTGTTCAAAGCCTCAAACTTATCGTTGAAACCAAATCCCGTACCTATATTCTCGTAACGCACCTCGGTGCCGACCTCGCCAATCTTGTATGCTCCGATGATGCGGTTGGGGTACTCGGCAAATGTCGTCTGCAACCTATTATTGATGTTGCTCACCTTATCATCTCCTAAACGGATAAGATATACCTTATCGGCATTTGTCGAGCGTTTGTCGGTGTTGATACTTACGCTAATCTGATCCTCGGTCTCGCTGATAACCGAAACGGTCATATCTACAGTTGCCGTACCATCAAATACTAACTGGGTTACCTCCTCGACCATCGTAGTGTAGTACTCTGTGTCAAGGCCCGAGAGTGTTGCAACGCACACCATTTCGCCGGCCTTACCATCGCTATCTACGGCTGAAGCATAGATATAGTAGTTATCTCCCGGGTGATATATCTCTACCATAGCTGAAGCCACGCCATCTTTGACCTCAAACTCCTCACGATAGTTCTGATAATCCTCTGCATCAAGAATATATATCAAGTTGTCCTTGTTTGCAGCGTGGTCAGTTGCGGGTGCCGCATAGAGACGTACCTTTTTTGCATTCTCATCGGTAATAATATTTATACGGAGCTTGTCGGCAGATGTTTGGTCAAGAATCTCTGCATCCGTAATCTTTGCTATGCCGGTCAATGTAGGGGTCTCGGTCGAGAACTTCTCATAGTCAACCTCTCCGACTTTACCCTCCTTAATGGCTATGGCATAGGCTACATACTCCTTGCCTACAGCAAGAATATTGCTCAATGTCGTGGTGAAAGGCTCGGTATATATCGTAGGCAGAGAGCCTTCCTCCTTGAGGATATAGGCTTTAATCTCTGCATCTGTTGCGGTGTCGAAGTCGAGACCATTCTCGCTGTTGGCCTTTGCAATCTCGGGGTCAATAAGTCCGAAGAGCACCTTGCAACTCTCGGCGGCGGTAATCTTTGCCGTTGCCGATGTCTCGGTAATCTCTTCCAGTGATATGGATATCTCGAGGTTGCCGTTGAGCTCTGGGGCTGGTGCCGTGAACTCCTCGGTTACGACATTATAATTACCATCCTTATCCTCGCCATATACCGCTACGGTGTAGCTTGTGCCGGCCGTAATTAGCAGGCCTGCACTCTCGGCATTTGTGGATAGTGAGTTGCGTACCAAGTCCTGCTCGCTGAATGTGCGGCTATCGAGAGCCGTGTTAAAGGGCATGAACGATGTATTAGTGTCGGGGTTGAGTGATCGCTGTGCCTGCTCCACGAAGTCGGCCTCGTTGTATGCCGTGCTGTGTACGGCACCACATACATACTTCACGCAGTGGTCAGCCTTCGTCACCACAGCATCTACAGAGTAGGATGTGAGGTTCTGAATGATAATACTCGCTACATCCTTAATCTTAAGAAAGCTATGGCTCACCTCTTCTGACTTCTTATCTCCACATACGCCATAAACAACAACCGTCAATGTGCGTCCAGGCTCATAGTCAAACGAGAGGGTCTTGGTCTCGTTGCCCTCTACCTCTGTCCACTCCACCTCGGTCGCAGCATCACTAAAATAGCCCTTATAGTACCACTTCGTCACAATCTCCGAGGGTGTTACCGTCACCTCGGCTTTTGAGGTCTCGGCATTAATCGTGATGTCGCTAACCGCTATGGTTACCTCCTTATCAGTGACAACGGTGTATTCGTATGTCGCCACATCACTCTTGCCCGCCTTATTCTCGGCATAGGCAGTGATGGTGTATGTCTTGCCATACTCCACATCTACCTGCACATCTACCGGCTCGGCGCCCTC
Organism: Alistipes sp.; assembly: GCA_045588935.1. Taxonomy (GTDB): domain Bacteria; phylum Bacteroidota; class Bacteroidia; order Bacteroidales; family Rikenellaceae; genus Alistipes. The sequence goes on along the minus strand of JAZNFC010000050.1, from coordinate 68,965 downwards.
CTGTACGTTATACTCCAAGGTCTCGCCCTCGGTCTCACATTTGTAATAAACTTTCTCGGTGTCGGTCGAAGGCATGATGATAGCCTCGAGGAGCATTCTATCCGAATAGAACGAAGGCTCAAGAATGCTGATAGTCGGGCGCTTACCCTTGTTATCAACATCATTGCTATTCTCGCAACCGTAGATAGTCGCGATGGCCAATACCGCTATGAGCATTGCCAAAACTTTCTTAAATGTTTTCATATCTTATTGAGTGTTAGTTGGTTATATCTCGGGAATACTCTCTATGCGTTCAAATGCCATGTACTCGTTTGTTGTTTTGCCCTGCCAGAGCATCTTCTCTCCACCCTCGGTGGCCTCCACGCGATAGCTGTCGTTCCAGTCGCCCACACCATTGTCGTAGCTGCCCGAGAGGATGTAATTCTCATACTCATCCTGCTCGATTACGAAGATGCCTGTCGTGTGGCGACCATACATCGAGCCAATGTTGGTGAAGATGTCGAAGCTGTGCTCCGTGCGATTAAATTCGACGTACATGTATGTGCCCTCGGCTAAAGCATCACCATTGAGCTCGGTGAGCTGCCAGGAACCATTCATAAGGTAGTAGGTTACGGCCGCCACAGGCTTGTCGTTGCGCTCCGTTTCGTTGTCACATCCCACAAATAGGAGTGATACAAGAAGGGCCACGCTCCATAGTTTTTGAATTAGTTTCATCATTGTATCTATCTCTTTATCGTTATTCGTATCATTCGTTCGGCTATCGAGCCTGCTACACCCTCTACAATCAGCATTGTCTCGATGTCGTGTGTCACACCCTGTGGTGCTCGGTAGCTTATTACGATATCTCCCTCGCTCTCGGGCTGTAACACGTCGGGCTTGGTGTGTAGCTTAATTCCCTCGATGGTGCTCCGCGCGGTTAGACGTATTGGCTTATCTCCGCTATTTACACAGGCGATACGCTCTTGACGTGTTGTGCCCGTCTTGATGTCGGTAATGGTAACGTTGCGCGTCATCATGCCTACTTCACCCATTCTCTCCTTGTAGTGTGCCCATCTATCCGATGCCGTAACCGTGCCTGTTATTGTTAGACGCTCGGTGGGCAGCTCCGTGTCGAGCGAGGTATATATCATCACGCCGACGTTGAAGCTGTTGCTACGCCCTGTCGGGTTGAAGCTTACGCGTAGAGGCATGCTCTCGTTAGGCTGTAGCGTGCAAGGCTCACTCTTAATCACCAAGCAGCTGCATGTCGAACGCAGGGTGGTTATTGTAAGCTCTCGCTGCGAAGTGTTGCGCAGCGTAACCTCAATGTCGAGGTTTCTGTTATCATCAATCTCACCTAATGCGACCTCTCGCTGTGAGAGTGTAATAGCTCCCGAGGAGTGGCCCGATAGGCGGGGATTGACCAACGAGTCGAGAGCACTACGTGAGAGCAGCACTTGTGCATGGGTCGTAGGGGTTATGCACATAAGTACCATACCCAATATCATCACAGTTATATTTCTCGGCTGCCTCAACATTGTGCTATACGTTAGAACCAACCATTGTCCGAGGCACCTTCGCGTATGGTAATTGTCGTGTGGTGCTCCTCGTTATCCTCCGTTACGATGGTTATCGTTGAGTGACCTATAGCCTTGGCCGTAATCGTGAGCTTGTTGCTCTCAAGCGTAACTAAAGCAACATCATTGTTATTTATCGTTGCACTCTTTGCCGTAGAAGTGAGGTAGTCGCTCAAGTCGAGCACCATGCTCTTCTCGGGAGCAAGGTAGATGTTGGGCAGACGCATCGTGCGACCATGCTCGCCAATAGCCTTCAACAGAGCTCCCGCATCGATGAGATGTCCCATCTTACCTCGGTAGTCTGCAAGGTTCATCCTCACGGGAATGGCCCCCGTCGATTCGTGACGCATGTGATATAGCTTCTCGCCCACGAAATACTCCTCTATATCGCGTGACACCTCATACATAAGGTCGCGATACTCCTCCCATGTGTAGTGGCGCTTCATCTGCTTGGCATAGGCAAGGCCGAGAGCTGCAACACCCGATACATGGGGACACGCCATGGAGGTGCCCTCATAGTAGCCATAGCCCGCCACGCCATCGGTCACCAGCGTAGAGAATATGGCACCCTGTGGTAGTAGGTTGCCCTCATTGTCGAAGGTATTGTCGCCCTGCCCCGGTGTGCCATAATATTCAAGGTCACCTCCCGGCGCACATAGCAACACCTCCTCGCCATAGTTCGAGTATGAGGCTGGAGTGTAGTCTGCAGCAATGGCGGCCACAGAGATACACTTTGAGTAAGCAGCAGGGAAGGATGATTGTGCCGAGTACTCGTTACCCGAGGCAAAAATCGCAAGACCACCATCTATAACCCCATTGGGTGAGCCTGCCGTATGTATGAAGTAGTCCAGAGCCTCCTTCTCCAAGGGGTATATGGCCGCCCACTCCTCCTCGGTTGCCGGGCCAGGTGTATATCCCATAATAAGATTTGACTTTGCAGAGTTGTATCCCCATGAGCACTGCAAAATCACGGCTCCGTTGTCGGCAGCATACTTCATGGCGCGCGCCTCCATTGCCAACGAGCATGAGTTCATGCCGTCGAAGAGCTGGAGGGTCATAATCTTAACACCTCTCATGCCTTTGCCACCTCCGGCGATACCCGATACTCCTATTCCGTTGTCATTTACCGCAGCGATGGTGCCCGCCACGTGTGTGCCATGACCTGTACTGCCATTGGATGTCCATGAGGTGATAGGCGTATTGCGCACAAAATTATATCCGTAGCGATCATCCTTATATCCGTTGCCGTCGGCATCGACGCCGGCGTGCAGCTGCTCCACCTCGTTAACCCAGATGTTATCCGCAAGGTCGGGGTGGCTCCACATCACAGCCTCGTCCATCACCGCCACGATAATCTCTTCGTCACCGGTGCAGAGCTCCCAGGCCTCCTTACATCCGGCATCTGCGCCAGCCTTAACGGGGGCCCACTCCTGACCGAAGGTGCCAAGACCATCGTTTATGTAACACCACTGATGATGCAGATAGGGGTCGTTGAAGGGTGCTGCACTCTGCTCACCACGTGTAACACGTGTAGCGGCCTCCTCACAGCTGATAAATGTTGGCTGTATATTAGGGTTGTAAGTACGAGCTATAGGTCGGTTGCACTGCAGAAGGTCCACCTCGCCCAACTGTGATAGACGCTCAAAGGCCGAGCTCAAGGTCTCCTGCGCATCGAAGCGCACGATATACCATAGGTGTAGCCCGGCCTCGCGTGTGCGAGCCTCGTGGCGACTATCTACGGGAAATACGCGTTCGAAGCTATATGCGCCGAGGATGTCAAGCACCTCATCGGTTGAGGGTATGCCCGAGCGGGTAGATAACCCCTCGGAGCGAGTCATTGTCATATCCAATATCTCCTCCATCTCGGGCTTGAACTTGATGATGACCTCACCCTGTGTGGCTCCCTCGGGAATAGTGATGGAGGGTGTGGTAGCACCATCCCTATTGTCATGCTCAATATCCTTCACGCACGCCGCAGCTATGGCCATGACGGCTATGTATGCTATATATTTTCTCATCGTCTATGTTACATTTCTTCGTTATACTCAAAACGACCACGCATTAAGGGATAGCGCATGAAGTACTCCTCGCGCGAGGTCGGGGTATTGCTAAATCCTGCCTTCACACCTCGGCTATCTATAGCCTTCTCTTGCTGCGGGTAGATAAGCACCTCGGGTGCCCACTCGATAAGTCGTGGGTGGTAGAGCAACCACTCGGGAAGCTCTCCCGTCATAAAGTTGAGGTTTATCTTCAGCGACTTCATGTTGGGCAATATGCGTGGCAGTCTGTTCTCTACAGCCCACTTTAGCGTATCGCCACGCTCGACGACCTCCATATCATCTGCACGATACTCACGTATGCCATCCTCGCCAACCTTAAAGTCGGGGAGCCTGCCCTCGATATAGTTATACGACAATACCAACTCCTCGAGAGACTCCCACAGAAACATCCTCTTAATGATATCCTCTCTCTCCATGTCGGTAGTCATGCCTATGCCCTTCTCTGCGGTCGAGGCGTTGCGCAGGTCAAGAATAGAGGAGCGGCGGCAGCTTGCAAGGTTCAAGGACTTCAACTTCGGGAAGTTCTCGGCCGTGATAACTTCAGGCACAGCATTGAAATTATTGGAGTTGAGGTCAAGGGTCTCGAGTGTGTCACCAAGATTAATGAAGTTTGCAGGAAGTGATATCAGTCCGAAGGCCGCTATACGCAAGTCCTTCAAGTATTGAAGCTCACATACCTCCTCTCCCATCTCTATAGATTTAAGCATCGTGTTAACGTTGCCAAAGAGCGATAGTGTTTCAAGATACTTCAGGTGCTTAATCTCCGAGGGTATGCCCTCCTCTGTGTTAAAGTAGCTCAACTCAAGATCTCGCACACGACCTACGGCCGAGGCCTCGGGTAGGCTCTTATCCGTAGCTTCCCATAGACGTACACATTCCCAATGTTGCATGCTTTCGGTTGTCGAGATGCCGTTGTCGCCCCACGACTCGAGCTTCTCAAAGATGGTTACTACAGCTAAAGAGTCACCCTGACGATTATCCTCTATGCGGGGTGCAGCATTCTGACGCACAATGATATACGAGGGTGTTGTGGGTTCATCCTCTGGGTTCTTGGCTCGCAGATGCAGCTTGGCGGTGCGCTCCACGGCGTCGGAGTTCATCTTCCACTCGACCTTCACGCGTGTGGTGCGGGGACGTGCTCCACGGTCGAGGTTGAGGCTATGGTCGCTCACCGTTAGCCACGCCTTATCGCTTCCATACTCGGGTACAATCTCGAAATCTACGTTTGTCGTAATCTCGGTCTCAAACCAGCGGTCGGCGCGCTTTGCCGAGGCAGCAATTGTGCGCTCCGCCTCATCGGGGGTGATGCTCTTGGCATAGCCCTGCTGATTTACGGAGACCTTATGCAGTATCTCGCCTGCCGATGAGAAGTTGATGTCGGTGCTGCGCATATCGTTCTTCATCGCTGAGTCAATCTTAACGATGCACTCTATATCGCCACGACCATTTGCGGGCGATATCATAATCCATGGGCTGTTTGCCACGGCGGTCCACTCCTTTGCCGAGCGTATCTTTATGTTATACTCACCACCCGATGCTGCTGCCTCGATTGTGGCGGTATCGGAGTGGAAGCCTGTAATGGACTCGGTGTGCTCAACACATGCCGTGATGGCGGTAGCTGTGGCTACCAACGTAAGTATATGTCTGAAAAACTGCTTCATCGTAGCTCTTATTTATCAAGGTTTAGGGCGTCGCAACCACGTATATCCTGTGTCGAGTCATAGATAAGCTCGTAGTATCCCATCTCGATGTAGGGGCACACGTTGCTTAAGTCTATCGAGATGTTGGGATTATCCTTAATCTCAAAGAGGAGGATATATGGCGATATCGTATCGTCAATCTTGCGCAAATCGTTTGACCCGATATAGAATGCCGACATGCGTGGACACGTTGAGAGACCTTGGGGCCACTCTCGTAGTGTGCGATTACCTGCATCATCGCGTTGCTGACGAATGCTCATCACGGTTAGTCGGTCTATCGACAATGGTGCATAAGGGAACTCCTCAAAGGCGTTACTTGAGAGGTCTATGCCGTATAGGTAGGGTAGGTTTGAGGCGCTGAAATCATCATAGGGAAGCTCGCTTATGCGGTTGAAACTCAAGTCTATGGTTGTTAGCGTCTCGCTATTCTTGCCCTTCAGTGCTCCCTTCTCTATGGTGCGGATACCATTGGCGCTTAACATTAACGTCTCGATAATCGAGCCCGAGCCTATAATTCGGGGCGTCAACTCCTCGAAGTGGTTATTTGCGAGGTTGAGGGTGGCGACATTAACACCGCGCCACGCATCACCATGCTCCAGCGACGATATCTTGTTTGACGAGAAGTTGACACTCTGCATCGTATATATTGAGGCGGCGGTGAAGATGTCGGGAAGCTCCGTGAGGAGGTTGCCCGAGCAGGAGAAAGTCTCCATTTGGTCAAGGCCGCAGAAGTAGCCATCGACGGTCTCAATCTTCGTTATGCGGTTGTTATCGAAGTAGATGGTTGTAGGCACGATATCCTTGCCCAGAGCATGCACAACCTCTATCTTGTTATTCGTGCAGTCGAGTAGTCCGAGCTTCTTCATCAGCTTCAGGGTGTTGTGCTCGGGTGTCGTCCTAAGGTTGTTGAAGCCGAGGTAGAGAATTTGCACATCGGCACCCGACTCTCCCTTGGCCAAGGCCTCCCAATCCTCGAGGAGCTGCTCGCCCGAGATATTTAGGTTGAGGGCGAAGTTCACAGACTGCAGTGCCGGGAGCTCGGTGATAAGCTCACGGGGCAGGCGGTCGAGCTTCGGACAGTTGTATATCTCAAGGTCGGTGAGGTTTACGAAGTCGCCCCAGCTCCATGTGCTCTGCTCGTCATAGTAGGGAGAGCCCTCTTCCACGTCGATGAAGAATGTATCATCGGTAATTGGACAGTTGGCGATGTAGAGCTGCTCGAGGAGCGTCAGGCGCATCACAGCACGTGAGATGCCGGAAATACCGCTTGTATAGTTGCCAAAGGCTACATCCTTGAGGTTGATACGGCTTGAGAGTATGGGTCGCTGCTCGGGGTCGCGGTTGATGACATCCTTGAGCTCCTTGCTCAAGCCATCGCGACCATCGTATGCCAATACCTTGTGGTTGTAGTCCATCGGGTCGATGCGCTTTGTGAGGTCGGCATAATCGTAGCCACCGATAAGCTCGTTGTGGTTGCCTAGGTAGAGGGTCTTAAGCTGCGTGAGCTGACCTATGGCCTCGGGTATCACGCCCTCGGCGCCAAAGCCCGAGATGTTAAGTCCCTCGACGCGACCCTCGGCATTAAGCGTGATGCCGGGCTGCACACCCCAGAGGTCGATATCCTTGTTGAAATCCCAATTAGTGCCTGCGGCATACTCCTCACCATGGAATGTCCATTCGGGACCATTCAGCGCAAGCCATATCTCCTTTAATGCCTCATAATCCTTGATATGCTCGGCTGCGGTGCTACATATGATGGGCACCGATGCCTCCTTTGTCAGGAGGTTGTCCATCACCTCGAAGGTTGCCCCCTTATCCTCGATGGTCGCCCTCTCGAGTCTCTTCTTTGCCTTCGTATCGGAGTAGGTTGTATATTCGGTGACGATATAGTCGCCCGCCTCCATCCATACTACTGTGTCACAAAGGGCATATTCCGTGTAGTGAGTTGTGTGGTCGCCATAGAGTTCCTCATCTGCCGAGCCCTCGGCAAAATCATTCACATGACGCACCATAAGCTTGCTATATGTCGTGCTCTGCTTCGTGGTGTTGTTCTTCACGGTGATATCTACACTCTTGATTGTCGAGAAGCGATATTCGCCCTCGCCACTGCGTGTCGTAAAATCCTTGTCAAGACGGAATGACACCATGCCGCGCTCAACGGCATTTACGCCAATCCTCTTTGTTGTCAGTCCACCCTTCTCGACGATAAACTCTCCGGCACTACCTCCCGAGAGAAGCGCCTCCTCGATGTTGTTGTCATTATAGAGTTGATAGCCGATGATGTTGTACTTACCAACAAGAAGGCGCAGTTTCTCGCTCTGCAGACCCCATGCGGCACTCTCATCATCGTAGCTCGATAGAGGCAGTGTCTGTGTTATGGTCGAGCCATCGTGTTGCATCACCACCGTAATCTTGTCGGCATCGGCGAGGTTGTCGAGGATGTCGCTGACGCGTGATACCTGCTCCAAAGATGAGCTCTTCACCACCTTGAACTGTACGTAGCCATAGTTGGCCGCGTCGGCTGTGTCGTTGCTCTGGCAACCTACGGTAAGCAGTGCCGTGCAGCAGAGTATTATGTATATTATCTTTTTCATCGCCATCTGTTTTATTCTGCGTTAGTAGGAGGTGTCACAACGAGGAGCTTCTTCGCTTCGCCATTTAGTTTGAAGATGATATATACCTCCTCGTCAAAGCTATCCTTCGGGCCCCAAAAGTGCAGGGACATCACCTCATCCTTATTCTCTCCGAGGTAGTACTCGTTATCCTTAATCGTCAGCACTCTATCCTTGTACTTCACCTCGGCTGTAGCAAGACCCTCGGCATGGCTCTCGGTGTTCCAGCCCTCGATGCGTGGGTCGATGATGATGCCGGGCCTAAGCATCTCGCCAAGGCCCTGGGCGGGAAGTACCATAGATGTAATCCACACCTCCTCGACACCATATTCGTCATAAAGGTTAGGCTCGGAGGGTGAGTCGGCATAGTAATAGCCGTCGGGCTCAATCTCAAGTGTGGTGATAGAGTGGTAGATATACATACCCACATAGGAATCGCGCTCGGTGAAGTCGCACTGCTTGAACTCGATAAGCAGATACTTCAAATAGTCGTAACGCAGTGTTTCGAGCTGAATGCCCGAGGCATCGTCATACTCGATAAGCTTACCCTTGATGTCGTCTCTTATCTCTGCATAAACGGCCATGGGTAGAGCCAGCACCATACCGTAGCGTGTAGAGGCGTAGAGTGACTCCTCGACATTAAGACGCATACTCTCCTTATCGAAGGCAATCCACTCGGCATTAATCCTGTGTGATGGTATGCCGCGGTCTATTGCTCGCTCGATAGTAACTATCTCGTATTTATTATCTTGTGCCGTGATGTTGTATTGTAGATACTCCTCAAACGTTGTCACGCTCTCGTCGTCGTTCACCTGGCGGAACTGCTTGCCGTCGAGCGACACCTCCCAGTCGAAGCTCTTCTCCGTAGGCCCGTTGAATGTCAGGCTATAGGCTCCCATACCCTCAAAGATGATTGGGAAGTCAAAGGTGGCATCACCGCCTACTTCCGCGAAGGTGACCTTATGACCATCCTCCACGGTGATGGGTGTGCGCTCGCGCTCGCCATTGTTTTGTATGCGCACCTTGGCCTCGATTCTTTCGTTAGGCAAACCCGCTACCGAGCCCCCCTCGAACTCCACCCACTCGGGAAACTCCACGGCGGCAAATCGGAAGTTGGCCTCCACATAGAAGGTGTTGTGGATGTTGTAACCGAGGTTGATGGCATCAATTTCGTTGTTATCCTTGTCGTAGAGCTTTATCGTGAGCTCTTTGGCTGCGCGTATCACCGTGGCAATAATGCTCTCCTTGTTACCACACTTCATCGTGATGTGTGCCGTGCTCGTCTCGTTCTTTAGGTCTTGACTGCCAATAGCGAGGGTTACGGTATGAGAGCCTCTCTCTCCCGACATGTCAAGCACCTTGCCTGCAGGAGTCATAAATTCACACCATGTGGCATCTGACCATATGCGCCACTTATCCGCCACCTCGAACTTGAGTGATGCTCGCTCACCGGCCTTGCACTCGATAGTCTGCTCTGTGGGGATATCGATATTTCCATCTTCTGTCTCGCAGGCAACCATGCCCATAGCCGTTACAGCTATGGCACATACCCAGTATATCATGCTTCGTATCATCTTCGTATGTTGGTTTTATGGTTAGTTAAAAGCCCTCACGCATAATACGCTCGGCCTCGTCATCAGATATCCACTCCAGAATATTTACATATAGACCTACGGTGCCCACAGCCTCGACATACATTGTCGAGTAGTTTACCAAGAAGTTCTCACATGAGCTGAAGTATGAGGTGTAGCCCATGGGAGTCATCATGCGGAGCTTGCCATCGCCATATATCGTGCCGAAGGCCTCTCCCGTAGTGCCTATGACATGCTCTTCCATCTCTACCGTGGGCTCCAGACGCTCCTTTGTGTTGAGCGTAAGGCTTACATCGTAGCCGTCGTAGAACATATCCTTCACGATGATGCCCCACTCATTCTCGGGATTACGCTCCGTGCGCACAAGGCGTGCCTCGGCATTCATATACTGCATTACCCATGTAGAGGTGAGCTTGGCATAACCTACAAATGCGTTGATGTCCACGGGGCAACACTTGTGGAGGAGCACCTCGGTATCGAGCGTGTAGAGGTCGCTCTGCATCTCCTTATCTACAACTAAGCGCAGAGCGACGCCGAGTGAGTCGGACACCTCGATATTATCGGCATAGCCACGTATGCGTACTGCCGTGGTGAGCTTGCCCGCGGGTATGCACAGCGTGCTCGACTCGATGTCGTAGTGGCGACCTTCAATGGCGTTACTCTCGCGGCTCAATATCTCCACGCCGATAAGGCGGTCATGATCTGCGGTGCGGGTCGCCGAGACGGGTATCTCGAACCACTCCTCATTTGAAAGAATACCGAGATTGTGGCTCTTCTCGGAGAACATTATAAAGTCGGGACCCTCGTAACACGGATACTCGACCTGGCAGGCGACAACGAGCGTTGCAAGCACTACCAAAGCTGCTATCGTATATCTACTCTTCATATATTCAATTCGTTACGGTACTACATATTGCTCTCGTTGGGCTGGATGTTTGCTCCCGGAGACTCTAACTCATGCTGCGGTATAGGCCACACGAAGAGCTTGTGATCGGCCTCAATCTTGAGTGATGAACCATTCTCCAGCGACTCGCTCTGCGGCTTGCGTTCGAAGCCTTTATGCCAGCGCTTGAGGTCTGTAAGACGGAAACCCTCCATATAAAGTTCCTTGATGCGCTCCTCCTCAATGATGGTCATGGCATTCTCGTCATTCATCGACACACCGCCGCCATATGATTGGTAGCGTGCGGCACGTAGCGTGGCTATATCCTCTCCGGCACGTGCATAGTCGTTATCCCCTGCAACATAAGCCTCGGCGCGTATGAGATACTGCTCGGCCATGCGTAAAGGCTTGGGCATAAGCGTGTGTAGGACATTTTGGCTGAAGAAGTTCATATTGCCGAAATACTTGACAAGCAGAGGCCATGTTAGACCATGGCTATGTCCCGTGGTGTAGGAGTAGAAGTAGTTGCCATAGCGCAGGTCGCTTTGGTCGTAGAGGTTGAGCACCCACTCGGCAGGCACATAGTCGGGCTTCATCGACGAGTAGTCGTAGTTGAAGAATGCCTGACCGAGAGCACCTCCATAGGAGTTGATGGTAAAACCTACCTTCCAGATAATCTCCATGCCATCGTCATACTGCCACATATTTGTGAAGTGGCTCATGCCGCCTGCATACTCCTGATTGGCAGGTGAAAGACGGAAGTAGCCACTGTCGATAACCTTTGAGGCATACTTTATAGCCTCGTCATACTCCTTCATATATAGCGCTACGCGCGCACGCAGAGCATATGCCGTATATTCGTTGAAGTAGGTGGCATTCCAGATGTTTCCGTTAAGAGTCTCCTCGTCGATATCGAGCAGCTCGGCAGCCTTGTCGAGGTCGGCAAGTATGCGGTCATAGGATTGAGCTAACGACGAGCGAGTCATAGGCTCGTCGGTATGATACTTCGTGACAAGCACTACGCCGAGCTCACTCTCGGCATCCTCACGGCTTTCGTAGGGCTTGCAGTAGAGCTTCACAAGTTCCGAGTAGGCTATGGCGCGTGCCATATAAGCCTCGCCACAGAGCCCGTTGAATTCCTCTATCTCCTCATCACTCTTTAGGGTAAGCTCCACACGAGGTGCATACTCAAGCATAAAGTTGGCGCGAGCAATAACATCGTAGAGCGCGGCATAGACAGACGTAATCTCGGAGTTTGTCGCCAAAATATCCCAGCGCCAGATGTTACCATAGAGATTCGAATAGCCATTGATGGCGTATGCCAGATCGCACTGCAGGTCGGGGAGTAACGTGAGGTAACCGCTATAGAGTGCCGGACTCTTGAAGGCGGCATACATGCCTATGGCTGCTTGATCAAGCTCTTTGAGGGTGTTGATGGCCTTATCTGCAGGAATGGCATTGTCGGGATATTTATCAAGACACGAGGTTGCGGTTGTTGCAATACCAACGAGCACGACGGCCGATAGAATTATCGTATATATCTTTCTCATAGCTTATACAATCATTAGAAGGTGAGGTCGATGCCTATCGAATATTGGCGCGACATGGGGTATTGTGCCTTATACACGTTGCTCGAGGATTCAGGGTCGATACCCGTAAAGGCCGTGAAGGTGAAGAGGTTCTGCGCCTGTATGTAGATACGTGCCGAGGTAAAGACCTTTGACTTCTTGAGCACATCTGCCGGCAGTGAGTAGCCGAGCATCAGGTTCTTAAGACGCAGGAACGAGGCATCCTCCAAGAAGCGAGAGTCCATCTGCGGTGTTATACCGTAGCGAGGTATGTCGGTGATATCGCCGGGCTTCTTCCAGCGGTCATAGAGCAGACGTCGCGACTGGTTATACGACGAGTAGAGGCCGTTGCTCTCCTCGAAGAAACGGTCGTTGTTGAACATCCAGCGGTCTGCTACCCATGAGAACTGTGCCGAGAGTGTGAGCCCCTTCCATGAAAGCGAGGTGCCGAAGCCTCCCTGCCAGGGCGCGATGTAACTCTTGCCAATCATCACCTTATCGCGCTCCGAGAACTCGTTTGTCACATCGCCCTCCTTTGTGAGCCATAGAGCTTCACCATTGGCGGGGTTAACACCGGCATAGCGGTTGACGTAGAACTCGCCTACGGAGTGTCCCACGACGAGCTTGGTGCTTGTTGAGGAGAGCTCATATTCGTTCAGACCATTGTAGAGCTCCGTAATCTTATTCTTGTTGTACGACACATTGGCCGAGATATTCCAATTGAAGTTGCGTGTGCTGATGACATCGGCATTGAGTGAGAGCTCTACACCGCGATTGACCATCGCACCGATATTATCCCAGCGGAAGCCTTCGCCCTTATCGGCATACGACACAGGCACGGACATGAGCATATCGGTGGTGAGCTTGTTGTAGAACTCCACGTCGAGGTTTATGCGGTAGAGGAAGCCGAGGTGCAGGGCTACGTTTGTTGTCCAGAGCTTCTCCCAGCCAAGATTTTCGTTGCCACTCTGCAAGGGATAGATACCCATGTTGTCGTTGTAGTTGGCGCCACCGCCCACCAGGGCGAGGTGGTCGAAGTTGGGAATCGATGAGTTGCCTGAAGTACCTGTACTTACGGCTAACTGCGCATTTGTCAGCCACTCTGCCGAGCTTAAGAAGGACTCCTTCTTTGCGTTCCACATCAAACCTACCGACCAGAAGGCTGCCCAGCGGCCACTGCGACCAAAGCGCGATGAGGCATCCGTACGTATTGAGAAGTCGGCATAATAACGGTCATCGTAGCTATACTCGGCGCGCCCGAAGAACGATAGGTAGCTGTATGAGTCGGTCGTATCACTCCATACTGTTGCACGAGATCCAGAGGATAGGGTGGTGAGAAAATCGTTGTTTTGACCCTGCGAGATGGCCTGGAAACCCTCGTAGGTATAGTTTACGCCCTCCTGACCGACCATGAAGTTCAGCGCATGGCGGCCGATATTTTTGCGGTAGTTTATCGTATTTGTCACCGTGAGGTTCAGCGTGTTGTATGATGCGCGACCTGCAGCACCCGTACCATTGTTGGGCTTGTAGCTCGGCATAGACTGCATAAAGGCTGTCGAATTGGTGAAATCTACACCAAACTGCGAGCGTATGGTTAAATCCTCAATGGGTGTCACCTCGGCAAATATTGTCGATAGCACCTTAAACTTCTTGTTTTTCTGACGATTGTTATCCATCCACTCCATGGGGTTTTGTCCCGTACCCTTCCATGAGCCGTCGCTCTCGGAGGCTATGGAGCCATCCTCGCGATAGGGATTCCAGTAGGGGAGCATGAAGCGGCTTGCCGAGATGGGTGAGTAGAGTGCATATTCGCCATCCTCGGCCTGGCGTACCTCCTCATATACGGTCATCGTGTTTGTGCCGAGTCGTAGCCACTTTGCAGCACGCACGTCGGCATTTGAGCGTATGTTGTAGCGGCGGAAGGTTGAGCCTAAGGCGATACCATCCTGGTCGTAAAACGAGCCCGAAACATAGTAGTTCATCTTATCTGTGGCGCGGCTCACCGAAAGGTCGTAGCTCTGCAATAGCGCGTGGTCGTTGAATACGGCATCAAGCCAATTGACATCCGTGCGGCTTAAGATGTCGTAGTTCTTGCCGGCATCCAGGCCTATCTCCTTCTCGAAGGCTATGCGCTCCTGGGTGTTCATCAGGTTCCAGTTGCCATGCGCAATCTGCGATATGCCGACCTGCGTGCGGAAGGTTATGCGTGCAGCATCGGATGTCGTGCCTCGCTTGGTGGTTATTACCACAACGCCATTGGCGGCACGTGCGCCGTAGATTGACGATGACGAGGCATCTTTCAATACTGATACCGACTCGATGTCCGAGGGTGATATGGCATTGAAGTCGGAGCTTGAGATGGGCACACCGTCAAGGATGAAGAGGGGTGCTGTTCCCGAGTTTATCGAGTTTGTACCGCGAATTTGGAATGTCGCAGCCTTTGAGGGCTCTCCGGAGTTCGAGAGCACCATGAGTCCGGGGCTCTGTCCCTGCAGTGCTTGGTCGAAGCCTGCAGCAGGAACACTCTCGAGCTTCTCGCTCTTCACGGTAGATACCGAGCCGGCAATCGTACCCTTCTTACGTGTTCCATAGGCTACAACGACAACCTCGTCGAGAGCTTGCGTGCCACTCTCGAGCACTACGTCGTGAACCTGCCGGCTTGCTCCTGTGGGTATCACCCACTCGTGGTCAGCATAGCCGATATACTGGAAGAGTAGTGTTGTGCCCTCGGTTGCTGTTATTGTGTATGTGCCATCTATGCCTGTGCTCACGCCGGAGCTGGGACCCGAGATTACGCTCACGCCAATTAGCGGTAGCGCATCCTCGGCCGATGTCACCGTACCCGTTACGGTCACTCGGTTTTGTGCCGCAGCCATCGTGATGGATGATAGCGTCGCAATGAGTGATAGTAGTAATATGGTTAAATGTTTCATCTAATATGAGTTTGTGTCCATAGGTAATAAGGGCAAAGATAACGAAAATAATTGAAAATGAAAGGATTTATACATATATAATGTGAAATTGTGCATATTTATTCTTTGGAGGAATAAATAATATATTCTTTTTTATGATGAATATATCGAATGAATATAGCCTTTGCAAAGGGGAAATATGGCTGTGCGGGGCTTTGTGTATGGAGATTAGGGAGAATGTAGAGTATATGTCCCTAAACTTCTTAAACAACAACCTTCCAAGACGATAGGCGATTTCTTGCCAGAGGGGGTGAGGCTTGGTCTTGACATAAAATTAGCCCGGATGGGTAGTGTGGTGAGGATGTATGCGCGATTTTGCGATTGCCAATGAGTGTAATTTCTTGTCAGAAGTCGTGAGATGTGGTAGCAAATGAAAACTCCCTGGATAGGATATACTTGGCGTATTTCCTATTCAGGGAGTTGAGTTTGATGCCGCAGATTGCGGCTTATCACAAGAAATTAGTTCATTGCCTGCTGGATAGCTACTGCAACAGCTACCGTAGCACCCACCATAGGGTTGTTACCCATACCGAGGAAGCCCATCATCTCCACGTGTGCGGGAACTGATGAAGAGCCTGCAAACTGAGCGTCAGAGTGCATACGACCCATAGTGTCGGTCATACCATACGATGCGGGACCTGCACCCATGTTATCGGGGTGAAGTGTACGGCCGGTACCTCCACCTGAAGCTACCGAGAAGTACTTCTTGCCAGCCAAGGTGCGCTCCTTCTTGTAAGTACCTGCTACGGGGTGCTGGAAGCGTGTGGGGTTTGTAGAGTTACCTGTGATAGATACATCTACATCCTCCTTCCACATCACGGCTACACCTTCACGTACATCATCTACGCCATAGCAGCGTACCTTTGAACGAAGACCGTCAGAGTAGGCGATGGTCTCCATCTCGTGTACCTCGCCTGTGTAGTAGTCAAACTCGGTACGTACGTATGTAAAGCCGTTGATACGTGAGATAATCTTCGCAGCGTCCTTACCCAAACCGTTGAGGATTACGCGCAAAGGATTCTTACGCACGCGGTTAGCCATCTCTGCAATCTTAATAGCTCCCTCGGCAGCTGCGAAAGACTCGTGACCGGCAAGGAAGGCGAAGCACTGTGTCTCCTCACGGAGAAGACGTGCTGCGAGGTTACCGTGGCCGATACCTACCTTACGATCCTCGGCTACCGAGCCGTTGATGCAGAATGCCTGAAGACCCTCGCCGATAGCCTCGGCAGCGTCGGCAGCATTTGTGCAACCCTTCTTAATGGCGATAGCAGCGCCTACGACATATGCCCACTTTGCGTTCTCGAAGCAGATAGGCTGTGTCTCCTCACACATCTTGTAGGGGTCGATGCCCTTCTCGTCGCAGATAGCCTTTGCCTCCTCTATTGACTTAATACCATATTGTGCAAGCACAGTGTTGATTTTCTCGATTCTGCGCTCATAGCTCTCAAATAATGCCATAAATGTAATCTGATTTAATGGTTAATAAACTTTGAACGCCTCGTTTACTCGTGACGAGGATCGATATACTTAACAGCATCCTTGAAGCGGCCATAAGAGCCCTTTGCCTTCTCGAGTGCCTCTGCGGGCTCGATGCCCTTCTTGATGAAGTCCATCATCTTGCCGAGGTGTACAAACTCGTAGCCTATAACCTCGTCGTTAGCGTCGAGAGCCATGCGTGTGCAGTAACCCTCGGCCATCTCGAGGTAGCGTGTACCCTTGGCGTTAGTACCGAACATGGTACCTACCTGCGAGCGAAGACCCTTACCGAGGTCCTCGAGTGAAGCACCGATAACGAGACCACCTTCCGAGAATGCAGACTGTGTACGACCGTAAACAATCTGCTTGAAGAGCTCGCGCATAGCGGTGTTGATAGCATCACATACGAGGTCGGTGTTCAACGCCTCAAGGATAGTCTTGCCGGGCAAGATCTCTGAAGCCATAGCAGCCGAGTGAGTCATACCCGAGCAACCGATAGTCTCTACCAGAGCCTCCTCGATAATGCCATCCTTAACGTTGAGTGTGAGCTTACAAGCACCCTGCTGGGGAGCACACCAACCAATACCGTGAGTAAGACCGGAGATATCCTTGATCTCCTTGGCACGTACCCATTTGCCCTCCTCGGGAATAGGTGCCGACTCATGGTTAGCACCCTTCTTCACGCAGCACATCTGCTGCACTTCGTGTGAGTAAATCATAGTCTTGTTAATTTTTAAATTATTGTATTGTAAACCTAATCCTTTTCAATTAGCAAAAATCAGGGCAAAGGTACAAAATATATATTTATAAAGCAATTAATAGTTCATAAGTTTTTTTAAAAATTATACGGAGCATGAAAAATAGTGTGGTATTCGAGGTTTCGGATGGCTGTCGGCGTGGGTGTATCGGGCTTCTGTGATACACAAAAGTGCGAGGCTGAATAAAAAGTGAGTGACTATTTTACTTTTTAGTCACCCACTATCTTTGTTCAGCCTATGCCCCGTATGTTTAGAACACTACTCTTACGCCAACCTGCATATGCCAGCGCGAAGCAACATCATCGAGCGTATAGTTCGCACCGTTAAACTTATATACAGGGCGGTAGCCGCCATCTACCTCCTGAAGCTCTGTGACGCTGATGGGCGAAAGCGACCAATTTGAGGTGCGGTGCACCAAGCCCCATGAGCGCGAGAGGAGGTTGCCGAGGTTAATGATATCGAGTGAGAGCTCCACACGACGGCTGCTCTTACGGTCGAAGTAGAATGACTGCGCAATGTGCAGGTCGAGGCGGCTCTCAAAGGGTAGAGAGTGTGAGTTGCGCTCGGCAAACTTACCACGGTGAGAAAGAAGATATTTATCTGATGAGATATACTTCTCGAAGGCAGCCATAGAGGTGTCATCGGCCCAAAGCATGGTGTTCATCTCCTCCTTTGTTGGGATGTAAATCAGTGAGTTGCCAAGGTAGCTGTCGCCATTGACATCCACCTTGCCCTTGGCATAGGTTAGAGAGTAGTGCTCGCCCGAAAAGCCATTATAAAGCAACATTATGTTGGTGCCGAAGAGCCCGTAGCGGCGTGAATATTCAACCATGGCAATCACCTTGTGTGGAAACTCATAAACCGAGGCCGCCAGGGCGGGGTTGTTGCTATCTACGGCATAGGTACGACCCCAATTCGATGACGACTGCGCCGAGATACCGTCGTTTATGCTCTTCGATTGTGCGTAGGTATATGCCGCCATGGCCTTCAATCCGGGAGCTACATTTGCGAAGTTATACTCGAGGCGTGCCGTGGCCGACCATGCATAGCCCTGATGTGTATTCTTTAGACGATATACGGCCGAGTAGTTGGTGGTATTCGAGGTGTAGTAGGTCGTCGATGTGGTGTTATCTTCGCCGCCGACAAAGAGTCGGTTGCCCACATCTTTAGCTACAAGGTTCTCGACAGCCAAGTTGTTGATGCCCTTGCTATAATCGGCATCGAGTTGCATTGAAAGGCCTCCTATCGTATAGCGTGCCGTGGCGGCTATGCGGAAGACCTGCGGATAGTGGAACTTGCTATCTACGACATCTATCGCAGGGTTACCCTTCTTGCCTACGCTCTCGGGTGAGGTGCTGAAGGCGGGGGTGTCGCTTTGGTTCTTCACGGTGACACCTGCCGAGCGTAAGCCTGTATTCTGGTAGCAGTTGGCAAGCCATACGAAGGGAACACGGCCGGTATATATACCTGCGCTACCACGCAGCGTAAGACCTTCGTGCAGCCACTCGACGCCTATGCGGGGTGAGAAGAGCAGCTGTGTGCGTGGTATATCACCCGTAAGTGTACCATAATCGGTGGCAAACGAACTCTTGTTGAAGTCGTCATTGGCTACAGGTGTGTCGAACATCACTGGTATATCTATGCGAAGACCATATGTCAGGTGCAGTTGCTTGGCGAGTTCCACCTCATCTTGTGCATAAATGGCAAACTGCGCCATATTCATCGGCGGATTGCGTTTGCCGTCAACGAAGTAGTTATAGGCATACTGCATGGCATGTCCTGCTGTAGAGCCATTCTCGGCAAGGAAGTCGTTGAGTGAGCCGTAAGTATATGTGCCTCGGGCATTTGCGAGGTAGAGATTGTCGGCGCGGTAGAACTCGTTTGAGGTGCCGATGGTGATGGTGTGTCGGCCTCGCATCAGCGTCACATCATCGCTCACGATGAGGATGTTCTGCGTGAGTGTATTGCAACCCGAGTAGGGGTTTGTGCCGATTGTTGCCGAGCCATTGCCCTTTGAGCCTAATCCATTGATAATAACCGCAGGCAGAGCCTCGGGCGTGGTGCGACCGTCGCGCAAGTAGGTGTATCCTATGCGGAGGTTGTTCGTACCCCACGTGTCGGAGCTGTGAAGCTCGGCAACAGCCGAGTGTGTGCGGTTGATATTGGTGTACTCGGCACCACGGAAGTAGTATGCTTGTGCCGTATTTGACGAGGCATCGGCATCGGCATGAAGCATATTGTAACGCAGCGACAGATGGTTTTTGTCGTTGATATTCCAATCTATGCGGGCCACGGCCGAGCCGGTTAGAGCCTCGATATTGTGGCCGTTGTAGCCACCGCCATCATACCCTGTAAGCTTCTTATAATGAGCAGATATAGCCTTTGCCTCATCGAGCGTGATTGCCGAGTTGGGGTCTGTGGGGTGATTTGCCGATGGGGTGGTGCCGCGATTGAACTCGCCCGCCACGAAGAAGAAGAGCTTATTCTTGATTATCGGGCCTCCAAAGGTGAGACCATAGATTGATGACGACTGCTCGGTAAGGCGTGTGCGCTCCTTGATATCGGCTCCGGGTGTTGTGCCGTAGAAGTGTTCGTTGTTGTAGTAGCTGTATGCCGAGCCCTTGAACTCGTTGTCACCCGAGCGTGTGACGGCATTAATACTGCCGCCCGTATGTCCGCTTGAGCGCATATCCACGCTCGCGGTGCTGAACTCGACCATCGCCAAGGCATCGAGCGGAATGGGGTTGGCATTGGTTAGTGAGCCTGTCATGCCCGTTGTGCCCAATCCGTAGATGTCGGCAGCCGATGTTCCATCGATGGTGAAGGCGTTGTTTCGTGTGCTCTGGCCCGAGAGAACGATACCTCCGGCCTTGGGGCTTACAGCTCCGGGCATGAGCTTCGTGAGATCATATATAGAACGATCCACCGAGGGCATAATCTCCATGGCATGACGTGAAAAAGAGGTGGTGGCAGTGGGGGTGTCATGTGTGCCGACAATAACGACATCATCCATCTCGAGAGTATCCTCCTTCAGGGTTACATCGAGGGTCATGGGCGAGCCCATCTTTAACTCCACGTCATTATACTCAACACTCTGATAACCAATGTATGAGAAGGTGATTGTATAGGGGCCTCCCACGCGCATTCCGTTGATGGAGAAGTAGCCTTCGGCGTTGGTTGTTGTGCCGTAAGATGTGCCCGAGGGCAGATGCTTGGCGACGATTGTCGCACTGTGCAAGGGAGTCTCAAATGTCGTCACTCGGCCTCGTATTGTCGAGGTGGTGACCTGTGCTGTCGCCACTGCCGCAAATAGGAACAGGGCGGCGCATAAAAGCAGTCGCTTCATAGGTTGTGATTTAGGGACACTATTTATGTGTCAGGTTTGGTAACTAAAACCTCTGTACTTAACAATACAGAGCGGTGCAAAAATAAGATAAAAAAATGAAATCGCAAGCATTTTTTTGAGTTTTTTTTAGCAGTTTTTTACTCACGTCCGAACCATAATCTCCGAGAGTAAAAAAGTGGAATAACGCATAAATATGCAACACACATGCTGTACAGGCTCTGACGGTTTGTGAGATATGAATGATTATGTATTGATATTTAAATTGTTGTGAAATTGTGATACTGTCGATTGGTTGAAGAAGTATGTGACGCAAAAACCCTGCAAAAGAGAAAAAATAGTTGAGGTTTTTTTGATATTCCAATTTATTGGATTATCTTTGTGCGTTAACTTTACGCGAAAAAACGAAACTTATAAAACTTTATTACTAAAAACTAATGCTTATGGTTAGAAAAGTTGTACTATCTATGGTTGCAACTCTGGTCTTGGGATGCTTCGGTGCATTCGCACAAGGTCAGCGTGTTACCGGTACAGTGACCGATGAGACCGGTATGCCGGTCATCGGAGCAGCGGTTGTAGTCGAGGGAACATCTCGAGGTACTACTACCGACGTTGCCGGTTGTTATGAGATTGCAGCTTCGTCTGACTCAAACTTGGTATTCTCGTACCTTGGTTTGCAGACGCAGACAGTTGCAGTAGCAGGTCGTTCGACTGTCGATGTAGTCCTTCTTGCCGATTCGGAGCAGATTGAGGAGGTCATCGTGCAGGCGTTCGGTACTGCAAAGAAGGAGGCCTTCACCGGTTCTGCAAAGGTTATCAAGTCGGAGGATCTGTTAAAGACGCAGTCGTCGTCGGCAGCAAGTGCCCTTGTTGGTAAGGTTGCCGGTCTTCAGACATCGTCAAGTTCAGGTTCACTTGGCTCGGGCCCCTCGATTCGTATCCGTGGTTTCGGTTCAATCAACGCGGGTCAGGCTCCCTTGTGGGTTGTGGATGGTGTGCCTTATGAGGGTGACCTTAACAACCTTAACATGGCCGATATCGAGTCGATGACCGTCTTGAAGGATGCTGCATCTAATGCACTTTATGGTGCTCGTGGTGCTAACGGTGTCATCATGGTAACTACGAAGCGTGCTTCGGCAGGTGATGCTCGCGTGACGTTCGATGCCAAGTGGGGTGTTAACACTCGTGCTCGTCAGACTTACGACTACGTGAAGGATCCCGGTCAGTACTATGAAATGCACTATGCTGCGTTGTATAACTACTTCCTCGATCAGGGTAACGATGCTCCCACTGCTTACAGCAAGGCTGTATCTACTTTGACATCTAACGAGATTGGTGGTTTGGGTTACAACGTATATGAGGTGCCATCTGGTCAGAACCTTATCGGTACTAATGGAAGACTTAACCCCGATGCAAAGTTGGGTCGCAAGTACACCTATACTAATAAGGTGACAAAAGAGGAGAAGGAGTTCTACCTTACTCCCGATGATTGGTTGGATGAGTTGTATGATCCCTCATTCCGTCAGGAGTATAACATCAGTGTTGCAGGTGCTACCGAGAAGTCTAATTTCTTCGCATCGTTTGGTTACCTCGATAACACGGGTATTACCGATGGTTCGGATATGGAGCGTTACACAGCACGTCTTCGTGCCGACTACCAGGCCAAGAAGTGGTTGAAGGTGGGTGTAAACATGAACTACACCAAGTTCAATTGGAATGGTGCTTCATCTTCAAACGAGGGTGATGGTTCTACCGGTGACGTATTCTCGGCAGTAGCTAACATGGCTCCTATCTACCCCGTATTCGTTCGTGATGGTGAGGGTAATATTATGAAGGATGAGCATGGCTGGCCTGTTTACGACTCTGGTGATGGTAGCGTTAATGGTATGATGCGTTCAAGCGGTTCGCAGTCTAACCCCTTGCAGAACATCTGGTTGGATGAGTCTAACTCGGAGGGTAATGCTTTCGGTGTTAATGGTTTCGCTGATTTCATCTTCATGCCCGGTTTGAAGCTTACTATCAATGGCGCCGTAACTGTTGATGAGACACGTTCTACATCTTTGGCTAACCCCTACTATGGCCAGTATGTAGCAAACGGTGGTATCGTGTCAAAGGGTCATTCACGTTCATACTCACACAACTTGCAGCAGTTGTTGAGCTACACTACGACTATTGGTGCCGAGGAGCTTCACAACCTCGACGTACTTCTCGGTCACGAGACCTACACAAACCAGTCATATAGCGTAGGTGCTTCAAAGTCAAATATCTTTGACTCTTCGAACAACGAGCTTAATGGTGCCGTTGTAGATATGAACTCTGCATCGTCATCACGTGGTCAGTATATCAACGAGGGTTACTTCTTCCGTGCACAGTATAACTACGATGAGCGTATCTTTGCTTCGGCTTCATTCCGTCGCGATGCTTCTACTAACTTCCACCCTGATCACCGTTGGGGTAACTTCTGGTCAGTAGGTGCTGCATGGATTATCAACCGTGAGCCTTGGTTCTATGCTCCTTTCGTAAGCATGTTGAAGCTTAAGGCTTCTATCGGTTCGCAGGGTAACGATGCTATCGGTTCATTCCGTTATACCGATATTTATAGTATTGGTAACGATGGTGCCGGTGGTGTTTCGGTATCATTTGCGCAGAAGGGTAATCCCAATATCACATGGGAGACCAACACCAACCTTAACGTCGGTGTTGAGTTCGGCTTCTGGCAGGATCGCTTGACCGGTGGTATCGACTTCTTCAACCGTAAGACTACTGACATGTTGTTCTCTGTACCCGTAGCTCCTTCAATGGGTTACTCTTCATACTATGACAACATCGGTGATATGGTTAACCGCGGTATCGAGGTCGAGTTGAGTGCAGACCTTATCCGCACACGTAACCTCACTTGGACATTCGGTGTTAACTTGACACACGTTCGCAACAAGGTTCTTAAGTTGCCTGATGTACGTAAGGATGCTATCGTTAAGGAGATTACCGGTTATGAGGGCTTTATCAGCGGCTCACAGGTTATCGCCGAGGGTCTTCCTATGTACACATGGTTCTTGCCCGAGTATCGTGGTGTGACCTCTGATGGTGAGTCACAGTGGTACTACAAGATTCAGCAGTATGATACAGAGGGTAACCCCATAGAGGATGCTAATGGTAATCCAGTTTACGAGGAGGGTGAGACAACATTGTTCTCATACGCTTCACAGCAGACATCGCGTAAGTTGAAGGGCGGTGCAACACCTGACCTCTATGGTGGTTTCAACACCAGCTTGTATGTTGCCGGTTTCGACTTCTCGATTGCATTCGACTATCAGATTGGCGGTTTGGTATATGACTCTGGTTATGCAAGCTACATGTCATCGCCCAGCGGTACTTCTGTAGGTACTAACTATCACGTTGATTTGTTGAAGGCATGGACCAAGGGTAAGAACGAGACTTCGCAGATTCCTCGTTTCCAGTATGATGACCAGTACACAGCTGCTACATCAGACCGTTTCCTTACCGATGCTTCATACTTGAACATCTCTAATATCAATATCGGTTATAGCTTCCCCCAGAAGTGGATGAACCAGATTAAGGTTGCAGGCTTGCGTATATATGTTGCTTGTGACAATGTGTTCTATTGGTCGCGCCGTCGTGGTTTGGATCCTCGTCAGAGCTTCAGCGGTGGTACTACCAACGTAAACTACTCACCTATCCGTACCATTTCGGGCGGTCTAACTCTGACTTTCTAATATAAACTATGATTACGACTATGAAAGTAAATAAGATACTTAAGGCCACAGCCGTTGCCCTTGTAGCGACGCTCGCTCTCAGCGGCTGTATCAAGGATATTGTGCCTTATGAGGGTGCTATTACTGAAGGTCAGCTCAGCGAAAGTGGTGCCGGTGTAGAGACAATGTTGAAGGCAGTTCCTGCCTCTATGGCTTTCCACGTAGCTACTTCGTACGATCACTCTGACTTTGGTTACCACTCAATTGGCGCACACATGGATCACCATGCTTTGATTGCGTTCCCTTGTGTTCGTTCCGACCGTGGTGGTAATGTCTTTTACTCACGTCTGCAGGCTCCTAACTACGGTTTTGATATGGGCTCGCAGGGTGGTTATACTCACTACTTGTGGTATAACTACTATCCCTTCATCAAGAATGCTAACGACGTAATTGGTGCCGTTAAGGGTTCTGATAATGCGGAGTATCAGGTTATGGGTGCTATTGCACGTACATTCCGTGCGTTGTACTACCTCGACTTGGCTCGCTACTATGAGGCATTGAAGGCTAAGGCTCCCGAGCTTCCCCAGTATGAGAGCGGTCTTGAGCGTGTTTATGGCTTGACCGTACCTATCGTAACGGAGGAGACCAATGAGTCTGCAGCAAAGTCTAATCCTCGTGCTACACGTGAGGAGCTCTTCAACTTCATCTTCGAGGACTTGGCTTATGCCGAGGGCATCTTCAAGGGTTATGACTATCCCGAGGTAGAGGAGGGTGCAGAGGCTCCCAAGTCTGATATCTATCGTTCTACACCTACCTATCCTACATTGGAGGTTGTTTACGGCCTTTATGCTCGTGCTTACTTGTGGTTGGGTTGTGAGGACTTCACTAACGATGCGCACTCTGGCAAGTTGCCCACAGGCAATGATGCTTATGCAAAGGCTGCCGAGTATGCTCGTTTGGCTATTGATACCGCAGAGGAGTTGGCCGGTGCTACGTTAATGAGCGAGTATGAGTGGACTAATCCCTCTTCAGGCTTCAACACTGTTGTTAAGTCATGGCTTTGGGCTACGGTACAGTCAACCGATACCGTTATGTCGAACTTGTATGCTTTCGCGGCACACATGTGTCCCGAGGCCTCATACGGCTATGGTCCTTTGGCTTGCCCCGGTGTTTCGGAGACTATGTACAATCGTCTTCAGAATTCGGACTTCCGTAAGAAGATTATCGCCGGTCCCGATAAGAAGTATGCAGACTTTGCATCTTATACCTCTATGGGCCAGGCCGAGTGGGAGGAGATCGCATGGCGTGCACCTTACACTAACTTCAAGTTCCGTCCTAACATGGGCGAGCGTGTGGACTATATGACAGCAAATGCCATATCACTTCCTATCATGCGTCTTGAGGAGCTTTACTTCATCGAGATGGAGGCATTGTGCCACACGGGAGGAAATGCGCAGACTCTGTTCAACGAGTTCATTGCTACACGTGTCAGCGGTTATGTATCGCAGGGTGAGCTTCTCGACGAGATTATCTTCCACAAGCAGGTTGAGTTCTGGGGCGAGGGTATCGTTCTCTTCGATATGAAGCGCTTGAACATGGGTGTTAATACTACAGATGCTAACTATCCTTCGGGTATGTTGTTCGAGTCTGATGGTCGTCTTCCTTGGTGGAATATGCCTATCCCCTCGGGCGAGTCAACCGTAAACACTGCGATCCAGGGCTCGGAGGGTCCCGATCCTTCACGTGGTATCGTATCAAAGGATGCTATCTAATGTTAATGTCTATTATTAACTGAAAATATATAAGAGTATGAAAAATATAAAGTTTTTATTCGTGGCTTTAGCGATGCTCGCTGCAAGCGCGTTTACAGCTTGTCAGGAGGATTGGACTCCCGGAGCTGTAGATTCGCCGCAGAGTGTATATCTGCCCGTAGATGTTGATGTAGCAGCCTTTGAGGTGGATGGATCAGTCGCAAAGTACCCTGTTTACCGTAAGGTGGCAGGTGACGAGATGGAGGTTGAGATTCGTGGTCGAATGATCGATCCTATCTTTGAGATCCCCGAGAACAACTGGTTTACATTTGCACCCAGCGTTATCTTCGAGGAGGGTGAGACTGTAGGTTACCTTGAGATTTACCTCTCGAAGGATATGGTTGGAAAGCTGACTATTGGAGAGTTGTTCGATGCGGAGATTATGATTAGCAACGCAGAGTACCATGGTAACTATGGTCTTTCACGTCGTAACATTCAGATTGGTATTCCCGAGACATGGAAGGAGATTGGTGAGGGTTACTACTTCGACGGTCTTGTAAGCATGTTGTATGGTGTTAATTCAGGTGTTGCCGTGAAGGCTGTTTATGAGGAGAGTGAGTCTCGTGCTAACGTATATCGTGTTAAGAATGCTTACTCTGTAGATAACGTTGTATCTATCATTGGTGGTGTTCCCGGCGATATGAAGTTCGCAAAGGATGACGCTTACCTTATGATTGATGTTCGTATGGGTACATCTGAGACTCCCGAGGCGGAGCGTAAGATTGCTCTTATGCCCAGCTTCACCGGTTTTGAGGTTGTCGGCTGGGGTGAGTATGTAGGTGGCGATTCAGATAAGTTGTATCTGTGGTCATTCGATAGTAATGCTGGCGACATCTACCATGCAGGTATCGTTCTTGAGGAGTTTGAGGGTGAGAAGATCGCCGGCTTCGAGGGTGAGCCTATTGGTACTATCACATGTGCTGCCAACACTGCTTTGTGGGGTGTAGAGCTTGGTGGCCAGATCACCGGTGGCTACATCGACAACACAAACACCAAGTTCGTCTTCCCCGGTATCAGCATCTTGGATTACAGCATGTCTGTAGCCTTCGGTGGTATGATGTCTTCTGCTAATGGTGCAGAGACTTACGGTATGATTGGCTTCGGTGTAGGTGCTGATGTTGCAAACTTCCGTTATGTTGTTGTCCCCGGTAAGCAGGATATCTAC
Organism: Alistipes sp.; assembly: GCA_045588935.1. GTDB lineage: Bacteria > Bacteroidota > Bacteroidia > Bacteroidales > Rikenellaceae > Alistipes. Next base: position 41,756 of record JAZNFC010000050.1, on the reverse strand, counting down.
GTAACCACAGGTGTAGGTATGAATGCTACGACTGCTCTTAATGAGAATATTGATAATCTTATGAAGGCCGATCCTACCGACGAGGAGGATCCCTTGTGGGATGAGAATAATATGGTCGTTGCCTCTCGTAACCAGCTCTCTTGGTATATCTATCAGGATACTGCAGGTATCTATACCGTATTTGCAGTGCCTTACGATGAAAAGGGTAATGCACAGGTTGACGAGATCGTATCTACCTACTTCTACTATCGCGCCGTAAATGATGACACGGATGTTCCTACTATTGCACAGACAACTATCGAGTTTGTCGCGATGGAATTTGAGAATCATGGCATACGTCCCGAGGAGTACTATCAGGCTGTTACTTTTAGTAACGACGATTTCGATTATATCTCGGATATGCGTTACTATGCCGGCTCGGTGAAGGATATCGAGACCTATATGGAGGCTTATGGTGTTGAGACTCGTGAGGAGTTCGTAGCCCAGTATGGTGCTAATGGCTCGACTATCATTGATTATCTCAAGAAGGGCAACGGCTCAACTACGTTGAGTGTTCTCCAGGATCTTATCCCCGGTACCAAGTATGTCGTAATGTTGCAGACTACCTCTATCTATGGTAAGACCGATTATGTTGAGGCTGAGGTTGTAACCAAGCCTTATGGTTATACCGAGGGTTATGAGGCAGAGTTCAAGGTTGGTACTTACAAGGTGGCATGCGAGGCTCCCGAGACAGACGAGACAGGTGAGGTTAAGGTTGATGCCGATGGTAATGTAGTGAACAAGAAGTACGAGGTGGAGTTCACATTCCATCCCAGTGCAACATACTATGATGAGCCAGAGGATGCAAGCAAGCTCATCATGGTGACTGTTCCTGCTCCTGTATTGGATAAGGCTAACTTCGAGGCCGGAAAGGAGACTGACGACTTCTTCCGTTCACGTTCAGAGAGCTACACCTTCTACGGTGAGTTCCGTCCCGACCTGGGTGAGTCAGGTGCTATCCTTCTCAATGGTCAGGTGAAGGGATATGAGGGCTATGGCTCGTTGTTCGCTGTGGGTCTCGAGGAGTACAATCCCGCGAAGTCGCAGTGGTGGGCATTCGCAAGCTGCGTAGATACGAAGTATGCGGATCCTTATGATACTATGGTTATCTTCCTTAAGAAGGAGGGTGATGTTTATGTGCCTGATACGTTATACACTAACTTCAAGCAGTATTACTACTATACGGAGATTGTTGAGACTGTAAATGCTGAGGGTAAGAAGGTGCGTAAGGAGGTTATTCACCGTGTAACTCTTTGGGAGCTCCTTAAGGATACTACCACCTTCGAGTTCTTGAGTGAGTATGCCTTCGAGGAGCAGCCCGTTGTTGATGACAATACTGGCAACGAGGGTAACGATGACACTACCGGCACTGATGATGATAATGCCGATAATGCAGTGAAGGCCTCGATGCGTTTCCGTGTTGCTTCAGAGAAGCCTGCAGTAGAATTGAGTGCTGATTTCAGCAAGGCTACTATGACTGTAAATGCAACTGTAAGCAAAATGTAGTCATAAGCGGTAAGACTTGTCGAATGGGGTAGCCGTGGTGAGGCTGCGGTTACCTCTTTGATGGGTCAAACAGATGCTCGACGAAGATTGTGGATTTCGTTATCCTTGAAATATGGCGTTTGAGCATGCTTATGAATTTGGAACAAAAAATAATAATTAAACTTATGAATAAGAGTAAGATTTTATTGATAGCTTTGGCCGGAATGCTTGCAGCTGCATGTGCTACGGATACTGTAGATCAGCCCGTGGTTTCAGGCTCTGATTCAGTTGTGGCGCAGAAGCTCGTTAATAACTCTACCGATGCTGCTCAGGGTGAGCTTGTTCTCTATGTAGATAAGGCAAGTGTGGGTCAGCTCGTAGAGGCTAAAAGTGTGCTAAACACAGGTGTTGGAGAGTTCGACGCTGTAGCTTCAGAGCTCGGTGCAACCTCTGTTAAGCCCGTGTTCAACATGTCGGTAAATGCAGACCGCAAGAAGGCTCTCGGCCTTGATCGTTGGTTTGTGGTAAACTTCCCCGAGGATGTTGATGTTGATGTTGCAGCCCAGAAGTTCGCATCTGTAGGTGCTGTACAGCGTATTCAGTTCGCCACGAAGCTCCAGGCTCCCAAGCTTGAGGCTCATCCCGTGAAGAGTGTCGCTGCTGCCACACGTGCTGCTGCAGAGAACTATTTTAATGATCCTCGTTTGCCCGAGCAGTGGCACTATAAGAATATCGGCAAAAAGGCTATGGATGAGATAAATAAGGAGAATCCTGATTTTGTGGTTCTCGACATAGCAATTGCCGGTGAGGATATCAACGTTGAGCCCGCATGGGATTTAACTGCCGGTAATAAAGATGTTATTGTAGCTGTTTTGGATGAGGGTGTTGACTTCACACACGAGGATTTGACTGCTAATATGTGGGTAAATGCCAAGGAGGTTGCCGGCGATGGTGTCGATAACGATGGTAATGGCTTTATCGATGATGTTTACGGTTACAACTTTGTGGATGATGGTGCTATCTCGTTCGATAAGGATGGTGACACGGGTCACGGTACTCACGTTGCAGGTACTGTAGCTGCTGTAAACAACAACGGTATTGGTGTATCGGGCGTTGCCGGTGGTTCTGGTAATGGCGATGGTGTACGCATCATGTCATGTCAGATTTTCTCTGGTGATGATAATAAGATTACAAGTACAGCGCAGGCTGCCGAGTATGCTGCAGATAACGGTGCCGTTATTCTTCAGAACTCTTGGGGTCTTCCTGTGGGTACTATCGCTAACGACAATGGCTTCAAGCGTGGTTCACACTCTTTGGAGTACGATGCATTTGAGTATTTCGCATCAACGAAGAACCACCCCGCAGTTGATGGTGGTGTAATCATCTTCGCCGCCGGTAACGAGGGTTATCCTTCTGCTTCATATCCCGGTGCTTATAACGAGTACATCTCTGTTACGTCTGTTGCTGCTGATGGTCTTCCCGCATACTATACCAACTATGGCCCCGGCTGTAATGTTGCAGCTCCTGGTGGTGAGTATGCACGTAATGAGTATAATCACCTTGTTAATGAGGGTTGTGTGCTTTCTACATTGCCTACATCGCTCTATCCTGAGGGTTATGGTTATATGCAGGGATCATCAATGGCTTGTCCTCATGTGTCGGGTATTGCAGCATTGGCATTGTCTTATGCTTCAGACCTGGGTAAGACCTTTACACTTGATCAGTTCAAGACTATCCTCTTGACCTCTGTACGTGACATCAATAGATATCTCCACTCTGAGCAGAAGCGTACGTCGCCCATGTCTCTTAAGGAGTACACCTTGGAGGCTTACAACAATCAGATGGGTACAGGTATCATCGACACATTCCAGGTGTTGATGTCGGTACGTGGCACATCATGTGCTCCTGTTGCTGTAGGTGAGGAGACAGTTCTCGATGTACGTCAGTTCTTTGCTAATGGTGATGTTACCTTGACTATTCTTCAGGATATCATTATTCCTGATGATGTACGCAAGCGTCTTGGTATCATCAACGAGACAATCTTCGGTAATAATCTCATCTTCACCTGCGAGAAGCCCGGTGCTGGTGTCATCACGGTTGTTATGGTAGCCGGTGGCGACACGGTCGGTGGTGGCTCAACTACAGGCGGTATGCGTATCGAGAAGGAGATTGCTATCGTTGCTCGCGAGGACTATGAGCTTGATGAGAACGGCAAGGTAACTAATCCCGGTGGTTGGTTGTAGTATAGTGACTAATAGAGTAATAATCATTCAAAAAACAGTAGAATAATTATGAAGAATTTGAAGATATGGTCACTTGCAATAGCTTTGCTTGTGGCAATGGTTGGCTGTGGCACCGAGACCGAAGAGGGTCCCAAGAAGCCCAGACCTTGTCCTGTTTCGGAGATTTCTACCAAGATTGTAGCCGAGTGGCAGCTTGTAAACTATGATGACGTAAAGGGTCATTACGATGTTTACATCGCCTTCACCGAGGAGGGTACTTTCACACTCTATCAGCGTTGGGCTGCCGAGTACGTAAGTTTCAAGGGTACGTATGAGGTTGATGGCGATATGCTTACAGGTGTATATGCTGATGGTGGTTCATGGAAGAACGACTACAAGGTAGAGGTTGCTTTCGATGCTTCAGAGCTTCGCCTCTATAGCGAGGAGGATCGTTCGATCACAAGTGTTTATGTAAACACAACTATTCCTGCTTATGTAAAGGATGAGAAGCCCGAGGATAACAATAACAACCAAGGTGGCAATGACAACACCGGTACCGAGGGTGGTGATGACAACACCGGCACCGAGGGTGGTAATGACAACACCGGCACCGAGGGTGGTAATGACAACACCGGCACCGAGGGTGGTGAGGACAACACCGGCACCGAGGGTGGTGAGGACAACACCGGCACCGAGGGTGGTGAGGACAACACTGGCACAGAGGATACTACACCCGAGGCTGAGGCTCTTTCAGCAGTAGTTCGTTTCCTCTAATAGAGGTTGTTGTAACGACATGACAAAGATGTCGGTGGCGTAAGCTGCCGACGTCTTTTTTGTTTATATGTGGTTTTTCTCGTATGATACGCGATATTCCTGCATATGCAATATGCAACTCTTTGTATTGTGTTATTGTAGTTTGCGAAAAATTGCTATCTTTGCACCTTGAGAGAGTATTGTAAAATGCTAAAAACAAAAACAATAAATACATCTATGAAGAGAAGTATATCTATTTTGATCGGTATGGTGGCTATGCTTACGTCATGTATGACCGACGATGTCGATGGTCGCGGAGCAGATACGGGTGATGCCGCTGTTGCCGCAAAGTTTGTTAATAGCTCTGCAGATGCCGCTGCAGGTAGTCTATTGCTCTATGTCGATGATGCTACGGCGGAGCGCTGGAGCGAGATGGAGTCTGTTACACGCTCGGGTAATGCGTCATTTGATGCTCTTGCCATGGAGATGGGTGTAACATCTATCGAGCAGGTCTTCAATATGAAGATGAATAGTGAGGAGAAGCGTGAGCGCGGTCTGCATCGTTGGTTTTCGGTGAGCTTCGATGAGAACTTCGATTTGGAGAGTGTAGCCAAGAAGTATGCACTTATGCCCGAGGTGTCACGTGTGCAGTACTGCACGAAGTTGGCGCGTCCCAAGAAGTTTGCTACGCCTATATCCGATGAGCTTCTTGCCCAGACACGAGCTGATGATATGCCTTACGATGATCCTATGCTGCCCTTGCAGTGGCACTACGATAACACGGGTAATACGGAGATATTCTCAACGGCCAAGGAGGGTGAGGATATTAATGCTTTTGGAGCATGGAAATATGCTACGGGTAATCCCGAAATTATCGTAGCTGTGGTGGACGAGGGTGTTTACTACGACCATGAGGACTTGAAGGCGAATATGTGGACTAATGAGGCCGAGCTTAATGGCGCACCCGGTGTCGATGACGATGATAATGGCTTTATAGATGATATCTACGGTATTAATGCTTACAAGAAGAATGGTGATATCACATGGGATCATGAGAATGACGTAGGCCATGGTACACATATCGCAGGAACTATTGCTGCGGTGAATAATAACGGTATTGGTGTCTCGGGTATTGCCGGAGGTACGGGTAATGGTGATGGTGTGCGCATTATGTCGTGCCAGATTTTCTGCGAGGTGGATACCACACTCGCGGATAATGCACGTGCCATCGACTATGCTGCTGACAATGGAGCCTCTATTATTCAGTGTTCGTGGGGCTATCCCAATAAGGGTATGACGGATAGCGACTATGAGCGCATATATGGTGTTGAGCTTGAAGCTATTCAGTACTTTGTCAGCAAGAGAAACTGCTCGGTGATGAATGGCGGTTTGGCTATCTTTGCTGCGGGCAACGAGGCTAACGACTCTTCGGACTACCCTGGTGCATATCATGATATTATTTCGGTCACGTCGTATGCTCCGGATGGACTCCCTACAAGCTATACGAACTTCGGTTATGGTTGTAATGTGTCAGCTCCCGGTGGCGATTGGGAGATTGTTACCGATATAAAGCGTGAGTGGAATGATGGGGGCTGTGTGCTCTCTACCGTGCCTTCGACTATTCCGGAGTATGCCGGTAAGAACTATGGTTATATGCAGGGCACTTCGATGGCGTGTCCTCATGTTTCGGGTGTAGCAGCTCTTATCCTCTCTTATGCCGTGGAGCATGGTATCTACCTCACCACGGAGCGTGTATATGAAATCTTGACTTCGTCGGTGCGTAACATCGATAATGAGCTTGTCGGTACGAAGGTATGTTATACGATGGATAACTTGGGTCGTTCATATGAACTCAATTTGAGCTCGTATAAGGGCAAGATGGGTACGGGTAAGCTTGATGCTGTACTTGCCATTATGAATCTTCGTGGTGTGATATGCTATCCTATTGCGGTGGATGAACCTACGACAATCGAGGCGGGTGATGTGCTTGGCAATGGCGACCTCGATGTTGTGATGACGAATAATTATGAGATACCCGAAGAGACACGCTCGGCGCTCGGTATCGTTGATGACTCGTTGTGGGGCAATAAGCTCTATCTCACCTGCACCAAGAGTGGCTGCGCTCCTATTACCATAAGCTATATCGCAGGTGGTAAGCAGGTAGGCGGCGGTCCTGTTACGGGAGGTATGCTTGTGAAGAAGGAGATACTCCTTGTATCGCGTGTTGTGAACGACGATAAGGGTTGGTTGTAGTATTTGAATGGTAACGAAATAATAGCATAGACGTTATGAAGAGTTTGAAGATATGGTCATTGGCCGTGATGCTGGTTTTGGCGGCAGTAGGCTGTGATAAGGAGTCGGAAAATATTAGGGTTACTTTGGATGATATCGTGGGCGAGTGGCATCTTGTGGAGATGAATAACAAGGAGGTGCCTTTCTCGGTATATATCGTGTTTAACGATGATGAGAGTTTCGATATATATCAGCAGGTGTATGAGTTGAGCTATGTTAAGTATAGTGGAGACTATACACTCGAGGGAGCCATCCTTGAGGGTAGCTATCTTGATGGTTATGATTGGAAGAACTCGTACAAGGTGTCGATACAATCCTCTCCGAAGTGTTTAATTCTCAAGGGCGATGATGAGGTCCTTGTGTATGAGCCCTGTGCCGTGCCCGATGATGTCAAGGCCGAGGCCGAGGGTACACGTGCTATAGATGCGGAGCGTCATCTGTAATAGTGTATATATTGAGATTACTAATATTTCATGGATATGAACAAATTAAACTATCTGCTTATTTCACTTGTCGCACTTGTTGCGGTGTCGTGTGTGACCGACAAGCTGGATAATGGTGCAGCCAATGCCGAGGATATGGCTATTGCTGCGAAGATGATTAACACCTCTGTTGAGGCCGAGAAGGGTAGGCTCATCTTGGTGATGAACGAGGAGGGTGCTACGGCGTTTAGTGCAGCGCCTGCTGCAACGCGCTCCGGCCTCTCGGCATTCGATATGATAGCCACGGAACTCGGTGTTACGGATATATCTCCGGTGTTTAATATGAAGGTCAATGCAAAGCTCAAGCGCGAGCTCGGTATGGATCGTTATTACGTTGTCAGGTTCCCGGAGGATGTCGATCTGGATTATGCTGCACGCAGCTTCGCCACGCTTAATGAGGTGCAGGGTGTGGAGTTCTCGGGACGTGTTGTTGCTCCCCGATGTCAGGCTATTGGCGTTAGTGAGGCGCAGCTTGCCGCTACACGTGCAGCGGCCGCAGGTGAGGAGTATCCCTTCAACGATCCTATGTTGCCCTTGCAGTGGCACTATAACAATACGGGTAGTGTAAATTTCCCTAATGCCTTGGCCGGTGCCGATATCAATGCTTATGCGGCATGGAAATATACGGCAGGTAACAGCCAGGTTATCGTAGGTATTGTCGATGAGGGCGTTTGCTACGAGCATGAGGATCTGGCCGACAATATGCTTGCCAATGAGGCCGAGTTGAATGGTGTACCCGGTGTCGATGACGATGGTAATGGCTTTACAGATGATATCTACGGCTATAACTTCTTGCGTAAGGGTCCCGTATCGTGGGATCGTCAGGGTGACTCCGGACATGGTACCCATGTGGCAGGTACTGTTGCTGCGGTGAATAACAATGGCAAGGGTGTCTCGGGTGTTGCAGGAGGTACGGGTAAGGGTGATGGCGTGAAGCTTATCTCTTGCCAAATTATGTCGGGCACCGATACGGCTAGCTATGAGGATGATGCTGCGGCTATTGAGTATGCTGCGGACCGTGGTGCCAGCATTTTGCAGAACTCATGGGGCTTCCCCGTGTATGGAGAGTCTGGTGCACTCTCTTTGGCTTACGATAGCCAATTCCAAAATGGCTTGACGAGTGCCATCTACAAGGCGTTGCTCTACTTTATGACCCACAACGAGGAGAATCCTCGCTGTCCGGCACTGAAGGGCGGTATTGTAATCTTTGCTGCAGGTAATGATGGTGTTGATCGTGCCGGTTATCCTGCCGCGTACCGCGACTATATTGCCGTTACGGGTATTGCTCCCGATGGTATGCCTGCATACTATACATGCTATGGCCCGGGCTGTAATATTGCTGCTCCGGGTGGAGAGTATCACCCCACGACAATGGCTGAAGAGGGCTGTGTTCTTTCGACTATTCCTACCGATATGAAAGGTAATAAGTATGGCTATATGCAGGGTACATCTATGGCATGTCCTCATGTTTCGGGCATTGCTGCCTTGATGCTCTCTTATGCTGTGGAGAATGGTCTTGAGTTTACTGTTAACGAGTTTAAGGCTATGTTGCTATCGTCGGTAAACGATATTAATAGTCGTCTCACGGGCTTCCGTACTGCTCCCTATAATAAGACGCTCAACCTTGCCAACTATTATAATAAGATGGGTACGGGTGTTGTTGATGCTTTTCAGGCGTTGATGATTATGCGAGGTATTACGGCTATTCCTGCACCTGTGGGTGAGGATGCTGTCATTGAACTTGGTAAGTATATTGGTGATGGTAACCTTACGATTACGGCATATCAGAGCGTGTCGATCAGCGAGGAGGATCGTGCAAAGTTGGGTGTTACGAGCCTTAATATTATGGGAGGTAAGTTATTGGTAAATTGCTCGAAGCCCGGTAGCGCGATTATTAAGGTTAAGTTCATTGCCGGAGGCTCTACCCCCGGTGGAGATATGCTTACCGGAGGTATGGTCGCGGAGCGTGAGTTTGCACTTATTGCTCGTCCCGATATTAAGGTTAATGATGCACTTAACCCCGAGGCTGGTGGTTGGATGTAGTCTTGCTACTTGAAAGAAATAATATAGGTAAAACTATTGAGATATGAAGAATTTTAAGATATGGTCACTTATGGCGCTCGTAGTAGCATTTGTAGCTTGTGAGCCGGTAGATGATGGTGGTAATAATGGCGGTGGTGGCAACATCAGCGAGGAGGGCTTGATTGGTGAGTGGCGGCTCAAGACCTGGAATGACGAAGATTCTCCGGTGGATATCTATCTTGGGCTTAAGAATGATGGTTCGTTTGAGCTTTATCAGCGCTCATATACGGTCTTTTATGAGCTCTATACGGGTAGTTTTAGTGTCTCTAATGGAGTGTTGAGTGGCGTGTATAGTGATGGTGAGGCGTGGGGCTCAACATATAGCTTCGTACTTACCTCCGAGGATAAGATATTGACGCTGACAAGCAACAGCAAGCCTGCTGTCGAGAGCGTCTATGAGCGTAGCGAGATACCTGCCGTGGTACGTGAGGAGGCAGAGCTTACACGTGCTGTGGAGAGCGAGCCTATTCTCTAAAGGAGCCGCGCATGAGGCTGAATAAAAGGTCTATTTAATCGTTCTTTGTTTCGCAAGCCTGAAAATAGATCTTGTTATTCAACCTCCGAACAACAAGTGGGTGACTATTTTACTGTATAGTCACCCGCTTTGCATTTTTTATAGACTATTGTCGAGCGCTTCGATTATAAGTTTTGTTGCTCCGCAGTTTTGTGCGGTATAGCTCCGTGATGCGTCGCTTGCACGTTGCCGTGCGGCATCGTCACTCTTAAGCAACGTAAACCATGTGGATAGCTCACGCGCACTCTTTACGCTGCATGCTGCACCACACTCGATAAGGCCAATCGCTTCGTTAAACTTCTTGTAGTTGGGGCCAAAGGCGATGGGCAGACCGTATGTAGCAGCCTCAAGTGTGTTGTGTATTCCGCGGCCAAACCCCCCGCCGATATATGCCCATCGAGCATAGCGATATATGCCGCCAAGCATGCCCATGGTATTGAGTATCAGAACCTGTGCCTCTGTCGAGTTTTCATTCTTGATGAACTCGGTATAGAGCACTGCACTTCGAAGCGATGCCTTGAGGCGAGCTACGCGCTCCTCGCCAATCTCATGAGGGGCGATGATGAATCTTATATCAGGGTGTTGGGCTATGAGTTCGCGTAATAGCACTTCATCCTCCTCCCATGTCGAGCCCGCGATAAAGAGTGGCTTATTCGAGATAAATTGCTCGATGGAAGGGTTGGATTTGCTCTCCTTGGCAAGTGCTACTACGCGGTCAAAGCGTGTATCTCCGGCGACAGTTACATTGTGACACCCCAACTTCAATAACAACTCTTGCGACCTTTCGTTCTGCACGAAGAGGTGCTTATATCCGCGTAACGCACGCCGCCAGCCTATGCCCCAGGGCATAAAGAATATGGAGCGCGGACGAAACGAGGCCGAGATAAGGTATGTCGGGATCTCGCGTCGGCGAAGCTCACGCAGATAGTTTAGCCAAAACTCATACTTGACAAATATCACTGCACGAGGCTTTACGATATCCAAAAAGCGACGTACATTGCGAGGCCTATCCGACGGCAGATAGAAGATATAGTCGGCCATGGGGTAGCTCTTCCTCACCTCATATCCCGATGGCGAGAAGAAGGTGAGCATGATACGTAGCTCGGGGTGCGAGACCTTCAGCTCCTCGATGATGGGTCTGCCTTGCTCGAACTCGCCAAGCGAGGCTACGTGTATCCACACTATTGGCTCATCGGGTACTATGGCACGCGCTATCCTTGAGAAGATATCCTCGCGCCCTATGCACCAAAGTTTAGCCTTAGAGTTGAAGTGCGAGGCAACTCTTATGCCTTGCTCATAAAACCATATGCCACAGCTGTATATCAGGCCCATGCCTACATTATATTTTCTATGTACTCCACGGTATATTCTCCTTCGGGTGTTGTCTCCACGGCGAGAAGGTCAAACTGCGTCGTCATGCGTGGGTGGTGCATAGCCGTATATGCAGCAGCTGCACGTCGCAATGAGCGTCGTTTGTTGTCATCTATCGAGTCGTAGGGCGACTGCCAACCTGTGCGTGAGCGCGTCTTCACCTCGACGAAGTGTATGGTGTCGAAGTGCTCGGCGATGATGTCTATCTCGTAGCGACCTGCACGCCAATTGCGAGCTACGATATAGTAGCCCTGCTTACGTAGCCACTCTTGAGCTATATCCTCGCCCCGATTACCTATTGTCGTGGTTATACCACCCATCCAAGATTACTTGCTACGACGAAGTAGGAAGTCGATATTCTCGCCGGGCTGTACCTCATAGGTCTTGATATCCTTGCGGAAGATACGCATGGGACGAGAGCCGATAAGCTCAATGCCGTTGTCGTTGATGCGGAGCATGCAACCCTCGCGCAAACCTACGACATAGCGACCACGATTGGCCTCAAGATACTCCAAGATACGCTGCTCGCGGGTCTCTCCGGCATGACCCTCGGGATTAGCGTCGAGATAGTGAGGGTTAATCTGGAAGGGCACAAGTCCTATGGCACGGAAGGACGATGGCTGCACGATAGGCATATCGTTTGTTGTGCAGATTGTGGGGCATGTAACGTTGCTACCTGCTGACCAGCCGATATATGGTGTGCCGGCCTTCACACGACGGAAGATAACGTCGAGGAGATCCTCCTCCTGCATCTTCTTCAGCAGAGCAAAGGTATTTCCACCGCCGATAACTATGGCCTGTGCATGGCGCACGAAGTTACGCTTGTTGAGGGCGTGATGCACCGAGCGCACCTTGATGCCTATCTCGTCGAAGCGACGCTGCACCTTGGCTTCGTATTCGTCGTAAGAGAACGTAACGGCTGCATAGGGAATGAAGACTACCTCGGTAATACCCTCAAGTGTCTTTGCAATCTCTCCGATAGGATATTTCAAATACTCCTCACCGGCATTGGTAGAATTGGAAATTAATAAAAGGTTCATAATGTTCTGTTTATTAATAGTTTAATACTTCTTGTTGCCAATATGTTGATAATTTTTTTGCGAGATAATGTCAAAGATAATAAAAAAAGTGTTACATTTGCACCGTTCGGTTAAAAAAAATTACCGAGCATGATTACAGTAGATAATATTTACTACTATAATGTTTAACTAAAACTTATTTGTTATGTCAGAAATTCAGTCAAAGGTTGTCGAGATCATCGTTGACAAGTTGGGCGTTAAGGAGTCAGAGGTAGTTGCAGAGGCTAGCTTCACAGCACACCTCGGTGCAGACTCTTTGGATCAGGTAGAGCTTATCATGGAGTTCGAGAAGGCTTTCGATCTTCAGATTCCCGATGCTGATGCAGAGAAGATCCAGACTGTTGGCGATGCTATCAGCTACATCGAGGCTCACAAGTAATAGCTAATTTCTACTCGGGGGTGAGATTTGTGATGTACAACCCTTGGAGTGACTTTTTATAATAACCTGAGGGCGACATCTCCATCTGCGCTTCATGTGTGGATGTAGAGTGTCCGTTAGGTTGTTGAAAAAGATGATGGACTAATCTGGGGGAATATATCTCCTCGGTTTAGTCCATTCTTTATTGATGTATTATATTGTCAGGGAGATTGTGTCGATTAGGTAAAAGTAGCCGAAATATAATCTCTCGAAATAGGGTATAATTTTTTATAATTTGTAGGACACACCTTATGTTTGATTTTTTGTTGCGCCCGTTTCGTCGCAACTTCGGACCCGATAAGGCCTTCTATGTTGCTATAGACGATATGTTTGGTTTCGTGCCACATAACATCGAGCTCTACAAGCTTGCTTTGATTCATAAGTCGGCATCTGTGGAGCTGGATGATGGCTCGCATGTCAACAATGAGCGTCTTGAGTTTTTGGGGGATGCCGTTATCGAGAGTGTCACGTCGGACTACCTCTTTATAGAGTTTCCCGATCGTGATGAGGGTTTTATGACGCAGGTGCGCTCGAAGATGGTGTCGCGTCAGTCGCTCAACCGCATAGCTTCGGAGATAGGATTGAATCACCATGTTATCTCGCATGCTGTGGGTAATGCCCACCAGAAGCACATTTATGGCGATGCCTTTGAGGCGATGATGGGTGCCATATATCTCGATCAGGGCTACGACTTTGTAAATCGCCTACTTATAAACGATATATTCAGAAAACACCTCTCGCTGGAGGATGTATTGCGCTCGGAGACCGACTTTAAGAGTCGTCTTATAGAGTGGTGTCAGAAGAACCATTACTCGGTAGAGTTCCGCACGGGACATGATCGCTCAACATCGGCTGCTCATCCTGGATTTGTCTCCACGGTCTATGTCGATGGTATCGCCGTAGGCTATGGCTCGGGTGACTCGAAGAAGGAGGCGGAGCAGAGTGCTGCCTACTCGGTGTCGCGCAATACGACCTTTACCATAAATGATGAGAATAGTGCGCGTATTCTCGACCAGTTGGATAGGATGGCTAACTAATAGGAGTGGGTATGCGAAACCTTACACTAAGACTACAGGGTCGCGGTATAGAGAGCATCTCTGATGAGGAGATTCTTGCACTGCTTCTTGCTGATGAGGAGGTTGATGAGCAGGTCATACAGCTCGCCGAGCGGCTTTTATCCGATGTCGAAGGCTCGTTGCAGAGCCTTGCCACGGTGGAGCTTGCACGCTTACGTATGGTTGCTGGTCTTGGTATGTCGCGAGCCATGCGTCTGCGTGCTGCCGTAGAGCTGGGACGTAGGATTGCTATTGCCGAGACACAGAGCATGGAGCGGGTGGCCTCGGATGGCGATGTGGTGCGAATAATGGAGCCTGTGGTTGGTACGTTGCAGCATGAGGAGTGTTGGGTGTTGTATCTTGCGTCGTCGGGCAGAGTGCTCGATAAGGTGCGCATCAGTCAGGGGGGTGTTCAATCTACGGTGGTCGATTGCAGGTTGATTATCAAGCGCGCGTTGGAGCTTCTTGCCGTGCAGCTTGTTCTTGTACATAACCACCCTTCGGGCAGCGCCTCTCCGAGCGATGCCGACTGTGAACTTACCGAGCGTGTGGCCGAGGCTGCGAAGCTCTTTGAGATACGTCTTTTGGATCATGTGATAATAGCGCGTGGCGAACACTTCAGCTTCCGAGGACATAATCTCCTGAAATAGGCGATTAATTCGATAAAAAATATTATCTTTGTGCGTTGTATGCCATAGGCATATAATCTAATGATGTAAGTAACAAAAAATATATACTATGACACAGGAGGAACTCTTCAAAAAACTTATCGCACACTGCAAGGAGTATGGCTTTATATTCCCTTCGAGCGAGATTTATGATGGTTTAGGTGCCGTCTATGATTATGGTCAGAATGGTGTTGAGTTGAAGAACAACATCAAGCGTTATTGGTGGGATTCGATGGTTAAGCTTAATGAGAATATCGTGGGTATCGATGCTGCCATCTTCATGCACCCCAGAACATGGGAGGCTTCGGGCCACGTAGGAGCCTTCAACGACCCTCTTATCGACAATAAGGACTCGAAGAAGCGTTATCGTGCCGATGTCTTGGTTGAGGATTGGATGGCCAAGCAGGAGGAGAAGATTCAGAAGGAGGTGGAGAAGGCGAAGAAGCGTTTCGGTGAGAAGTTCGACGAGGCGCAGTACTTGGCTACCTCACCCCGCGTGTTGGAGATTAAGGGCAAGATGGATGCCATACATGAGCGTTTCACTGCAGCCCTCAACGATAATAACCTTGAGGAGCTGAAGCAGATAATCCTCGACTGTGAGATTGTTTGCCCTATTTCGGGTACTCGCAACTGGACGGATGTGCGTCAGTTCAACCTTATGTTCTCCACACAGATGGGCTCAACGGCAGATGGTGCCAACACCGTATATCTGCGTCCCGAGACGGCTCAGGGTATCTTCGTGAACTACCTCAATGTGCAGAAGACGGGCCGCATGAAGCTTCCCTTCGGTATCGCACAGATAGGTAAGGCCTTCCGTAACGAGATTGTAGCTCGTCAGTTTATCTTCCGTATGAGAGAGTTCGAGCAGATGGAGATGCAGTTCTTCGTGCAGCCCGGTACCGAGATGGAGTGGTGGAACACGTGGAAGGAGACACGTATGGCATGGCACCGTGCTCTTGGTTTTGGTGACGAGAACTACCGCTTCCATGACCACGATAAGTTGGCGCACTATGCTAATGCCGCAACCGACGTGGAGTATAACTTCCCCTTCGGCTTCAAGGAGGTGGAGGGTATTCACTCGCGTACGGACTTCGACCTTGGTCGTCATCAGGAGTTCTCGGGCAAGAAGATTCAGTACTTCGACCCCGAGCGTGGCGAGAGCTATGTACCCTACGTTGTTGAGACCTCTATCGGCGTTGACCGTATGTTCCTACAGATTATGTCTGCGGCCTACTGCGAGGAGAAGCTTGAGAATGGCGAGGAGCGCGTAGTATTGCGCATCCCTGCAGCTCTTGCTCCTACGAAGGTTGCCGTTATGCCTTTGGTTAAGAAGGATGGTCTTCCTGAGGTGGCACGTCAGATTATCGACGATCTCAAGTATGACTACAATGTGGTTTACGATGAGAAGGACTCTATTGGTAAGCGCTACCGTCGTCAAGATGCTATTGGTACACCCTTCTGTGTGACTATCGACCACGATACCTTGAATGATGGTATGGTTACGGTGCGCCACCGTGATACGATGCTGCAGGAGCGTGTTAAGATTGAGGCGTTGCGTCAGTTGATTGAGAAGGAGGTATCGTTCCGCGAGTTGTTCAAGAAGATTAAGAAGGCATAATCCATGACAAGCAAGCCAACCATCCGACCCCGCATGTGGTTATATATCGTGGCTATTTTGGCCTTATGCTACATCGTGGGGTATGGTATAGGTTATCTTGTCGGTAAGGTTTTGTAGTATGCCGCGACTCATAGCCATAGACTACGGCACGAAACGCACGGGATTGGCTGTTACCGATCCTCTCGGTATTATCGCTTCGCCGCTGGATACTGTAGATACGAAGCAGTTGGAGCGTTACCTTGCTGACTACTTCTCTCGCGAGGAGGTCTCGACCATTGTCGTGGGACACCCCCGACAGATGGATGGCTCGCCCTCGGAGACGATGCGCTATATACAGCCGCTTATAGGTCGCCTACGCCATGCCTATCCCGATAAGCAGGTGGTGGCTTATGATGAGCGTTTCACCTCGGTCTTGGCACAACGCACCATACGCGAGAGTGGCATAGGTAAGATGGCGCGTCGCGATAAGTCGTTGGTGGACAAGGTGTCGGCAGCTATAATACTGCAAGATTATATGGCCTCACAGGGAATGTAATGCAGAAAAACATAGAAAACTATTGATAAGATGATTTATCCTATTGTAATATACGGCTCGCAGATTTTGCGTAACGAGTCCGAGGATATCACTCCCGACTATCCCGAACTTAAAAAGCTTATAGAGGATATGTGGATTACCTTGGCCGAGGCCGAAGGTGTGGGTCTTGCAGCGCCACAGATTGGTAAGAACATTCGCCTCTTTATTGTTGATTGTACGCCTTGGGCTGACGATGATCCCTCGTTGGCGGACTATAAGCGTGTGTTTATCAATCCCGAAATATATGAGGAGTCGGAGGAGACGTCGCTCTTCGAGGAGGGTTGCCTCTCGCTTCCTGGTCTGCACGAGAATGTGCGCCGTCCTGTGACTATCCGTATGCGCTACCTCGATGAGAACTTTGTGGAGCATGATGAGGAGTTTACAGGTAAGCCTGCACGTGTTATTCAGCACGAGTATGATCATATAGAAGGTATGGTCTTTACCGACCACCTTGCTCCTATCCGCAAGAATCTTATAAAGAATAAGTTGCAGAAGATGGCGCGTGGCTCTTATCGTGCTGCATATAAGACCAAGAGATAATTTCAGAAGGGAAACGGCACTAAACAATAACGACTCTGTCTAATAAGGCTCTTGTGGGCATATGCCTTATCCGTCAGATGCTTATTTATTCTTTAGTAAACTCCGCCTTTTCGGGCTTCGCAAGTCTAAAATCTACGAACAACGAGGTGGGTGACTATTTTACTTTTTAGTCACCCACCTCGTTTCTATATATACGTGCTGCTAATTAGAAATTATAGGTGCATGTAATGCCCAGGCCGGCAAGACCGAGCTCGTTGAAGACAACGTCGTTATACTTGCCTACATACAATATGCCGGGACCAAACGAAGGGGTCCAATCTACCGACAAGCTGATAGGGGCATCGTTAAATGTTATTCCAAGACGAGCCATGCCGGCAAGACCTACATAGGCATAGTGTGCCTTGCCTCCGACATTCACACCCACACCGGCATCAAAGAACCAACGACCGGCCTCGGGGGTCCAATCCATCTCGACTACACGCCAATTGTGAAGAATGGTAAAGTCGGCCATGATGCGCGATGAGTTTACAGAGAGCTTATTGTCGCTCTCATATGCAACCGTGACAACGGGGTTAATCCATGAAGCACCAAAGCGAGCCTCGATATAGTTCTTGTTACCCAAGGTGAGCTGACCTACAGCCTGCACCCCTGCGCCTGCACGAAGACCTGCAGACCACTGCTGTGCCGATACCGCCGATACGGTAAGTACGGCAACGATAATCAATAGTAGTTTTCTCATATATCCCAATATTTATAAGGTTTCTCTTATATTAACATACTACGTCAAAAAATATTGCCCCAAACATTCATCCGGGGCAATATATATCAGGGAAAGATTCCTATATCGGCTCTTTAGAAGTTGTATGTGCAAGTAAGAGCTATGCCATACAAACCACCGGTCCAGTTGCTCTGCAAGAAGTAGATTGTGGGACGGTAGTCCAAAGAGAGAGTTACAGGCTTTTTGAAGCGGAGACCAAAGGCAACATCACCGGCCACACCCAAGTCGAATGCACGGAATCCCCAGATACCGAGTGATGCACCGACACCGGCTGACAAGAACCACTTACCTACGCTGGGAGTCCAGTTCCACTCGCAGCAGTTCCAGTTGTAAGTAGCGTTAACGAAGAGATCTCGACCAAAGCCATTAAGACCAAGGTTGGCCTCCAAGTAGTTCTCTGCAGAGAAGTGACGCTCGTACTGAACCTCGGCACCCCAACCCAAACGCAAACCGATAGAGTTCTTGTAATCCTGTGCAAATGCTGAAGATGCGAATACTACAGCAACCAAAACAAGTAGAAGTTTTTTCATAGTACAAAGTTTTTAATGATTAGTTTCATTCTGTTCGTACTACAAATGTAAGAAAAAAAATATAAAAACAAACATGTTTTTTGATATTTTAAACGAATAGCTAAAATAAATCAACTATACGAAGTATATCTTTGGCGAAAAGTTATTGCTCAATCTACTATCCGCGATGTGTTATACCGCGTGTGATGTGTCGGCGCATAAGCAGTAGATAGCGAGACTGCGCGGGATGGTGTACAAGAGATAGAAGTAGTGTTGCACACCACTTTGCAATCTCTCCCATATATAATTGCACAATGCGCCTATGTATGCGCGCGCGAGCCCTTTGGCTCACTCCCGTGTTGTATGCCAGGCGTGTGAAGTACTCCTTGGTAAGCTTCTCTTCGGGTATTATATGATACATCACGGCACGTGGTACATAGTAGCACTTCATGCCCTTGTTGGCGATACGCTCGAAGAGGTCACACTCCTCGCCACCGATAAGCGAGCTTCCCGAGCGACCGAGGTTCGTATTGAAGAGACCTATGATATCGAACACTTCGCGGCGAAAAGCCATATTTCCACCTCCGGGGATACGTCTTTTGGGAAATAACTTCACCTGTTCGCCAAAGTCCATGGGGTTGGCTATGGGTTGTTCCGTATATCGCGACATCCATCGTGGTCGCCCTGTGGGATATTCGGCAATAATCTTACCTCCGGCGGACATGGCATCGGCATGGCGTTCGAAGAGCTCGATATATGCCGAGATAAACTCCTTGACAATGCGCTCATCATCATCTATAAATGCGAGGATATTTCCCTTGGCAGCGCGTATGCCGGCATTGCGAGCATGCGATAATCCCTGCTTGGGCTCGAATATATAGCGGATATTTAGTGGGCTGTGTTCGGCGATGAAGACCTCGACCGAGCTCCTGGTGTTGTCCTTCGAGTTATTATCCACCACGATACACTCCCATGTACTGCTCTTGGCAGACTGCATGGCAACGGAGCGGAGTGTTGTTAGCAGCTGCTCCGCACGATTATACGTGGCAATAATAAGTGAAAGTTGTATCATATCTGCAAAGTTATCATTTTTTCTCGAAAATAGATATCTTTGTAGCATGAAATACGATATTGTAATATTCGATTTGGATGGTACGCTGCTAAATACTATTGGCGATTTGGCGGCTTCGGTGGATTATGTCATGCGCTCGCGCAACCTGCCCGAGCATACCGATGCGGAGTATCGACAGATGGTGGGTGGCGGTATTAAGCGTCTTGTGGAGCGTGCCCTGCCCGCGGAGCTTGCTACGGATGAGGCCTATGTTGAGGAGTGTGTAGCGCAGTTCCGTCGCTACTATGTAGATAATATCGACCGCCATACTATGCCCTATGAGGGTATGTGTGAGCTGTTGCATCGACTTGGCGGCGAGGGCGTGAAGTTGGCCGTAGCCTCTAATAAGTTTCAGCATGGTACAGACCGACTCGTAGCGAAGTTCTTTGGCGATATAGAGTTTGTTGCAGTAGAAGGCAATCGCGAGGGTGTACCTCTAAAGCCCGATCCTGCCATTATCCATAATATTCTGCGCGTGTCGGGTGTTGAGTCGTCACGTGCCGTGATGGTTGGCGACTCGGGCATAGATATACGCACGGCTGCGGCCGCAGGTATTGATTCCATCGGTGTGGCTTGGGGCTTTCGCTTCGCCGAGGAGCTCTATGCTGCGGGTGCCGAGAGTGTTGTTACTACGGTTGAGGAGCTTGAGAAGGAGCTCCGCGGTTAATGCCTGCAGTATAGCTCCACAGCCTCGGCTGTGATATGTTCGTCACAGAGGATTATCAGTCGCTCCACGACGTTGTGCAGTTCGCGTATATTACCACTCCATGTGCGTTGTGATAGTATATCCATCGCCTCGGGCTCGACATCCTTTGTTGTGATATTGTGTCGTGAGCATATCTCGGCCACGAAGTGCTCGACAAGTAGGGCTATATCGTCACGACGCTCACGTAGTGGCGGAACATCTATCTCAATCACACTCAAGCGATGATAGAGGTCTTCGCGGAAGTTGCCGCACTCTATCTCCTTGCGTATATCCTTATTTGTTGCAGCCACGACACGTACATCTACGGCGATATCTCGGTCGCCTCCCACGCGTGTAATCTTATTCTCCTGCAGGGCGCGTAGCACCTTGGCTTGTGCCGAGAGCGACATGTCGCCTATCTCATCCATAAACAGAGTGCCTCCGTTTGCCAACTCGAACTTGCCTTTGCGCTGCTTCACGGCCGAGGTGAAGGAGCCCTTCTCGTGCCCAAAGAGTTCACTCTCGATAAGCTCGGCAGGTATGGCTGCGCAGTTCACCTCGATAAATGGGGCCTCGGCGCGTCGGCTCTTCAAGTGCAGCCAGCGAGCTACAAGCTCCTTGCCTGTGCCATTCTCGCCGAGCACCAGTACGCGGGCATCCGAGGGCGCTACGCGACGTATCATCTGTCGGACATGCTCTATGGCTGCCGAGCGACCTATGATGGGTTGTGTGGCACAATTCGTGCGACGTGATGGTTGACGTGTGGTGCGAGGCGTGTCATTGCTGCTCTCAATCTCCGACTCGGCATCAAGGCTGCGCAGCGTGTCGAGAAGTCTATTCATGTCGATAGGCGTCGAGAGGTAGTCTATTGCGCCGTGGCGTAGCGCTTCGACTGCGGAGTTCATATCAGGATTGCGAGCTATGATAATATGTGGAATTCCCAGCTCTTCGGTCGATAGCTCGTCATCGATTATAGCGGCATCGAAGTGCATGGCTCGACTTATCTCGTTGGCCTGTGGCAGGCTCTCGGCTTCGGTGGTCGAGAAGTTCTCGAAACGTAGTCGTTCACTCAAAGAGTTTACCATGCTTTTTGAGCGTGATAGAATCAAAATTCTTGTCATACTTTTGTTTTTATGAATAATTTGCATTTACTTTGTAGAGTTAAACGGTGGTTGTCAGTGGCAATGTTCGGTCATTACACCAGATGCTCAAACTCTGCTTGGCTAAAGGCGACGAAAGATGCTACATTTGGCATTATAGTGCAATACCCTGATAGCAGATTGGCTCTAACCCATTATTAGATTGAATAGTAATCGCTATTTTTTTGTGAGTGGTTATAATCAAACGGGATAATAACATGACTATGAAAAAGAATTATAATTATACCAGGCGCAAACTCTTCCTCCCTGAATATGGACGACATATACAGAGTATGGTAGATCTGCTGCTCGAGATTGAGGATCGCGCCGAGCGCACACGCCAAGCTAAGGCCGTGATTGCCGTGATGGGTAATCTCAACCCTATGTTGCGTGATACGGAGGATTTCAAGCATAAACTTTGGGACCACCTCTTCATAATGTCGGATTTCAGACTCGATGTCGATTCACCATACCCGCAACCTTCGCGCCAAGATCTATCTATCGTGCCTGAAAAATTGCACTATCCGCAGCAGCGCATAATGTTTAAGCACTATGGTAAGTATGTGCAGCGCATGGCTCGCTATATTGCCGAGGAGCGTGCCTCGCAGGATGTAATACCCGAGGTCGCCAATGTTGTGAGATATATGCGAACAAAGAGTACGGAATTTAATAACGAGTATCCCAATAACGACTCCATACTTCGTGATATGCGTCTTATGTCGGGAGAGAATATCGATATAGACATGGAGTCGTTGAGTGCGGTGCGCAGTGATTACCACCAAGCCTCGGCAGTGCGTAATGTGAAGCGAGGTAAGCAGCAGCGTACAACAAACCGTAAGCCGCAGGCGCGCGCGACAAAAGGTGCTGTGCGACACAATGTCGCAAAGTAAGTGACGTTATATAGCATATAACAGGTGGATATTCCACTCTACGATATTCAAGCATAGAAGAATGAAGAGATTGATTATAGTTGCTGCCATCTGTGTTGCAGCATTTTGTGGTTGTCAGGAGAGGGTGACTCCCCATATGGCAACTGTCGAAGGTCGCTTTGTAGGCGGTGTTGTGGACTCGCTCTTTTTGGAGCGTATATCCGATACGTTCGACTCGTCGGAGGTCGTTGCACGTGCAGCCCTTGCCGATGATGGAGGTTTTTGTTTTAACTTTGAGGTTGAGGAGGATGCCTCTCCACGTTTTTATAGCTTAAGTTTTGGTGGCGAACATCGTCCTGTGGTCATTGTGGTTGCTCCGGGTGACAATATATATCTGGAGGCTGCGGGAGATATCTTCTTAAACTACGAGGTTCGAGGCAGCCGTGAGTCGGAGCTTATACGTCTCTTCACGCGCGACTATTTCAATGCCGGTGACCGTCTGTCGAATATAGCCAACAACATCGAACGTAAGGATAATCGCCTCTCGGATATGGAGATGCGGGCCTATCAAGCGGCCAAGGATGCTATACAGACGCAGTTGCGTTTTGTTGGCAGTAACCCCGGTACGCTGGCGGCCTTTTATGCTATGCACCACAGGGTTGCAGAGCGTTATATACCTCAACTTGAGGGTTACGGCATAGGCTTGGCGCACTACCGCTCGGTCCTCGAAGGAATACGAGCTTCGTATCCCACCTCACCATATATAACACTGCTCGAGAGGAGCGTTGCCGAGCAGGTGACTCTCGCTGAAATCACAAGTAAGGTGACGATGGTGAACTATCCGGATATTGAGCTGGAGGATATATATAAGAAGTCATATCGACTCTCATCGCTCGATGGTAAGGTTGTGCTTCTCTATTTTTGGTCGGCAACCAATGCGCTATGTAATACGATGAATGCCGATTTGAAGGCAATCTATGATAAGTATCATGACCGAGGCTTTGAGATATATCATGTCTCGTCGGATAGTGATATCTCGATGTGGATTGAGGCTGTACGTCAACAGAAGCATCCCTGGATATCTGTGTTTGGAGGTCATAACCCAGAGGTCTTTGCTACATATAATGTCGGCACGCTGCCTATGGCCTATATCATCTCGCGTGATGGCGATATGAATATGTGTCCCATGGGTATTGAACGTATTGAAGCGGAGATTGTTAAACGATTATAACGGCAAATGATCTATTTCGTCTCGGATATACATCTTGGTGGTGGCAGTGCAGAGCAGCAGCGACGCACGGAGGAGGCCTTTTGCCGCTGGTTGGATATGATAGCCCCGGATGTCACGTCGCTCTACCTTTTGGGCGATATCTTTGACTTCTGGTTTGAATACCATAGAGTTGTGCCTGCCGGCTTTGTGCGCGTGTTGAGTCGTCTGTCGGAGTTCTCGCGTCGTGGTGTCGAGGTTGTGCTCTATACGGGTAATCATGATATGTGGTGCTATGACTATCTCACGCGTGAGTGTGGCATCCGCATCGAGCGTAATCCTCGTGTGGAGCATATTGGCGGTAGGGTAGTACATTTGGCGCATGGCGATAATATGAATGTCAAGGGGCAACCGATGTTGCGCCTTATGAATCTATTCTTCCGTTCGTCGGTGGCGCGCTGTCTCTTTAGCTGGCTTGTGCATCCCGACTTGGCGCTGAAGTTTGGATGTTGGTGGAGTGGCAAGTCGCGTAAGTCGCATGGCGCTGTGGCGCTGTCGCTTGCGCATTTAACTCCGCTAAAGGAGTATGCCTCGGAGCATAAACTATCGCACACGAATGTCGAGGCCTACATCTTCGGGCATATGCACATTCCGCACCATGAGAAGATGGAGGAATACGAGATGTTTTTCCTGAGTGACTGGTCGGCCGAGGAGGCTGTATATGTCGCGATGGATAGCGATAATATGTTGAGTCTTAAAACTTTTGCAATAGATGAAACAATATCTTGAGCTGCTGGATAAGATTTGCCGTGAGGGTGTGGTGCGTGGCGACCGCACGGGCACAGGCACGAAGGGTATCTTCGGATATCAGATGCGCTTCAACCTCGCCGAGGGTTTTCCTCTGCTCACTACCAAGCGCGTGTTTATGAAGGGTATCGTGCATGAGTTGTTGTGGTTCCTGCGCGGTGATACCAATATAAAATACCTCGTGGAGAATGGTGTGCATATTTGGGATAGCGATGCTTTCCGTTACTATAACGAGCTGTGTGTCAAGCATGGTGTGCTGCCCGTGGATATGGATACCTTCCTTCGGGCGGCAGGTATGGAGTCGCCTATCGGGGGCTACCGCTTTGGTGATCTCAACCATGTATATGGCTACCAGTGGCGCAGCTGGCCCAAGCCCGATGGCGGATCTATAGATCAGATACAGAAGGTTATAGATACACTTAAGACAAATCCCACGTCACGTCGTATGATTGTCTCGGCATGGAATGTTGCCGATGTAGATACCATGGCGCTGCCTCCGTGTCATACGATGTTTCAGTTCTTTGTTGCCGAGGGTAAGCTCTCGTGTCAGCTCTATCAGCGTAGTGCCGACTGCTTTCTGGGTGTGCCCTTCAATATTGCCTCTTATGCGCTGCTCACGATGATGATTGCCCGGGAGTGTGGCTTGGAACTTGGTGACTTCGTGCATACGTTGGGTGATGCTCACCTCTACCTCAACCACCTTGAGCAGGCTGCCGAGCAGCTGTCGCGTGAGCCTCGCAGGCTCCCAACGCTGAAGCTCAACGGCGCCGTGAAATCTATATTTGACTACACATACGAAGACTTCGAGTTGGAGGGTTACGACCCCCATCCCGCAATTAAAGCACCTTTATCGTTCTAAATTATGGTAAGCATCATTGTCGCCATCGCACAGAATGGCGTTATAGGAGATAAGAATGCCCTGCTGTGGCATATTAAGGAGGATATGCGTTTCTTTCGCACGACGACATCGGGACATGCCGTAATCATGGGTCGCAAGACCTTCGAGTCGCTCGGCTCGAGGCCTCTGCCCAAGCGTACCAATATCGTTATCACACGTGCCGAGCGCACCTTTGAGGGTGCTCTCACAGCTCACTCCATCGAGGAGGCTGTAGCCATGGCCAAGGGCGATGAAGAGATATTTATCATTGGCGGAGCGCAGATATATGCCGAGGCGTTGAATATTGCCGACCGCCTCTACATCACGCGCGTGGAGCATGACTACAAGGGTGACACCTCATTTCCCGATATAGATTATTCTCGTTGGAGGCTTGTGTCCGAGGAGCGATATGAGCGAGGTGAGGAGTATCCTTATGGGTTTGCTTTTCTAATGTATGAAGCTATCTAACAAGGTTTTGGAGCTGTGAAAATGGCGAATAGCTGCGTTATGCTCCTTCTCAAAATCCTCATTTACGATTAGTAAACTGCGGTTTTTCGAAGTTCGCAAGCCTTGCTCTTTCCAATAAAAGAGATCGCCTGTCCACATTTCTCGGGACAGGCGTTCTCGCGCAAGGTGTATATATCTATCAGTATTGCTCTTTCTCGTTGGGAAAGTCGCGGCTCTTTACATCATCGACATAGTGGCCGACAGCCTCTAAAATCGTATTTCCGAGGTCGGCATAACGACGCAAGAATCGTGGCGAGAAGGCCTGTGTGATACCGAGCATATCGTGAGCAACAAGCACCTGTCCATCCGTGGCACCTCCGGCACCGATGCCGATGGTGGGAATATGCAACTCCTCCGATACGCGACGGCCAAGCTCTGCGGGAATCTTCTCCAAAACCACTGCGAAGCATCCAACCTCCTCTAATAGGTGCGCATCGCGGATGAGCTTCTCGGCTTCAGCCTCATCCTTGGCCCTGACATTATATGTGCCGAACTTATGTATCGACTGCGGCATAAGTCCGAGATGACCCATAACAGGAATGCCTGCCGAGAGAATACGCTGTATAGATTCAATGACCTCTTGGCCACCCTCTAACTTCACGGCATCGGCCTCCGTCTCCTTCATGATGCGCACAGCCGAGTCAAGAGCCAACTTCGAGTTGCCCTGATATGTGCCAAAGGGTAAATCCACAACAACCAAAGCCCTCTTCGTAGCTCTCACCACAGCCTTGGCATGGTAGATCATCATATCCAACGTGATGGGCAACGTGGTCTCATAACCCGCCATAACATTGGCCGCCGAGTCACCAACAAGGATAACATCTATACCCGCATGGTCCACAATCTTGGCCATCGAGTAGTCGTATGACGTGAGCATGGCAATCTTCTCACCACGCTGTTTCATCTCCGTAAGTCGCAGTGTCGTGACTGCTCTAACTCTACTTTCTACTGACATAATTAGCTCGTGCTATTGAAATTTTATACAAAGATAGCTATTTATGCGAAAAGTGCAAGTGCATGACATCGGAGATAGCCTATAAATTAGTGAAAAACTGCTTTGTTTCGGGAGATTATACTTCAATCGCCAAATTTATAGAACATCCCTGAATAAAAAAATACCTATATATATTGGAAAACCGAAAAATATTTGTACCTTTGTGGTGTAATTATGCGAGATGGAGGGGACAGAGAGTCCCCTTCTTTCGTGGATATAGCCTTCTAATGAGCATTATCTTGCGCTGTAAGGCTATATGTGAAATGAAAAATAGAAGGATAATAATAGGTATATATGATTGATGTTAAGAAGGTTATAGAGATTGCGGAGCGACATATCGATGGTGGCGATATGTTTGTTGTCGATTGCAAGATTACGCCCATGGGTGAGATTGAGCTACTTATTGACAGCGACACCGCCGTGAAGCTCGAGGATTGTGCTGCGCTAAATCGTGCCATCGAGGCGGAGCTCGACCGTGAGGTGGAGGACTACTCGCTGATGGTCGCATCGGCAGGTATAGGCTCGGAGCTCAAGCTCTTGCGCCAGTATAAGAAGATTATCGGTTCATCTGTAGAGGTGCTCCTCAAGGATGGAATGAAGATTATCGCCAAACTTGATGATGCCGATGCCGAGGGCGTGACAATCTCATATGAGGATAAGCAACTCATAGAGGGTAAGAAGCGTAAGCAGACTGTGGAAGTGACAAAGAGTTATAAGTTTGAGGAGATTAAATATGTTAAGGAGTATCTCGACTTCAAGTAATTTTTTGTGATAATGGGCTATCTGTGTCATCTGTTTTGTCGAGAAAAAGCCCATTTACCATAAGTAAACTCCGCTTTTTTCTCCTACGACGAGCCTTACTCATGAGGGCAGATAAAGAGAACGTAAGACCTACATAGATTTAGAAAACAAAACAAAATATAAAAACAGAAAAATGAAGTACATTAATCTTATCAGCAACTTTGCCGAGTTCAAGGAGCTGAAGAACATTGACAACTCAACGCTTATTGGCGTATTGGAGGATGTGTTTCGCCACACACTGCAGAAGCAGTTTGAGACGGATGACAACTTTGACGTTATCATTAACCCCGAGAAGGGTGACCTTGAGATTTGGCGTAACCGCACGGTAGTCGAGGATGATGCCGTGGAGAATGAGAATACCGAGATTGCGCTATCGGAGGTAAAGGCCATAGATGACTCTTACGAGGTGGGTGATGAGTATGTTGACCAGATAGACATGACGAAGTTTGGTCGTCGTGCCGTATTGTCATTGCGTCAGAATCTCGCGTCACGCATCCTTGACCTCGAGAAGGCGGCTCTCTTTGAGAAGTACTCGGAGAAGGTGGGTGAGATTATCACCGGAGAGGTTTATCAGGTATGGAAGAAGGAGGTCTTGGTGCGTGACGATGAGGATAACGACCTCGTATTGCCCAAGAGCGAGCAAATACCTAACGACTTCTACCGCAAGGGCGATGCCATCAAGGCTATTGTGAAGTCTGTGGAGATGAACAACAATCAGCCTCGCATCATTCTTTCTCGTACCGACAACCAGTTCCTTGAGCGTCTCTTCGAGCAGGAGGTGCCCGAGATTTACGATGGTCTTATTACCATCAAGAAGATTGCCCGCATACCCGGTGAGCGTGCGAAGGTAGCCGTAGAGTCTTACGACGATCGCATCGACCCCGTAGGTGCATGTGTCGGTATGAAGGGTGCACGTATCTACACTGTGGTTAAGGAGTTGCGTAACGAGAATATCGACGTGGTGAACTACACGGCAAACACCTCGCTTATGATTCAGCGTTCGTTGAACCCTGCGAAGATATCTTCTATCACCATCGACGAGGAGCGTAAGACGGCGTCTGTGTATTTGAAGCCCGAGGAGGTGTCGTTGGCTATTGGTAAGGGAGGTCTTAATATTCGTCTCTCAAAGATGCTCACAGGCTACGACATCGACGTATATCGTGAGATTGAGGAGGAGGATGTTGCACTCACGGAGTTTGCAGACGAGATTGAGGGCTGGGTTATCGAGGCCCTGAAGGCTGCGGGCTGCGACACGGCGAAGAGTGTCTTGGAGCTTCCCGTGGAGGAGGTAGCGCGACGTGCCGACCTTGAGGTCGAGCAGGCCGAGGCTGTAGTTGCCATCCTCAAGGCAGAGTTCGAGTAGTAGTGTTGATAACGATTAATGAAAGGAGTATTGAATGGATAATAATAAGAAGATAAGGCTTATACAGGTCGCTAAGGAGTTTAAGGTGGGATTTAATACGCTTGCCGACTATCTTCAGCGCAAGGGCCTACAGAGTGAGTGCTCGCCCTCATCACCCGTATCAGCCGAGGTATATGCCGTTCTGGAGAAGGAGTTTGGTGGTAATCGTCAGTCGGGAAATGAACGTAACGCTGTGCGTGAGCGCATACAGCAGAAGAATGCCGTAAACCTTAACAATCAGAACGAGAAGGAGTCGGATGACGAGGAGGAGCTCGTGATTAAGAGCAATGTCATCAGCGTGAAGGATGAGGTACGTGGTCCCAAGATTTTGGGTAAGATAGACCTCGGAGGTAAGAAGGAGGAGCCCAAGGCGGCACCTGCACCCGAGCAGAAGACCGAGCAAAAACCCGCGGAGATGAAGCCCGAGCCCAAGCCTGCACCCAAGGTCGAGGTTAAGCCCGAGACTACGCCTGCACCCACGCCTGCACTTGAGAAGCACGACTCGGTATATCGCCCCCAGGTATCGACGCTCGATGGCCCGAAGATTCTCGGCACGATGGATGTGTCGAACATGGTGCCCGGAGGTAAGCACAAGCGCAAACGCCTTGAGAAGGAGAAGGTGAATGTTCAGAAGGAGGGTAAGGATGTGAAGCACGAGAAGGGTGGACAGAAGGGTCAGCCCCAGCAGGCGCAGCAGTCACAGAATGGTGGCGGCAAGAAGAATAAGAAGCAGCAGAAGCAGCAGCCCAAGCCCATACAGCGCCCCGAGGTGTCGGACGAGGAGGTATCAAAGCAGATTAAGGATACGCTGGCACGTCTTACGGCCAAGGGAACGAAGTCGAAGGGCGCGAAGTATCGCAAAGAGAAACGTGAGGAGGTACGTGAGCGCATGAACGAGGAGATAGAACGCGAGGAGATGGAGCGCAGCGTACTCAAGGTTACGGAGTTTGTAACCGTGAGTGAGCTTGCGACCATGATGAACGTGTCGCCCATGGAGGTTATCTCGGCATGTATGAACCTCGGACTTATGGTATCTATCAACCAGCGTCTTGATGCCGAGGCCTTGGTTGTTGTGGCCGAGGAGTTTGGCTTCACCGTGGAGTTTGTTTCTGTAGAGATTCAGGAGGCTATCGAGGCAGAGGAGGATAGTGCCGAGGAGCTTGTGGCACGCCCCCCGATTGTTACCGTGATGGGCCATGTGGACCACGGTAAGACCTCGCTTCTGGATAATATCCGTAAGACCAATGTCACGGCGGGTGAGGCCGGAGGTATTACACAGCATATTGGTGCCTACTCTGTGGAGCTTAATGGACAGAAGATTACCTTCCTCGATACTCCGGGTCACGAGGCCTTCACTGCTATGCGTGCGCGTGGTGCGAAGATGACCGACGTGGCTATCATCATTGTGGCTGCCGACGACAGCGTGATGCCCCAGACTGTGGAGGCTATAAACCATGCCTCGGCAGCAGGTGTGCCCATGGTCTTTGCCATTAACAAGATGGATAAGCCTCAGGCTAATGCCGATCACATCCGTGAGCAGCTCTCGCAGATGAACTACCTCGTAGAGGATTGGGGTGGTAAGTATCAGTGTCAGGAGGTGTCAGCAAAGAAGGGCATGAACCTCGATAAGCTCCTCGAGAAGGTGCTCCTCGAGGCCGAGATGCTCGAGCTCAAGGCTAACCCCGATCGTAAGGCTACGGGTGCCGTGATTGAGTCTATGCTCGACAAGGGTCGTGGCTATGTTGCTACAATCATGGTGCAGAATGGTACCTTGCGTGTAGGTGATGTTCTCCTCTCGGGAACATATACAGGTCGCGTGAAGGCGATGTTCGATGAGAATGGTAAGAAGGTTACCGAGGCAGGGCCCTCGACACCTGTCCAGGTGCTTGGCCTTAATGGTGCTCCCCAGGCGGGTGATACCTTCAATGTCATGGATGATGACCGCTCGGCGCGCGAGATTGCCAATAAGCGTGAGCAGCTGCAGCGCATGCAGGGCATCATGACGCAGAAGCACGTAACACTCGACGAGATTGGTCGTCGTATAGCTATAGGCTCGTTCAAGGAGCTCAACATCATCGTGAAGGGTGATGTGGATGGCTCTGTGGAGGCTATGACAGGCTCGCTCATCAAGCTCTCGAAGGAGACCGTGCAGGTGAACGTCATCCACTCTGCCGTAGGTCAGATCTCGGAGTCGGATGTACTGCTTGCTGCCGCCTCAAATGCCATCATCGTGGGCTTCCAGGTGCGTCCCTCGGCTGCGGCACGTAAGGCTGCCGAGAAGGAGCAGATAGATATCCGCCTCTACTCGATCATCTACGATGCCATCAACGAGATTAAGGATGCTATCGAGGGTATGTTGGAGCCCGTGATGAAGGAGGAGATAGTATGCTCTACGGAGGTTATGGAGACCTTCAAGATATCAAAGGTCGGCACCGTGGCGGGATGTATCGTGCGTGAGGGTAAGCTCCAGCGCAATACCCCCATCCGCGTTATTCGTGATGGTATCGTTATCTACACCGGTAAGCTCGGCTCACACGTCGCTTCAAGGATGATGTTAAGGAGGTAACCGTAGGTCAGGATTGTGGTCTTAACATCGAGTCGTACAACGATATTAAGGTGGGTGATATTATTGAGGGTTACGAGCAGGTCGAAGTAAAACGCAAGTAATTGATTTTGTTGTGATAAGGGGGCATCTTTGAAGCTTTGCTTGTCTGAAAATGCTCATTTGCGCTCGAGTAAACTCCGCTTTTTCAGCCTGCGATAAATCTCCAAATCTGCCACCCTTCTGACAACAAAATGGACTTGGGGACTTTATCCCCATTGCCCATACACTAACTCACATAGATACAACTAAAAGTTTAACCTACATAAAACTTAAAGACATGAACAACATTAAGTTTACAACAGCCGAAGAGGCCGTTAAGTGCATTAAGTCGGGTGATCATATTCACTTGAGCTCTGTGGCATCAGCTCCCCAGTGCCTTATCAAGGCTATGTGCGAGCGTGGTCGTGCAGGTGAGCTCAAGGATGTGCACATCCACCACCTCCACACCGAGGGTCCTGCGCCCTATGCTGATCCCGAGTTCGAGGGCGTATTCCAGCTCGACTCATTCTTCGTGGGTGGCAACGTGCGTAAGGTTACGCAGAGTGGTTATGCTGATTATATTCCGATCTTCTTGAGTGAGACGCAGAAACTCTATCGTTCGGGTGCTGTACCTTGTAATGTAGCGATGATTCAGGTGTCACGCCCTGACAAGCACGGATACGTATCTCTCGGAACATCGGTAGATGCTACGCTTGCTGCCGTGGAGTGTGCAGATTATGTTATCGCCGTGGTGAACAAGTATGTTCCCCGTTCATTTGGTGATGCGATGATTCACAGCTCACGTATCAACTTCTTCGTTGAGGATGATCAGCCCCTTGAAGAGGCTCACTTCACAGCTCCCAACGAGGTGGAGACAAAGATTGGTAACCTCTGTGCCGGCCTTATCGAGGATGGAGCAACGCTCCAGATGGGTATCGGCGCTATACCTAATGCCGTGCTTGCACAGTTGGGTAACCACAAGAACCTTGGTGTGCATACCGAGATGTTCGCCGATGGTGTGCTTCCCCTCGTGGAGAAGGGCGTAATTAATGGTGCGTTGAAGAATATCGACAAGGGTAAGATGGTATCTACCTTCCTTATGGGCTCGCAGAAGGTGTACGACTTTATCGACGACAACCCCGGCGTACTTATGATGGATGTAGGCTACACCAACGACCCCTTTGTTATTGCCAAGAACGACAAGGTGACAGCCATCAATTCTGCTCTTCAGGTAGATATCACAGGTCAGGTATGTGCCGACTCTCTCGGTCGTAAGTTCTACTCTGGTGTAGGTGGTCAGGTGGACTTCATCTATGGTGCTTCACTCTCGAAGGGAGGTAAGGCCATTATTGCCATGCCCTCAATCACTAACAAGGGCGTGTCGAAGATTTCGGATGTATTGACCGAGGGTGCAGGTGTTGTAACCACGCGTAACCATATTCACTGGTTTGTAACCGAGAATGGTGCTGTAGATCTCTATGGTAAGAGCCTGCAGGAGCGTGCGCGTCTTATCATCTCTGTAGCTCACCCCAGCGCACAGGAGGCTTTGGACGAGGCCGCCTTCAACCGCTACGGTAGTCACCACCACTATATTAAAAGCTATATGAAGTAATTTTTCGTGATAGCGGCGCATCTGCGGCGCTTCAATCAAAGCCACCAATGGGACGTACGCCAAGTACTACCCATCGGTGGCTTTTTCATGTCATCACCACAGATGCACCACTCTGACTAAAAATTAGTATCCACTATGAAATGTCGTTTTTTACTCTTAATATAGTGATGGTGTGCCCCACTACATATATTTACAATCCCTCATCACTCTTTGCTCTTTGCTCTGTACTCTGCGCTTTCACCTTTCCGAATAAAAAGAGAGTGACTATTTTACTTTTTAGTCACCCTCTTGATCATTCGGACATAATATTCTCCTTCGTTAGTGCGTAAATACCTTGCCGAGCTGTGCCTCCTCGCGCTCGTAGGCCAAGCGTGAGGTGGTGGGGTACTCCAGCTTATCGAGTGCTACAACGGCCGTCTCGATATCCTTGAGTAGCATATCCGCCATATCGCGTGACATGCCTTGGCGCACGACGATGCGCATGACGATAATATCGTCGATATCCTTCGGCAGGGTATAAGCGGGCACCATCCAGCCGCTCTGTTGCAATCTATCCTGCAGGTCGTAGAGTGTCCACTTTGCCGTGCGGTTATACTCCTCGCGCATGCACCAGATAAACAACGGATTGACAACCTCCTCGGAGTAGTTCTCGAAGCACGACATCTCACCTATGCGCTTATGGCAGTAGCGGGCGATATCCATGCAGTTTTGCTGCACTTGGCGGTAGCCTTCACGACCCAGACGTATGAAGTTGTAGTACTGCCCGAGCACCTGCGCAGCGGGGCGCGAGAAGTTTAGGCCCACCTGTGTAACCTCGGCACCGAGGTAGTTCACCGAGAAGCTCATATCCTTTGGTAGCAGGCTCTTATCGCGCCACACAACCCAGCCAAGGCCCGGATAAACCATGCCGTATTTGTGCCCCGAGGTAGATATCGAAGCCACCCACTTCAGTCTGAAGTCCCACTTTGTCTCGGGGCTAACAAAGGGGAGGATGAAGCCTCCCGAGGCAGCATCAACATGTATCATTATATTGTGTCCCGTACGCTTATTATAGACGTCGAGCTCGCGGTCAAGCTCCTCGATATTGTCGTTGAGGCCTGTCCATGTAACACCTGCAATGGGCACTACACATATCGTATTCTCGTCACACATCTTTATCGCCTCCTTGGCCGAGAGCGTTCTATGCTCGTTGGTCAGGGGTACCTGGCGTAGCTCTATCTGCCATAGCTGGCAGAACTTCTCCCAGACGACCTGCATGCCACTGCTCATCACCAGGTTAGGCTTATCCGAAGGCTTGCCCTCCTTCATGCGTCGTTCGCGCCAGCGCAGCCATGCCGATACGCCACCAAGCATGCAGGCCTCCGAGGAGCCTATGCCGAGGGCTCCAGTCTTGGAATCCCCCTTCTCGGGCGTGTTCCAGAGGTTGGCAAGGATATTTATACATCGGCTTGCCATCACCGCTATACGCGGATACTCCGTCTGGTCGATATAGTTCATCGCCACAGCCTCGTTCATCAATTTTGTCGCCTCCTCATCCATATAGGTTGTTACGAA
Source organism: Alistipes sp. (assembly GCA_045588935.1). Classification (GTDB taxonomy): domain Bacteria; phylum Bacteroidota; class Bacteroidia; order Bacteroidales; family Rikenellaceae; genus Alistipes. The sequence goes on along the minus strand of JAZNFC010000050.1, from coordinate 7,128 downwards.
TGTGGCGAGGTTGAGGCGCGGCTGTGTCTGTGCATAGGTCTCGTCCTTAACCATGCGATAGGCAATCTCGGGTGTTGTCATCTCCTCGGGAATGGTCATCGTGGGCGCGGGGCGCGTCATCTCCTCAGAGCCATATACTGCTGTAGTGGCATCTGCATGTTTAATCTTTGTCATAGTATAACTATTTTTTATAAAGTTTTCCTTTGAGCTGTGACATAAACTATGCCAATATACCAGAATTACAGCATACAAAAAAATACTCCTTACGAAAGAACTGATATTCATAAATTTTAGCTACCTTTGTCTTCAAACTTACAATCTCGGTTGTCAAGTAGTACATATTTGATGGACATTTATTGTCATAATCTTCCGAATTGAAACTTGGCGGTTGATAGGAAAGTGGAGATTAGCAATTGGATGTTTGTGTTGGAGGTATCTCTATATCTGCACCTTTTGGTGCAGTATATGTGATATATCTTCCGGCGCAGGCTATCTGTATTGCTTATTCACTTTACAGGTAGCCAAGACCTCAATTCGGGATAAGTTAATGCAGTGCCTGCGCTTTTTTATGGACTTATCTGGAAATAGAGAGCTCTTGGATAGAGAGTTGGTAGCCTTCTTTGCCTCGCGTACGGCGCCCCCCGAGGCTCTGGCTTTGGCCGAATGTTGGGCACGCAAGATATCGAAAACCGAGAAGATTGTTATCAGTGGCTTTCACTCGCCCATAGAACGAGCCGTTTTGGTTATATTGTTAAGTGAAGGGTGTTCCGTGGTGGTAGCTCTTGGGCGTGCGCTATACACTAAAGTACCGAAGCATCTGCAACAGGCCTATGACGAGGGACGTCTGCTATTTATCTCCTTTCGTGACTACTCGCGCCCCTCATTTTCCTCGTCACAAATACGCAATTGGGCAGCTGCCGATCTCGCCTCCGAAGTGATATTTGCACCCTTTGATAATGAGAGTCAGCTCTCGACGCTATACTACACACTTGGCACCGTGCACTGCAGAATATTATAATATCGGTGAGTGTTGTTATCTCTACTCTTTGACCTTTCATCTTTTTTTATTACCTTTGTAAGGTTATATATTTATCATCCGATGGGCAAGAGCAAACATAATGATATAGAGCAGGATATGAACTCTGCGACAAAGTCGAAGAAGTATGTCGAGACGCCGCTCATGAAGCAGTACTACGAGATTAAGGCGATACATCCCGATGCCATTCTGCTATTCCGCGTGGGCGACTTCTACGAGACCTTTGGAGAGGATGCTATTAAGGCGAGTGGCATCCTTGGTATAACGCTTACACGTCGTGCCAATGGCGCTGCTTCGTATGTCGAGCTGGCGGGCTTTCCCTACCATGCTCTCGACACCTATATGCCGAAGTTGGTGCGCGCAGGTCAGCGTGTAGCCATCTGCGAGCAGCTTGAAGACCCGAAGATGACCAAGAAGCTTGTGAAGCGCGGTGTGATAGAGATGGTTACCCCGGGCATTGTCATGGGTGAAAATATCGTCGCCGGCAAGGAGAACACCTTCCTTGCTGCGATATACTTCGGAAAGAAGACTACGGGTATTGCACTGCTCGATATCTCGACAGGTGAGTTTTATATCGCCGAGGGTGAAGATGCATATATAGATAGAATAATCTCGAACCTTCAGCCCAAGGAGATAGTCTTTCAGCGTGGCTGCGAGGAGCGCTTCTATGATGCCTTTGGTCGCAAGCACTATACCTATCGCCTTGATGATTGGGTATTCTCCGAGTCGGTAAACCGAGATAAGCTTATCAAGCAGCTCAAGGTGCAGAATCTCAAGGGCTTTGGCATAGATCATATGTCCGAGGGAATATCTGCTGCGGGGGCTATCCTCTACTACTTGGAGTTTACCGAGCACCACCACACGGCACATATATCATCCATCACGCGCATCGACCGTCAGGAGTCGGTGTGGATTGACCGCTTCACAATCCGCAACCTTGAGCTTTTCGCATCGAATAGTTCGGTTGCGAAGTGCAGCTTTGTGGATACTATCGACAGAACGTTGACGTCAATGGGAGGACGTCTGCTGAAGCGGTGGGTGGCGATGCCTTTGGTTGATACGGCAAAGATTGCCACACGACAGGATATTGTCGAGAAGCTGGTTAAGGATAGAGATTTTGCCGATGCTCTGCGTGAGCAGATAGCCTTGATAGGCGATATGGAGCGTATAGCCTCGCGCATAGCGACGCAGCGAGTGTCGCCGCGTGAGCTTGTGCAGCTGAAGCACTCGCTCACCGCGATAGAGATTATACGTGCGCTCCTGGAGTCAACGGATAATGATGCCATGCACCTCATAGCGCAGAAAATTGAGCTCCTTACGGAGGTGCGTGAGCGCCTGGAGCACGATATCTATCCCGACCCCGAGACCAATCAGATACAGAAGGGCGGCATCATTGCTACGGGAGTGTCTGCTGAGCTTGATGACCTGCGACGCATAGCCATACATGGCAAGGATTTTCTTCTCACGCTGCAACAGCGCGAGAGCGAGCGTACGGGCATACCATCACTAAAGATTGCCTATAACAATGTCTTTGGATACTATATCGAGGTGCGCAATACACATCGCGACAAGGTGCCCGAGGAGTGGGTGCGCAAGCAGACGTTGACGGGTGCCGAGCGATATATCACGGCCGAGCTTAAGGAGTATGAGGAGAAGATTATGGGCGCCGAGGAGCGCATACTCCAGATTGAAGCACGCATCTATGCCGAGATTCTCGACTTCATCTCTCACTCGCTTGCCGAGATACAGCGCGATGCGCGCATCATTGCAAGCATCGACTGCTTGCAGTCCTTTGCCCGTATCGCCGTGGAGCGTAGATATGTACGTCCCGTGGTGGACAACTCGACATGTATCGAGATAAAGCAGGGTCGTCACCCCGTAATAGAGACGATGCTCCCGATAGGTGAGTCATATATCCCTAACGATGTGATGCTCAATCAGGATGAGCAACAGATAATAATCATCACAGGCCCCAATATGTCTGGTAAGTCTGCCCTTCTCAGACAGACGGCACTTATCGTGCTGATGGCACAGATGGGCGCCTTCATACCTGCGCAGTCGGCACATATAGGCGTTGTAGATAAGATATTTACGCGCGTGGGAGCTTCGGATAATATCTCCGAGGGCGAATCTACGTTTATGGTCGAGATGCTCGAGTCGGCAAGTATCCTCAATAATGTCTCGGATCGAAGTCTTGTGCTCCTCGATGAGATAGGGCGCGGTACGAGTACATATGACGGTATATCTATCGCCTGGGCTATGGTCGAGTATCTGCATAATGTTGCGGCGGGACGTGCCAAGACTCTCTTTGCTACGCACTACCATGAGCTTAACGAACTCGAAAATATGCTTCCGCGTGTGAAGAACTACCACGTGGCAGTTAAGGAGATAGATAAAAATATAGTTTTCTTGCGAAAGCTTGTGCGTGGAGGTACGGAGCACTCTTTCGGTATTCATGTGGCGCGCATGGCAGGTATGCCACAGGGCGTGGTGACACGTGCCGAGGCGATACTTGCGAACCTGGAGAAGGTCTATGGCTCGGGAGAGATTGTGCCGAGCAAGAGCCTGAAGGGGCGCAATAAACGTGGTGCCGTAGCCGAGTCGGCCATCGAAACAAAGGATAACATTCAACTTTCGATGTTCCAGCTTGACGACCCTGTGCTGATATCCATTCGTGATCAGATTAAGGGGTTAGACATCAATTCATTAACGCCGCTTGAGGCTCTCAATAAACTCAACGAGATAAAGCGACTTGCGGGATTATAATATGAGGCTCCGACAGACGGTGAGTGACTAAAAAGTAAAATAGTCACTCACTTTTTATTCAGCCTCAATTTTATAATATCCGCTTTATCCATCTGAAAAACCTATAAGGCATATACCTAAAGGGAAGGTCTATCTTTGTTGAGGATTGGAGCACTGCACGGCGATGTGAAAAGCTGTAGAGTGAGTCGCGCCCATGGTATCGTCCCATGCCCGAGTTGCCGACACCGCCAAAAGGAAGGTGCTCGTTGGCGATGTGCATGATGACATCGTTTATGCAGGCTCCGCCCGAGCTCGTATGGTTGAGGAGGCGTCGAGCCTTCGACTCCTCGGCGAAGATATAGAGGGCAAGAGGCTTCTCGCGATTGTTGATGAATGTCTCGGCCTCCTCCATGGATGATATCTCTACGATGGGTAGTATCGGTCCGAATATCTCCTCCTGCATCACGCGGCTCTCGGGAGATACGTTGTCGAGCAGCGTGGGCTCTATATAGCGTGTGGCAGCATCGCGACCTCCGCCAAAGCGCACCACGCCATCCGACATATAGCCTATAACGCGCTGATATGCAGCATCCGACACCATGCGTACATAGTGTTTGCTCTGTGCCACATTCTCGCCATGGAGCTTGCGTATGGCGCGACCGTAGGCCTCGATAAACATCTCCTTTATGTCGCTATGCAGTAGTAGGTAGTCGGGGGCGATGCACGTTTGTCCGGCGTTGAGACTCTTGCCCCACGCTATGCGGTGTGCCGCGAGCTCGACATTGGCCGTAGAGTCAATAACTACGGGGCTTTTACCTCCAAGTTCTAGGATTACGGGCGTAAGGTTTTCGGCTGCGGCACGCATCACTGTGCGACCCAACGTGGGCGAGCCCGTGAAGAAGATGACGTCGTAACGCTCGCGAAGGAGTGCCTCGTTTATGTCGCGGTGACCCTCGATGATAGATATATACTCCTCTTGGAAAGTGTTATCTATTAGCTTTTTAAGTATGCGAGATACGTTTGGCACGTATGGCGAGGGCTTTAATACTGCGGTGCATCCTGCCGAAATAGCTCCAATCAAAGGATTGAGGAGCAGCTGTACGGGATAGTTCCACGGGGCGATAATAAGGGCTACGCCTAAAGGCTCGGTGATGACCATGCTACGTGCTTTGAAGAGCTTAAGTGGTGTCTTCTTCTTCGAGGGTGCAGTCCAGCGGTCGAGGTTCTCGAGGTGGCTCTCTATCTCGCCGAGGAGGATGCTTATCTCGGTGAGGTAGGCCTCCTCGTAGGATTTATGCAGGTCGAGATATAGAGCCTCGGCGAGCTCCTGCTCGTGTAGAAGTATGGCGGCACGTAGTGCGCGCAGGGCCGCCTTGCGAAACTTTATGTCGCGTGTGGCGTGTGTGTGGAAGTAGGCTCGCTGCCGAGCTACGATGTGCGGAATATGCTCAATAGTTGTCATAATCGTGCATGAAATTATATTACAAAGATACGTAAAGCAAATAAGATGACAAAATTAGCCGTCTATTTAATGTCGGATATTTGCGAATTGAAATAAAATGTTTATCTTTGTGCGCTCTTTTGCCGCGGTGGTAATAGAGTTAAAAATTTAAGTACAATGAAAGTTTGTGAAATCACTGGTAAGGTAGCGATGGTGGGTAACAATGTTTCTCACTCGCACATCCGCACCAAGCGTAAGTTCTCTCCCAACTTGAGAACAAAGCGTTTTTGGTCAGAGGAGGAGGGTCGCTGGATCACTTTGAAGGTTTCGGCTGCCGGCATCAAAACAATCAACAAGAAGGGTCTTACAGCTGCACTTCGTGAGGCAAAGGCCGCAAAGAAGGTTTACTAAAACAAGGTAACAGAAAATGGCAAAGAAAGGTAACAGAGTGCAGGTGATCCTTGAGTGCACCGAGCAGAAGGAGAGCGGCGTAGCAGGTATGTCACGCTACATCACCACAAAGAACAAGAAGAATACTCCCGACCGTTTGGAGCGTAAGAAGTACAATCCTTACTTGAAGCGAGTAACTTTACACCGTGAGATTAAGTAATTTTAACAAGTAGGTAAAGTATGGCAAAGAAAGTAGTTGCAACCCTTAAGACGGGTACTGCCAAGAAGTACACGAAGTGTATCAAGATGGTTAAGTCGGAGAAGACCGGTGCTTATGTTTTCCAGACACAGAACATCTTGGAGGAGGAGGAGATTAAGAACTTCTTCGCACAGAAATAATTTTTATTAGTTCTTTAGAGCTAATACAAAAGGCGACCTTCGGGCCGCCTTTTGTATTATGGAGGGGAGGGTAGTTGCCTACTACTCCACCCAAACGAGAGGTGCTCCCGTAGCTGCTATCTCGGCATCGGTAATCTCCACCGTGATGATACCGTCATTGTATGATGCTATCTCGTAGGGCTGGTAGGCGAGGAGCACTCCGCTATCGGTGATAAGCACTGCCTCGGGGATATGTATCGTATGGGCCGATATATCATCGAAGTAGCTTACGCCCTCAATATCCATAAGATGTGCATATATAAGTTCACCTATAGCCTTCCCCCATGTGTCGCTCAACAGATAGTTGAAGTCGTAGAGGAGCCCTGTGGCGAGGTCGAAACACTCATACCATAGCGTGTAGTTGGCATGGACACCTCCCGTGTAGCTCTCGACATGCGTTTCGTAGCATAGCACACTATCGTTACGCACAAGAAACGCCGACTGTTCAAGTTGATAGTTATAGGGATCATTCTGCTCGGCATACTCAACGCCCCCCTCGATATACCACTGTGCAAGGTTGTGCATCGACTTTTCGATATCCATGGGTATTATAGCATACTCCTCGAAGGTACGGACATAGTTCTGAAGATCAATGCTCGATAGTGCAGCCGCCTCCTCGACATTGGCTATCGCCTGATACCTTATATTTATATTATAGCGCTCGTCATCGGTTAATGTCAGGATCTTCTCCTTGAATATAGGGAGCGATAGAGCCTTATTTTTACTTGCCGGGCCACATGCCATCGAGCATATTGACACAGCAAGAAGCAATATCATATGGTATATATTTCGCATAATCGTATATATTAGAGTGTAAATTTACGCATTTTTAAGAGAAAATAAAAATTTTTTCATATTTTTTCATAAAAACTTTTGGAGAATAAAAAAAATGTCGTATATTTGCATCGTCAAAAGGTGACAAGGGGTCAGAAACGCTGAGAAGGGCCAAAGACGCTGAAAAGGGTTAGTAATGGCAATCGGGGTTCATGACACGAATAAGACATGGTGGATTCATCTAAGGGCTAGGATACATGCCTCTCACGCATGACATAGGGGTTCGAATCCCCTATCCACTACA
>JAZNFC010000049.1:0-41364 GCA_045588935.1 Alistipes sp. | reverse complement strand
AGAGAGCAAGCGACTCGGTGTAAAGCTTTTCGGTGGTCAGTTCGCTAAGGCGGGTAACATTATCGTTCGTCAGCGCGGTACAGTACACAACCCCGGTGAGAACGTGGGTATGGGTAAGGACCACACACTTTTTGCATTGGTTGACGGTACTGTTGGCTTCTGCAAGAAGGCTTCTGGCAAGTCATACGTTAGCGTAACTCCTCTTGCAGAGTAGTTCGCGCACGATGCACAGAAAAGAAGTGGGGGCGTCAAGCAAGTCTTGAGCGCCCCCAATTTTGTATAATAAGAGTTCTTTTTATGGCTGTACGCATGCCGTAAAGGGTAGTCTATCAGACATAATAGGCTGTTTTGACTACGCGTGTAAACCAAAAGAGCCTTGTTAGTGGGTGACTAAAGTAAAATAGTCGCCGACTTTTTATTTGGCCTCTTGCCTGGAATTCTACCTTTTGTTCTGTATATACCACTCTGCCCAGGCCATATCTTCGGGTGTGGTGAGCTTGATATTCGCTCTCTCGCCGGCAATAAGCTCTATTCTATGGCCCTGTGCCTCGACAACCGAGGCGTCATCCGTGAACGAGGCGTCGTACTCCACCTCGTAGGCCCTGCGCAGCACCTCGGCATCGAAGACCTGCGGAGTCTGCACAATGCGGAGCTCCGCACGCGGAACGATATATGAGTTATTGCCCTCGACCCTGCGACAGCTCTCCACAACATCCACCACGGGAATAACCGCCTTATGCTCCTCGACGGCAAGCATGGAGCTGATAATAAGCCTCTTGCTAACCAATGCGCGCACGCCATCATGCACGGCAATATACTCGACAGCTCGGTCGAGGCTCTCGATGCCACACTTCACCGAGTGGAAACGCTCCTTGCCACCTGCTATGGTGCGGTGGGGAGCGATGTCGAAGCGTGCGGCGAGGTTCTTCCATAGCGGGATATGTTCCTCGGGAAGCACTACGACGATATCTGCGCCGGGGAGCGCCTCGGCAAAGGTGTTTATGGTGTGCGCCACAACGGGCTTATCGCCAAGCATCAAGAACTGCTTGGGCATGGTTGACTGCATGCGTCGTCCCGAGCCTCCGGCAACGATTATTACTCCTCGCTTTGCCATATTAACTTCTTGCCAAATCCTAATGTGTTATCCGTCAGTTTGATATGCGTGGGGCGTACTATCCATATCGAGAGAGGGGCTGCTGCAGCATAGGGAAAACGCTTGATATATGAGCGTGTAGCCTCGCTGTCGCCACGTTCGGCTATACCTTCGATTTGTGCTCCCTGCACACGACCTACAATGCGTGTCTCTAACACAATAGATATTGCTACGTGGCTATTATTCGTCATCTCGCGACCGTGGCGCGTATCGTTATCCGTTGTAAATATCAGGATGTTGCGCTTGCGGTCGTAGGCATAGAAGCAGTTAGCAACCCATGGCATGCTATCGCCACCTATGGTAGCGAGCGTGAGCACGTGGTGCTTCGCAATAAACTTCTGTATGCGTTCATCTACCGCGATCATTGCTGCTTCTCCTTTTGCTCCTTCTGCTCCTCCTCCGCAACGGCGACACTGCCCATGATCATCTCCTCGGTCACAAGCTCGTCGGCATGTGCCATGCCTTGAAGCTCGTTCAAGACCATATTACGCACCACCTCGAAACGTGCACGGTGGGCATCAGATATCGGCTCGGCAGGCTCCTGCGGAATCTTAAGCGGGTCAATAGGTGTGCCATTTTTCCATACGCGATAGTCGAGGTGGGGGCCCGTAGATGTGCCCGTAGATCCGACATAACCGATAAGCTGTCCTTGAGATACGCGACTACCCACGGCAATGCCCTTTGCAAAGCTCTTGAGATGGAGGTAACCCGTCTGCAAGCCTCCGGCATGCTTAATCTTTATGGTGTTACCACCGCCACCGCCCCAGCCACGGAAGATGACCGTGCCATCGGCAACCGAATATACCGGTGTGCCCGAGGGTGCAGCATAGTCAACGCCTGTATGTGGGCGATATACGCGGTGTACGGGGTGCAGGCGCTTATACGTAAACTTCGAGCTTATGCGTGAGTATTTCAACGGAGCCTTGAGCATCTGCTTGCGCAGCGACTCGCCCGTATCCTCCCAGTAGCGTAGCTTGCCCTCCTCCTGTGCATATGGAATGGCGTAGTAACTCTTACCTCCATGCTTGAACTCGGCGCCCCAGATGCGGCCGATACCTACGGAGCTGTCACCGACATACTTCTCGTCGTAGATAACCGTGAAGGTATCACCCGACTGTATGCCGAAGAAATCTACCGTCCACTGATATATATCCTCGAGCTCGGCGGCCAAGGCATAGGGTAGCCCCTGCTCCATGATAGCGCCCCAGAGTGAGGAGCTGATTGTCGCCGAGCAACGCTTGCGCACCAACTCTATGGGGCGTGAGCCACAGCGTATGCTCACCTGTCCATCGACAAAGCCGAAGACTACATAATCTGCGATATTGCGGTGATAGACAAGGTAGTCGAGCACATCGCGCTCGCCGAGCGAGTCCACGACATGACGCATAAATGTGGTGTAGGCATTGTCGGCACGTATCTGTCGCAAGGGATATACCTCGCGAGCGAGCTTGTCGAGCCTATCTACCGTAGAGGCCGAGATGCCGCGACGACCAAGAATGCCGCCTACGGTCTCACCTGTGCGCACGGTATCGCTGGTAATGGTGTAGCCCTCAATATCAATATCGTAGAGCAGTGTAGGCTCCTTTGCAGCCTCTGCGTCACTCGTAGTATTATCGTTATCGCCCTCAAACCAAGAGCATGATGTTGCCCCAAGAAGGAGCACCAGAAGAAGGTAATTAACACAGTGTTTCATAGCAAGACAAAGGTACAATTATTTTTGATTTTAGCCATAACTTATGCGAGATATTATCGTGTAATTTGCCTAAAAAAGAGAAATGATTTGCTTTTTTCAAAAATATAGAGTATCTTTGACAAAATTGTGGCATTGTGGCCACGCGACAACAAAGATATATGAAGATTCTTAAGAGCATACTCGCGTTGATTTATGGAGCGGTGATAGCGTTGCGTCACTGCCTCTATGATTGGGGTGTGATTAAGAGTGTGAGCTTTAATATTCCGGTTGTCTGCATAGGCAATATTACGGTGGGAGGTACGGGTAAGACCCCCATGGCAGAGTATATCCTTGATAAGCTTATCATGTCGTATAAGATAGCGATACTATCGCGTGGCTATGGACGTCGCACAAAGGGTTATCGCGAGGTTACGGTTGATGATTCGTATGTAGATGTTGGTGATGAGCCTCTGCAGATGAAGCTGAAGTTTCCGATGACGGTAGTTGTGGTATCGGAGGATAGGGTAGCAGGTATCGAGCGTATAATACAGGAGCATCCCGAAGTAAACCTTATAGTCATGGATGATGGCTTCCAGCATCGTAAGGTGCAAGCGAAGGTTAACATCGTACTTGTGGACTTTACGCGCCCCGTACATGAGGATAAGATGCTGCCCTTGGGTCGTTTGCGTGACTCGAGGTCGCGATTGAAGGCTGCGCACTTCTTCATCGTTACGAAGTGTAGCGAGGATATGAGCCCGCTTAATCGTCGTATATGGTATAATAAGCTACGTCAGGTGGCCTATCAGAAGGTATATTTCACGACCATCGCCAACCTCGATGTGCAACCGCTCTTCTACTTCGATGAGCGCGAGGAGGTTAATTACGGACAGCAGGCCATTCTGCTCTCGGGTATCGGCAATCCGCGTCAGTTTGCGAGGGAGGCCGAGGTGAGGTTTAATATAGTGGATAAGGTAGTCTTTGCCGACCATCACCGCTATACGGCCGAAGATATGAAGCGCCTTTATGAGATACATAAGCAGTGGCCTCGTGCCGTTATCCTTATGACGGAGAAGGATGCCGTGAAGTTGCGTCGCGCACGTCGTCTGCCGGAGTCGATGATGCGTCAAATGTATTATCAACCCATAGAGATGAACTTCGTCGAGGGTCCCGACCGCGACTTCATAGGTAATCTTATTACCGAGATTGAGCATAAGGAGACACGCCGAATGTCGAGTAGAAGGGGCGCAAAACATCAGGAGTAGAAAATTTATAGCACTATAAAGATATGATTAATAAGGTGATTTTGGTGGGTAACGTGGGTCTTGATCCCGAGATACGCACCTTGGAGACAGGCGTGAAGGTCGCGCGTCTGCGTCTTGCTACGACCGAGCGTATATTTAATCGACAGACAAACGAGACAACGGAGCATACGGAGTGGCACACGGTGACACTGTGGCGAGGCTTGGCCGATGTCGCCGATAAGTTTATTCGCAAGGGTGCACAGCTATATATCGAGGGAAGCCTTCGCTACCGTGAGTGGGAGAAGGATGGCGTGAAACACCTTGGTGTAGATATCGTAGCCGACGAGATGAAGCTCTTGGGTCGTCGTCCCGAGGGTGCTACTCAGCAGTATCAACAGCCCCAGTATCAGCAACCTGCACAGCCTCAGTATCAGCCACAAGCAGCACCTGCACCGGCACCTGCGCCTGCGCCTGCGCCTGTAATGGAGAGCGATCCTGATGATTTGCCCTTCTAATTTGAGGTAAAATAAAAATGAGGCTGTTTGACAACTCCTCAAAATGAAAATCACCCCCGTCAGATGTATTCTAACGGGGGTGAAATCGTAAAAATAAGACTTTTTATTCAATCTCATTTTTATATATCAGGGCGAACAATATCTACATCTTGTGCATCCACAACGAGATATATACTCCGGGGAAGCTCTGTAATAGCCCATATATCATAAGAACATTTTGGTCGTTACGATACTCCGGCGCTGCAAGCAGTGTTGCATCTGCGACATCTAAAGCATTGACCATAAGAATCATCTTATTATCCTTCATCTTGATATATCCCGATGCAGGATAGGCCACGTTGTCAATCTTTGTCGAGATACTCAAACGTCCGCTTGTTGGGTCGTAGCGATAGTTACCATCGCACGCATCCTTACCTGCCACGATAAAGCCCGTACCATTGCGACGCAACGTAAGCGAGAAGGTACCCTCGACAATGCCGAGGTTCTTCAGCGCAGCCTGCAAGAAGCTATCTATTTGCGGTATGGCAGACGCAGCGAGAGGACTTGCACCGAGATATTCGATCTCGGTGTGTTCATATCCCCATGTACGTGTTATCTGCTTGAGCTCGGGTGCCGCATCGGCAATAAGTTTATATGGCGATATCCTCTGCTCGCTATCGGACTGTGTCTGTGGACCCAATAATCCCTGTATAGCCTTTGATAGGTCGAACTGTGCCATAGCCATCGTGGGCATGGCAACGCCACAAAGGAGGACAATCATCCAACGTATAATAACTCTCTTCATATATCTATATATTCAACGCTATATAGCCATGTTTATTACTCATTGAGCGAGGCCTCAATGTCGTCAATCTCCGCAAGCCATGCACGTGATTCGGCATCCGAGGGCATATGCAGGTCGCCACGTGGCGATAGACCTACGGCACCCACCTTCGGGCCATCGGGCATTGCCGAGCGCTTGAACTGCTGCGTGAAGAAGCGACGGAAGAAGACCTTGAGCCACTTAACGATTGTAGGCTTATCATACACACCCTCAAAGGCTATGGTTGCCAACATAAATATCTTACGTGGCACATAGCGACGACGCAGTGCGCAGTAGAGGAAGAAGTCGTGCAGCTCGTAAGGACCTACCAAATCCTCGGTCTTTTGTGCTATGCTGCCATCTTCGGCAGGAAGAAGCTCGGGGCTGACAGGCGTAGCTACAACATCGCGCAGAGCCTCGCGCAGAGCTCCCTCGGCACGATTCTCGGCATACCACTCAACCATGTGGCGAACAAGTGTCTTTGGCACAGATGAGTTGATTCCGTACATCGACATCTGATCGCCATTGTATGTTGCCCAACCGAGTGCCAGCTCACTCATGTCGCCTGTGCCGATGACCATGCCTCCGCACATATTGGCTACGTCCATAAGTATCTGTGTGCGCTCACGAGCCTGTGAGTTTTCGTATGTCACAGAGCGCTCCGCGGCGTCGAGACCGATATCCTTGAAGTGCTGCTCACACGCCTCCTTGATAGATATCTCGCGGAGGGTACATCCGAGTTCCTTGACCATCGTCAATGCATTCTGATATGTGCGATCCGTAGTGCCGAAGCCGGGCATGGTAACACCTATGATGCCCTTGCGGTCAAGACCGAGAAGATCGAAGGTGTCGCATACGGCAAGCAGTGCCAATGTTGAGTCCAAGCCCCCCGATATGCCTACCACGGCGGTGTGGCATGAGGTGTGCTCAAGACGCTGCGCCAAACCGGCACTCTGTATGGCAAAGACTTCGCGACAGTGTACGGCACGTGCCGCCTCATCCTCGGGTACGAAGTATATAGGCTCGATATATCGGCGCACATCTCCCGGGTAGCATATCTCATCTACGTTTATCTCCACGACGCGCATCTCGGGAGCCTCGGGGTAGTAGAAGGTATTACGTGCGGTACGACGCGTAGATATATACTCCACGTCGATATCTGCGATAACCATGCGGTCATTGCGTACGAAGCGCTCGCTGACACCGAGCACACGACCAAGTTCCGCAATTACGGCATTACCGGCAAAGACAAGGTCGCTCGATGATTCACCATGTCCCGACGAAGCATATATATAGGCCGACATCGTGCGTGATGACTGCTCGGCAATAAGCGAGATAAGGTAGTCGTGCTTGCATACCGACTCGGGCGAGGCCGAGAGGTTAAAGAGCAGCTTGGCACCCTGTACCGCCTGCATAGATGATGGAGGCACGGGCACCCACATATCCTCGCATATCTCCACACCGAACTCCACGCCATGTACGTCGAACATGAGGTCTGAACCGAAGCAGCACTCCTGTCCTGCGTAACGTATCATGCGATCCTTGATGGCGTAGCCCGATACCCACCAGCGGAGCTCCGAGAACTCACCATAGTTGGGAATATAGCTCTTGGGTACGATGCCCCAAAGATGTCCCTGACCGATAACGGCTGCACAGTTGTATAGGCGGTCGGCATATACTACGGGAAGACCTACGATGGCAATGGTAGGTATATCTTCGGTCTCGGACATAAGCCATGCAAGAGCATCCTCCGAGTCCTTAAGCAGTTTCTTCTGTAGCACCATATCGCCACAGGTGTAGCCCACCATCGAGAGCTCGGGCATAACCACTATCTCGACACCCTCAGCAAAGGCATCCTGTATAATACGGAGAGCGCCCTCGGCATTGCGTCGTGCGTCAGCAATATGCACACGTGGCACCGCTGCAGCAACTCTCATATATCCAAATTGGTTGTTCATAGCAAAAAGATTAATACTTTGCGGGTAAAACTCTACATTCTATGCAAAATTACTCTGCCCAGATACGTGCAAGGTTGATAATCGTATTCATCGCCTTGTGCATCGTCGTGAGCGATACATACTCATAGCGGCCATGGAAGTTCATGCCTCCGGTGAAGATGTTGGGGCAGGGAAGGCCCATGAACGAAAGACGTGAGCCATCGGTACCACCACGTATAGGCTTCACCTGAGGCTTAACACCTGCCTCGATCATCGCGCGCTTCGCCTTCTCGATAACCTGTGGGTGGGGCTCAACCATCTTACGCATGTTATAGTACTGATCCTTGAGTGTGAGTGTGAGGTGCTTCTCTCCATACTTGCGCTGCAGGAAGTTCACCACGTCCCACATCAACTGCTTCTTCTGCTCGAACTTCTCCGAGTCGTGGTCGCGGATGATATAGCTAATCTCGGCCTCCTCTACCGAGCCCTTGATGCCGATGCAGTGGAAGAAACCCTCGTAATGCTCCGTAAACTGCGGACGCTGCTCGACGGGGAGCATGCCGTTAAGCTCCGTGGCGATATCTATGGCGTTAATCATCTTGTTCTTCGCCATGCCCGGGTGTACGTTGCGACCGGCAATCTGTATCTTGGCACCTGCGGCATTGAAGTTCTCATACTCGAGCTCGCCCTCCATGCCGCCATCCATCGTGTAA
Source organism: Alistipes sp. (assembly GCA_045588935.1). Classification (GTDB taxonomy): domain Bacteria; phylum Bacteroidota; class Bacteroidia; order Bacteroidales; family Rikenellaceae; genus Alistipes. Next base: position 33,331 of record JAZNFC010000049.1, on the reverse strand, counting down.
GCGAAGTCGGCAGCAAATCGCTTAACGTCGAAGTAGTCCACGCCACGACCTATCTCTTCGTCGGGAGTAAAGCCTACGCGGATTTTGCCATGTGGCACCTCGGGGTGGTTTACGAGCCACTCCATGGCGGTTACAATCTCGGCAACACCTGCCTTGTCGTCAGCGCCGAGCAACGTAGTGCCATCGGTGTGAATAAGCGTGTGCCCCTTGAAGAAGTGGAGCTCGGGGAACTCCTCCACACGAAGCCATACATCGTTGCCGAGCATGATATCGCGGCCGTCGTAGTTCTCTACAACATGAGGCTTGATGTTTGCACCACTCATGTCGGGGGCTGTATCTACGTGCGAGATGAAGCCGATGACAGGGGCCTTCTCCATGCCCTTTGTTGCGGGGAGCGTAGCCATAACATAGCCATACTCATCCATCGTAACCTCCTTAAGGCCTATGGTCTCGAGCTCCTCCTTGAGGTAGCGTAAGAGCACGAGCTGCTTCTCGGTTGAGGGGAATGATGTGCTGTTGTCGTCAGACTGCGTGTCAAACGAAACGTATTTCAAAAAGCGATCTTTAAGTTCCATATATAGCTCTGTTTTTTATTTGTTACTAACTAATTATTCCTCAATCTTTGCACGACGTGAGTGCCAGATGAAGTAGGCGATGATAGCTGCATAGGCTGCTATGCCGAGATATACGGCACCCATCGAGTTGGTCCAGTCGGTAAGCATCCAATCGACACCTGCAAAGGCGAGTATGGCACTTACAACACCCATCAGCGCACCTCCGGCGATAAAGCCCGAGGCGATAAGCGTACCGCGGTTATTGTTTGCCTTGGCCTGCTCGGGGTTCTTATGACGATTTACAGCCCATGCCACAAGACCGCCGACTACGAGGGGCGCGTTGAGCTCCATAGGAATAAACATACCGAGTGCGAAAGGCAGGGCAGGTACCTTGGCAAAGGTGAGAATAAGAGCGATAAGAGCACCTACGCCATAGAGCGCCCATGGTGTCGCTCCGCCGGTCATCAATGGCTGGATGACCGCTGCCATGGCATTTGCCTGTGGTGCCACGAGTGCGTTCTCGCCAACAAAACCGTAGGTGTCGTTCATGATAATCATCACACCTGCCACGGTGGCTGCCGATACAGCCGTACCCACAAACTTCCATGTCTCTTGCTTCTTGGGTGATGTGCCGAGCCAGTATCCAATCTTTAGGTCGGTAATAAAGCCTCCGGCCATTGACAGGGCGGTACATACCACACCGCCGATTACCAAGGCAGCAATCATTCCGCTGTGGCCCTCAAGACCCACAGATACCAATACCAACGATGATAGTATCAGCGTCATCAACGTCATGCCCGATACGGGGTTAGAGCCCACAATAGCGATAGCATTCGCCGCCACGGTCGTAAACAAGAAGGCGATAACAAAAACAATCAACAACGCCACAATCGTCTGGAACCAGTTGTTCAAGACGCCAAACTGGAAGAAGAAGAGCGTAGCTGCGAGTGTCGAGATAAGTATTGTGAGGATGACCTTCATCGAGATATCCTTCTGCGTGCGAGGCTCATCATTGACCACCTTCTTGCCGCCAAGCTCATTCTTCGCCAACGACAATGCCGACTTAATGATACCCGCCTGACGTACGATGCCGATAAGACCGGCCATGGCGATGCCGCCAATGCCGATAGGACGACCCACCTGCTTGAAGATACCCTCGGGGGTGCTCAACGCCTCGGGGTCGATGCCCATGCCCATAAGAGTGTCACTGATGGTTGCAGCATCGAAGAGTGAGAGCAGCGGTGTAACCAAGGGGATGATTACAAACCATACGAGTGCCGAGCCTCCGGCGATAATCAGAGCATACTTCAGACCGATGATATAACCCAAGCCAAGTACTGCGGCCGAGGTGTTGAGTCCGAATGTCAGCTTGGCATTTGCTGCAAGAGCCTTGCCCCAGCCCCACATCTGTGTTGAGAGTGATGATACCCAAGCTCCGAATGTCGATACGATAAAGTCGTAAAGACCACCTATAAGACCTGCAGCCACCAAAATCTTTGCCTGCGAGCCACCCTTCTCACCCGAAACGAGTACCTCGGTTGTTGCCGTAGCCTCGGGGAAGGGGTACTTGCCGTGCATCTCCTTTACGAAGTACTTGCGGAAGGGAATAAGCAGAATGATACCAAGGATACCTCCAAGCAAGGATGAGAGGAATACCTGATAGAACTGCGCATCAAGGCCGAGGATGTATAGTGCGGGAAGGGTGAATATGGCACCTGCTACGATAACACCCGACGATGCACCGATAGACTGAATGATAACATTCTGTCCGAACATATTCTTCTTGCCACGCATCTGTCCCAAGCCTACAGCGATAATGGCGATGGGTATGGCGGCCTCGAAGACCTGACCTACCTTAAGTCCAAGATAAGCCGCTGCGGCCGAGAAGAGCACGGCCATCAAGATGCCGATAGATACCGAGTAGGGAGTAACCTCCACGGGGGTCTGCTCTGCCCCCATCACGGGCTTGTACTCCTCGCCCTCGCGTAGCTCGCGATAGGCATTCTCGGGAAGTGATGTTTTAGCGTTCTGTTCCTGCATAAAAGTTATAGTTTAAGTTATAATTTTCTGTCTATACCTCTTTTTTCGTGCGCGCGGTATGTGCGTATAATCATACAAAGATAATGAAAAAAAGATAAAAATCAAATTCGCGTGATGAAAGTTGATATAAATAGTGTGCGCCGAGCCTCGAATATAGAAAATATGAGGCTGAATATTTTACTTTTTATTCAGCCTCACTTTGTTTCGCTCGAAAGAGCGTTTAGTACATATAGTCGTACTGCGTATAGCTCTTGTCGTACTTCAGGTCAGCCAATGATGCCGCCTTGACGCCGATGTTAAATGCCCAGCTCTTATGGTTGCCGAAGGGTATCCACGTGAAGGACATCTGCCAGCAGTGCAGGTCGCGGGTGATGGCTATCGAGGTCATAGACATCTTGCGTGCCATGAAGTCATAGCCCGAGCTTGCCGTAATCATCGTCTTGGGTGTAAGACGAACGCTGGCATTGAAGTTTATCGTCTGGTTGATATTCTTCTTGTATCCTGTTGTTCCGTTATTTACGAACTGTGCATTGTAGCTGATGCTATAGTTGAAACCGAAGTTCCACGGGATGGAGAAGTCATAGTATTGCCCCGCCATCCATTGTCGTCGCATGGCCGGGTTAAGCTGACCATAAGGGTCGGACCACGAGTTGAAGTACTCGGCAGGGAGCGAGGTGATATCGTTGCCTGCCACCTGCGACTTATCCTCGCGCGACTTAAAGGTGTAACCAAAGCTCCAGCTCGCACTCTGAATACGTCCTATCGAGCCTCGGCTCCACATCAGTTTGTTGTATCTCACACCCTGTGGTGATACCTCGTAGGGGTCGAGCGTGAGCGATAGGTTAAGGCCGATATTCTGGTATATGGTCGTGCGTAATGATATTGGCAGGGTGGATAGACGCATCGAGTCGGCAAGGAAGTTATACGAACCGTTGATAGATATCTGGTCGATAATCTTCACCTTCTTGACGGTATCCTTTGTGCGTATCTTTGCCTCGAGGGACTGCGAGAGACCGAATGTCAGCGCAAACTGCTGTCCGCTGCCCGGTACGCCATAGGCGTTATCCGTGAAGGGCGAATATACCTTGAAGCGACCCGTGGTATCGGTCTGTACCGTCTCGTAGAAACCATACTTCTGCTGGCTGAAGTCGGGGGCATACGCAAAGCCGATGTTGGGTGTCAGCGTGTGGCGCACGGCTTGTAGCTTACGCTCTCTCTTCTTTGCTGTATATGTACCGTAGATGGTCGTATTGGCCGATACCGAGGCATTGTAGTTGTATATACGCCAAAAGCCATATTCGGGGTCGAGGGTCTCGACCTTATGTGTCTCGTTGTTCCACTCTTGGCTCACCTTCTTGAAATACCAGCGCTCGGTGTAGTTGAACGAGGGGCTGATGTTGATATAGTTGAAGAGTGAGAGCGATGTAGAGATAGGTATGCTGTGCTGAATACCATGCTTCATCTTGTCGAGTGTCTCTCGCTTGAAGATTTCATCCTCGGTGGTATTTACCGTGTTGGTCATCTTCATCGAGTAGCTCATCTTGATCTTCTCGTACCAGCGCGTTTTACCCACCGCCTCCTTGCGCTTCAGGGGGTTGAAGCTGGCCACGTTGAAGGTGATGGTGGGCAGCGTCACGGCGATGGTCTTATTCTTCGAGTTCTGTGATACAGACATGTTCACGGCCATCGAGAAGGGTGTTCCCTCCCAATTCTTCGAGTATGATATTGATGAGTTGGTCTGCGTGGCGAGAATGTCGTCAACATTGGTTGCCGAGTAGCGACTGTAGCCGCTTGACGTGAGGTTTACCGAGGCCGAGAATGTCGAGCCGGGGTTAGCCTTCGGGTCTTGTGAGTGTGTCCACTGTATTTTGTAGTTGTTCTGCTGCACAAAGTCAGGCTCACCCTTCTCTCCCGAACGTATGGCCGAGTACTGAAGGTTGAAGTTGCCTCGGAACTTGTATCGCTTGACATATTGCGATACGGCAGATACCTCCCATGAGCCGAGGGTATAGATGCCGCCTCGTATAGCGAGATCCATGTGCTCGCCCAGGGCAAAGTAGTAGCCGAGGTCACGGATAAAGAAGCCCTTTCTATCCTCACCATATGTGGGCATCAGAATACCCGACTTCGGACCAACATGTATCGGGAAGAATGCCTCGGGAATACCGGGGAAGTAGATGGGTACATCCTCCATCACAAGGTAGGCATAGCCCGTGACAATCTTCTTGCCGGGGATTACCTTTGCCTGTGTCATGGCGAGGTAGAAGTGTGGATGGTCGGTGTGGTCACATGTCGTGTACATGCCGTCGCCGATGTGTATCGACTCATCGGGGTGGAGCTTCACGCTGCTGCCTATGAGCCATCCATCGCCCTCCTGTGTCGCTATACCCTTGATTTTAGCCTTGCGCGAGTCGAGGTTGTAGGTTATGGTATCCATTGTGTATGGCGAGCCTCCATCCGAGAATTCGGGATGTGTTGTCGTGGGTTTGCCATCCTGCGTGGTGTCGGGATAGCCGTGAGCAAAGATGTCCTTCGTCTGCATATCCACACGCATATAATCGGCCTTGAGGTTCATGCCCTGATATGTCACATCGCCATTGCGGTAGCTGTATATCATCTTGTTGCGAGCATCGAACACTACGGAGTCTTCTGACTTACCCTCGATAATATCGTCGAACATTGCGCCCTTGCGCCTGCGATTGGTATCTTGGGAGTTGTTATTGCTCTTTACTGCGCTTTCGAGCTCGGCGCTATCACGCACGGCAAATATGCCGCTACCGCGCGCTCCGGCCTTTGTAAGCCCGAAAGTGAGGCACAGCATGACGGCTAATAGTAACACCGTAGCGAGATATTTTAGCAATAAATGTCTCAAAATCCAATAATTTTTTGTAACTTTGCCGACGCTGTCGGCAAAACCGACCGAAAGGTATCTTTTATGTGCCTTTCGTGCGCGAGCACAATTAACGCATGTGCGATAATATCTCGCAAATGTACGAATTATTTTTGAATAAAGAGCTCATATATGATAAGAAATATTGTTGTAGCACTCATGGTTCTGATGTTTCTTCCCTTTGTAGTGAACGCTACGGAGAGTGGAAATGTTGCACCGACATCGCGAAAAAGAGTCGTTGTGCTTGACCCCGGACATGGAGCTCCGCGTCCCGGAAAGACGATGAACGGAGTACGTGAGGCAGACCTCGTGCTTGATATCTCGAAGGAGGTGCGTCGATTGTTGCGCAGCGAGATGCCCTCGTTGGAGGTATATCTTACTCGTAGCTGCGACTCGGCATACCATAAGGAGCAGAATGTCGATAACCGTATGCGTGCCGAGTTTGCCAATAGCAAGGGTGCAGACCTCACGGTGGGCATTCATGCCAATGCCTTGCAGAAGGAGAGTGTAGGTGGCTGCGAGGTGTGGGTGTTGTCGCTCGATAACAACCTGATGCAGCAGAATCAAAATCGCGCAAACCTCTATGTTGATGATGGTGACTTTATTGATGCGAAGGATATAGACCCTAACTCGATAGGCTATCTTATGGCTTTATCGCGCCAGCTCGATAATGAGCCTCGTAATCGTAGCTTTGCTTCGGATTGTTGTAGTCGTCTCTCGAAGCTCGGCCTGACAAACCTTGGCGTGAAGTCGGGTAAGATATGGACTATGCTTTACTATCTTGAAGGCCCAGGGGCACTTGTCGAGGTAGGCTATCTTACGAATAAGCAAGACTTTGCCTATATCACCTCGGATAAGGGTAAGCGTGAGATATCGCGAGCCATCGCCGATGCTATCAAGGGGTTTATTCACGGTCTTGATGCTGTGGCGGATACATCATCGCAGATTGAGGCTGCGGAGGAGAAACCCGCAGAGGGGTCTGCGATTACCGCTGAACAGTTGAGTGAGGGCTATGCCATACAGCTTATCTCGAGCACTACGGAGGTGGATGTCAACGACTCGCAGTTCAAGGAGTATCGAGGTCGTGTGCGACTGCTTATGGGTACGGGACGATACAAGTATAAATATTGCTATGGCAGCTATACTACGGTTGCCGAGGCGCGTGAGGATTTGGCTGCGGTGCGTAAGAGGTTCAAGGATGCTTATGTCGTGCGCTATGGTGATGGTAAGATATTGGCTATGTAACCTTTATAGGTCGGATAATAACTAAAAAATAGAGATATGAAGATTAGAAGAGAGTTTAAAATCGGAGTATTTGCCGTTATCGTGCTCCTTGTTTCATGGTGGGGCATAAAGTGGCTTGGCGGACAGAATCTGCTGAAGAGCAGTAATATCTACTATGTCTATTTCGATGATGTGACAGGACTTATGGAGTCGTCGCGTGTTCAGCTACGCGGTGTTGAGGTGGGCAATGTGCGCAGCATCACTCTTGAGGAGGAGCGTGTGAAGGTGGAGATTGCCATCGAGAGCCGATATGCCGATATGATTGCCGATAACTCTGTAGCCGAGATTGGTTCTTCGGGCTTGATGGGTAGCACAAAAGTGTTTATCGTTCAGGGTGACTCGGACAAGATAATGAAGGATGGTGCTACGTTTGAGGGACGTCAGCGTCCCGATATTATGGGTATGTTGGCCGATAAGGGTGGCGTATTGATGGATGGCTTGAATAAGACTGTTCAGGGTATCAACGAACTGCTTGCAGGCAATAGTGCGAATATCACCTCGCTTATCGCCAACCTCGAGTCGTTGAGCACTTCGATAGATACTCTGTTGAGCTCTTCTGCTGCGGGCATCGAGGGCGCGGTGAATAACCTGAACACCTTCACCTCGTCGTTGGCGGCTAATACCGAGCGTATAGAGTCGGTGATTGATAACGTCGATAAGTTTAGTGGCGAGTTGGCCGATGCTGATGTCGTGAATAAGCTCACGACGACCGTGGCGTCACTCAACGAGGTTATTGCTGCTATCGAGAGCGGCGAGGGATCGGCCGGCAAACTTATCTACGATGCTGCACTTTATAACTCACTTTCGGAGGCGGGTAATAACCTTGCCGTGTTGCTTGAGGACTTGAAGGAGCATCCGATGCGTTATGTACACTTCTCGCTCTTCGGACAGGATGAGGATAAGGCGGCTAAAAAGGCAGCAAAGAGAGCAGAGCGTGAGGCACGCCGTAATAACTAATAATATAGAATATCAGCATGATCTATCCTGCCAACTTTGAGTGTCGTGTAGGCTTTGATAAGATACGTGACGAGATTGTCGGGCTCTGCTCGATGGAGTCTGCGCGCGAGCTTGTCGCTGCCGAGGGCTTCACGCGTTCTATGCGTGAGGTGGAGGCGCGCTTGCAGTTGGCCGATGAGATGCGTCTGCTTATCTCTATGGAGCATGGCGCCGATGTTGGCGAGCAGCAGGATATACGTGCCACGGTTGAGAAGATAGCCGTTGAGGGCTCCTATCTTGTCGAGGCGGAGGCTTTGGCTATGCTTGGCGCCTTGCGCTCGGTGTCATCTATCGTGAGCTTCATTCTCTCGCGCCGCGAGGGTAGCTATCCGATGCTGCGTCGTATGAGTAGTGACGTGGTGCTCTTCCCGGAGCTGCAGCGCGCCATTGAGCGCGTTATCGACGATAAGGGCGAGGTGCGCTCCTCGGCCTCTGCGGAGCTGGAGCGTCTGCGTCGTGCCATACGCGACCATGAGGGTATGGTTGCCAAGCGTATGCAGCAGGTGTTGCAACGTGCCAAGGCAGCGGGTGTTGTCGCGGCGGATGCTATGCTCTCGATACGTGATGGCCACGCTGTGATTCCCGTTACGGCCTCAAATAAACGTAAGATTGCGGGATTTATCCATGATGAGTCGGCTACGGGTCGTACGGTATATGTCGAGCCTGTGGAGGTTGTGGAGCTTAATAACGAACTTCGTGAGTTGGAGTATGAGGAGCGCCGAGAGGTGGTACGCATACTCACCGAGCTCACTGCACTTCTGCGTACCGAGGTTGATGGCTTGCAGCGCATCGAGGGGTACCTGACACGTATAGACGCTCTCGCAGCGAAGGCACGCTGGGCTATAGCCAATGGCGCGGTGAAGCCAATAATCTCGACCGAGGGCAGGCTGTTGTTGCGCAAGGCTCGACATCCGTTGTTGCAGCAGACTCTGCGTCAGCAACATAAGGAGATTGTTCCGCTCGATATGGAGCTTACGCGCGAGCGCCGCATCTTGGTTATCTCGGGGCCTAATGCCGGAGGTAAGTCGGTCTGCTTGAAGACGACGGGCATACTGCAATATATGGTGCAGTGCGGCTTCCTTGTACCTGTGCTCGAGAACTCGGAGTTTCCGATTTTCGACTCGCTGATGATAGATATTGGCGATCAGCAGTCTATCGAGAATGATCTTTCGACCTACTCGTCGCATCTGGTAAACATGAAGACGATGTTGCAGGAGGCCTCGGAGCGTGCGCTCATCCTTATTGACGAGTTCGGCTCGGGTACGGAGCCTACAATCGGGGGCGCTATTTCGGAGTCTATCTTGGAGCGCTTTGTTGAGCGTCGTGCCTACGGCGTTATCACCACGCATTATGCCAATATCAAGTATTTTGCCTCGCGCAACGAGGGTGTGGCCAATGGAGCTATGGCCTTCGATGTTAAGAATATAGAGCCGCTTTTCAGCCTTGAGATGGGCAAGCCGGGTAGCAGCTTTGCCATAGAGGTGGCACGTAAGATTGGCCTGCCGGAGGATATCGTGCGCAAGGCTATGGATAGGGCAGGTGAGGATCATATAAACCTTGAGCGTCAGCTCCGTGAGATAGCCCGCGACAAGCGCTATTGGCAGGAGAAGCGTGATCGCATACGTATCACTGACCATAAGGTTGAGCAGCTGGAGCAGACCTATAGCGATCGTTTGCAGTCGATACGTGACGAGCGACGCGAGATTTTGGATAAGGCACGTCGTGAGGCCGAGGCTATGATTGCCGAGGCTAATCGCACGATTGAGAATACTATACGTACCATCCGTGAGTCGCAGGCCGAGAAGGAGCTTACACGCTTGGCGCGTAAGGAGATGGAGAGCTTCGCGGAGAGTGCTGTGACGAATCACCATGATGACCGTATCGAGCGCGAGATGGAGCGCTTGGCGCGTCGCCGTGAGCGTCGTGAGCAGCGCGCTGCGGCGCGTGAGAGTGGTGCTGTGCAGAGCCCTGTGACCGAAAAGAGTGTGGAGCTCCCCGTGGAGGTGGGCTCGCGCGTAAAGATTGAGGGTCAGGATGTGCCGGGTGTGGTGCAGCAGATAAAGGGTAATAAGGCACAAGTGGCCTTCGGACAGATGATTATCATGGTCGATAAGAGTCGTTTGAAGAGGGTGTCGAAGGCCGAGTATAAGGAGGCTACACGTCCTACTACGGCACGTACCGTGGTATCGGTGGATATACGTGAGCGCAAGCTCAACTTCCGCGACCATATAGATGTACGCGGTATGCGTGCTTCGGAGGCTTTGGAGTCTGTTGAGGACTTGATTGACGATGCGTTGATGGTCGGTGTGTCGGGTGTGACTATTCTTCATGGTAAGGGCACGGGAGCCCTCAAGGAGGAGATACGTCGCTACTTGCGCACGGTGTCGGATGTGGCTACGGTGGCCGATGACCATGCCGACCGTGGAGGTGCCGGTATTACGGTGGTTACGTTTAAGCGATAATAGGGCAGGAGCCTATAAATAGCAGAGTATGAAGTATTTATTGTCGGATATAGCAAAGATTGTCGGTGGAGAGCTCCGCGGCTTGGATGTCGAGGTGTGGGAGGTGGCTACCGACTCGCGTAGTACGGTGGCAACTGATGGAGTGCTCTTTGCTGCCATTGATGGTAAGAACCACGATGGACACGACTATGTTGAGCGCATGGTGTCGCGTGGTGTGAGAGCCTTTATCGTGGAGCGTGATATGGAGCTTAAGAATAAGGGCTGCGGTATCGTGAAGGTTAGCTCTACGCTTGATGCCTTACAGCGCCTGGCCGAGTATCATCGTGCACAGTATAAGGGTAGGGTTGTAGCTATCACAGGCTCCAATGGAAAGACAATAGTCAAGGAGTGGGCTTCGCGCTCTATGCCCGATACGGTACGTTCGTTTGCCTCTCCCAAGAGCTATAACTCGCAGCTTGGCGTAGCCCTGTCGCTCTTGATGCTTGAGGGCAACGAGGAGGTGGCCTTTATCGAGGCCGGTATCTCGGAGGTGGGCGAGATGGCGCGTTTGGAGAGTATGATACGTCCCGATGTCGTCGTTGTTACAAGCATAGGCGATGCACACTCTGCAAACTTCGCAAGTCTTGAGCAGAAGATCGAGGAGAAGCTTATTCTGGCGCGTCGTGCAGCAACCATTATATATAGCAGTGAGTATCCCGAGTTGAAGCATCGTATTGAGAGCCTCTATGGTGATCGAGAGCTTATAGATAGTAGCCGTGAGGTTATTGAGGATACGCTTGAGTTGAGTGATGCTCTGGCCGTGGATGCCCTGCATGTAGCTGCCCTTATGCGTAGGCTTGGCTATGGTGTTGATGATGCTATCTTTTCGGCAAATGTGGCTATGCGTCTTGAGATGAAGGAGGGTATTGACGGCTCGGTGATAATCGATGATACATATAACTCGGATATAAACTCTGTTGTTGTGGCTCTTGATGCTCTGCATCTGCAGTCTATGGGTCGTCGCAAGGTTGCCGTAATCTCGGATATACGTCAGAGTGGCATGGAGCCCGAGGAGCTTTATAGGCGTGTGGCGGAGGCTGTGCGTAAGGCTTCCGTAGATCACCTTATAGGTGTGGGCGAGGCTATATCCTTTTATCAGCACCTCTTTGCTCGTGGCTCGTCGTTCTATCGTACAACGGAGGAGCTTATCGAGAATATCTCGCGTGAGAGCTGGGGACATTCGGCGATACTTGTTAAGGGTAGCCGTGACTCGCGCTTTGAGCGCCTCACGCGCCTCTTGGAGCGACGCACACATACGACAACCTTGGAGGTGGACCTCGCAGCCATGAAGCGTAACCTTAACTACTTCCGCCGTCATCTGCCGGCACATCACCCTATGGTTGCGATGGTCAAGGCACATAGCTATGGCACGGGAGATGTCGAGGTGGCACGTATGCTCCAACATGAGGGTGTTCGCTACCTTGCCGTGGCCTTTGCCGATGAGGGTGTGCTCTTACGCTCGAAGGGTATCACGATGCCTATCGTGGTACTTAATGCCGATCAGGATAGCTTCGATGTGATGATTGTTCATGACCTTGAGCCCGAGATATATAGCTTCCATTCACTCAATGAGTTTCGTCGTGCTGCACACCGTGCACACCGCGAGAACTATCCGATACACATAAAGCTCGATACGGGTATGCACCGTCTTGGCTTTGTGGATGACGAGGTTGATTTGTTGGGTCGCGCCATACACCTCGATACCACGCTGCGCGTCGCCTCGATATTCTCGCACTTGAGCTCTGCGGATATGACTGCGGAGGATGACTTCACTCGCCGGCAGATTGAGGCCTTTGATTATATGAGTGCGCAGCTTACCGAGTGGCTTGATTATCGTCCTTTGCGCCATCTGGCCAACTCGGCGGCTATAGTTCGCTTTCCCGAGGCGGCCTTCGATATGTGTCGTTTAGGTCTTGGTCTCTATGGTTTTGGCTGGGAGCATAACGAGGCATTGGAGCCTGTCGCTACGCTCTCGACACGCATCGTGCAGGTGCGTACCTTGTCACAAGATGAGTCGGTGGGCTATGGCCGCAGTGCACGTTTAGAGCGCGAGACACGCATCGCCACAATACCTATAGGCTATGCCGATGGCCTTGATCGTCACCTCGGCAATGGACGTTGGGAGGTTTTGGTCGGTGGCCATCGTGCCCCGATTATTGGTCGCGTATGCATGGATAGTGCGATGATGGATATCACGAATATCGAGGGTGTCGATGTGGGCGATAGGGTGGTTATCTTTGGCTCGGAGCGAGGCAATACGCTTGAGGATATGGCACGTGTACTTGATACCATACCCTATGAGATTATGACCTCGATATCGGCACGTGTAAAACGTATATACACAGAACGATGAGCAAGGGAACGATATATATGATTCCATGTCCCATCTCCGAGAGTGGCTCGGTGTGGGATGTACTTCCGGAGGCTAACCGCAGGGTTATGAACTCGTTGGACTACTTCATTGTCGAGAATACGCGCTCGGCAAGACGCTTTTTGTCGAAGGCCGGCGTGGAGCGTAAAATCGAGGAGCTGGAGTTTGTCGAGCTTAATGAGCATACGGCAAATGTGGCCCATGTGGAGCATATGTTGCGTCCCGTTATTGAGGGTCGCAGTGCTGGCGTTATATCGGAGGCGGGGGTGCCCGGTGTGGCAGATCCCGGGGCTGATATTGTGGCCCTGGCACATCGTCATGGTATTAGGGTTGTGCCCTTGGTCGGACCCTCATCGATACTTATGGCCGTTATGGCTTCGGGACTCAATGGTCAATCTTTTGCCTTCGTGGGATATATACCCGTGAAGGAGCCCGAGCGAGGTCGCCGATTGAAGGAGCTGGAGCGTCGTGTACAGCAGGAGCGACAATCGCAACTCTTCATCGAGGCTCCCTATCGTAATGTCAAGCTCTTTGAGGCGATGGTTAAGGTGCTCTCACCCGGGCTACGCCTTACGGTGGCATGTGATATCACGGGCGAGAAGGAGCTCATACGTACGCTCACGATTAAGGAGTGGCAGATGACCGGTGTGCCAAATATCGAGAAGCGACCAACGATATTTATGTTAGGCATATAATTTGCGCAATAGGTTAAGAAGATAATAAAAAATGATATATTATGAAAAAGCAAACAGTTGATAAAGAGCACGATATAAACAAGGAGCCGGATGCTGTCGAGAGGCAGACTGCCGAGGCGCAGGAGGCTGCTGCTGACAATATGTCAGCCGAGGCTGCTGCTGATGACAATGTGTCAGAGCCTACACTTGAGGAGCAGATTGCCGCATGGCGAGATAAGTATCTTCGTCTTCAGGCCGAGTTTGATAACTTCCGCAAGCGTACCGTGAAGGAGAAGATGGAGCTTGTGGAGCGTGGCTGTGAAGGTGCTTGGAAGGCTATACTTCCAATTATGGATGATATGGAGCGCGCTGTGGCTGCATCGCACAAGAGTGAGGATATAGCCTCGTTGCGTCAGGGCGAGGAGCTTGTGATGAAGAAGTTCGAGAGCGTCTTGCAGAGTGCCGGCATCGTGGCTATAGAGTGCGTAGGTCAGCCCTTCAATGAGGAGGAGCAGGAGGCTGTGGCACGTTTTGCTGCGGGCGAGGATAAGCGAGGTTTGGTTATCGACTGTGTGCAGCGTGGCTATAAGCTCGGAGAGCGTGTGTTGCGCTATGCGAAGGTTGTTGTTGGTGAATAAGCTGTATAGATGGCTATGGCTGAAAAGAGAGATTACTATGAGGTGTTGGGCGTTGAACGTAATGCCGATGCCGAAACGATAAAGAAGGCCTACCGTAAGGCTGCTATTAAATATCACCCCGATAAGAATCCGGGGGATAAGGAGGCCGAGGAGAAGTTCAAGGAGGCTGCCGAGGCTTACGACGTGTTGTCGAATGAGGATAAGCGCGCGCGTTATGACCGCTTTGGTCATGCCGGCATGAATGGAGCCGGCGGAGCCGGTGGCTTTGGAGGCTTCAGCAGTGGCGGCTTCTCTATGGAGGATATAATTGGGCAGTTTGGCGGTATCTTCGGTGGAGCCTTTGGCGGCTTTGGCGGTGGTCGTAGTCGTGGCCGCAGCCAGCATGTAAATCGCGGTAGCGATATACGTGTTACGGTGCGCCTCACGCTGAAGGAGATTGCCGAGGGTGTAACCAAGAAGCTCAAGATAAACAAGACGGTGGCCTGTGATAAGTGCGGTGGTTCGGGAGCCAAGAATAGCTCGGCATATGAGACCTGCTCACAGTGTGGCGGCTCGGGATATGTCATCACGGTGCAGAACTCCTTCTTTGGACGTATGCAGACACAGAGCGTCTGCCCCACATGCGGAGGCTCGGGTAAGACCATTAAGGAGAAGTGTGACAAGTGTCATGGCGAGGGTGTAGAGCGCGGACAGGAGGTTGTCGAGGTAAATATCCCTGCCGGTGTTGCCGAGGGCATGGCTCTCACGGTGCGTGGCCGCGGCAATGCGGCACGTCAGGGTGGTGTTAATGGCGATCTTATCGTGGTTATCGAGGAGGAGCACAACCCCGAGCTCGTGCGTGATGGTAATGACTTGGTGCACAGCCTAAATATCACGGTTACGACAGCCATCCTTGGTGGCGAGGCCGAAATACCTACGGTGGATGGTCGTGTGCGCATAAAGATTGCGCCGGGAACACATGCCGGCAAGGTGTTGCGCCTACGCGGTAAGGGTCTGCCCGATGTCAATGGCTATGGCCGTGGCGATATCACGGTGATTGTGGATGTTACTATCCCTGATGAGCTTACAAAGGAGGAGCGCAAGATTGTGGAGGAGCTTGCCGAGCAGCCACACTTCAAGCGTGCTGCAAGTGTCGAGAACCAGAATATCCTGGAGCGCATGAAGTCTTTCTTTAGAGGATAATATAGAGGGCGATGTCATTCTTTAGACCACATAAGAGTAAACCGCGACAGTTTAACTATACGCCACGCTACTACGACCCTGTGAAGGAGGAGAGGGAGCGTCGTCGCAGGGAGTTGCATGGCACCTCCTCGGCCGATGACAACGAGGAGTATGTGCCCGGTAAGTATATACGTACACAGCGTGAGGCGCGCGATGCTTCGTTTGATGAGGGACGCGCAGCATCTTCTGAGCGTCTGCGCGGTGTGGTGCTTATGGCTATAGTGCTCATAGTAGCCATCTTATACTTCTATCCACGTTTTATGCGCTTCGTGGAGCGTGCCAACGAGGAGAAGGTGATGCAGCAACAGAGGGAGGCGGTTATGGATGCCGACACGACAGCCGTGCCACGTGTTGTGCTTTATGAGCAGCATGGCGATATCGACTTTAGAGAGTTTGAGAGTCTTACGCCCGAGAGTATAAACGAGATTGAGGAGTGGAATCGCCAAAATCCCACAATAAACATCTATGATGACGATGTCGAGATTGTGGATGGCACGCGCGTGAAGTAACTCAAAGAGTAAAGATAGAATATGAGTAACCGTATAAAACTATTACCCGAGATTGTAGCTAATCAGATAGCTGCAGGTGAGGTGGTGAATGCCCCCTCTAACGTGGTCAAGGAGATGATGGAGAACTCCTTGGATGCGGGAGCTCGTTGTGTGAAGGTCAATTATCGCAATGGCGGTAAGGATATGATACAGATTGTCGATGATGGCTCGGGCATGTCGGCTATAGATGCACGTATGGCCTTTGACCGTCATGCCACCTCGAAGATACAATCTATCGAGGATGTCTATGCTCTTCATACGTTTGGCTTCCGCGGTGAGGCGCTGGCTTCGATAGCTGCCGTTGCCGAGGTGGAGCTTCGTACACGTCGCGAGGAGGATGAGTTGGGTACGCTCACGACAATTTCGGGGGGCGACTATCAGCACCAAGAGCCCATTGTCTGTGATCGTGGTGCGCAGTTTACCGTGCGCAACCTCTTCTATAATGTGCCTTCGCGTCGTAAGTTTATCGATGGCGATAACTCGCGCCTGCAGTCGCAGATTAAGCAGGAGTTTATGCGCGTGGCGTTGTGTAACCCCGATGTCGCCTTCGAGCTTTTGCAGAATGATGTGACGCTTTATACGCTCATGCCAACGTCACGTCGCGGTCGTATCGTTGATGTCGTGGGTAAGCATATAAAGAGCAATCTTCTTGATGTTGAGGTTGACACCTCGGTGGTGCGTATCGAGGGTTATGTGGGACGTCCACAGGCGGCTAAACGTCGTAACAACGAGCAGTATCTCTTTGTCAATGGCCGCTACTTCTACTCGCAGTCGATGCAGCGCACAATACTCAAGTGTTACGATAAGCTGATACCAGAGGGTACGCAGCCATCATACTTTATATATATAACGGTGGACCCCGAGCGTGTCGATGTCAATGTGCATCCGCAGAAGACGACGGTGAAGTTTGCCGACATGGATGTCATTCTCGAGATATTGCAAGCCGCTGTGCGTGAAGCCTTGGCCAAGATGGGTGCTGTGCCTATGTTGGACTTCAGCCAGGATGCCCCGATAGATATACCTGTGCTTGGCAGTGGCGGTAATCGCTGCATATACAGCGAGCCTCGCACCGCAACAAATGAGTCGTATAACCCATTTAGCAGTGAGTATATCGACCCTACGGCACCTATGCCTGATGTACCCTTTACGGGTTTTGATGTTCCGTATGATGCAGAGCCTGCGCCCCGTCGTGGTGTGGAGCGTTATGCTCCCGATGCTGATGAGGAGTATGATGTTGTGGCGGCGCCTATGGGCTCGGTGATAGAGTATATCGACGAGGCGGAGGAGGATGGTGGCGAGCTCTTCGATATCTGCACTCCCGAGGTGAAGGAGAACGCTGCGGAGCTAACCTTTGGCGAGGTTATCTCGCTGCCTGGAGGCTATGCGCTTTCAGTGGTTGGCGGCCATATACTTCTTGTGCATTTGGCGCGTGCCGAGGAGCGTCTGTTGTATGAGGATATCGTACACTCGATATGTGCCGGTGCAGCACCCTCGCAGGCGATGCTTTTTAGTGAGGAGATGCAGCTGTCGAATGATGAATACGAGCTCTTGGAGGAGCATGCCACGGAGTTTGCCGCTTTGGGTTTCGATATTAAGTATCGAGGCTTGGGAGCTATAAGTGTTGAGGGACGTCCTGCGCTGATAGATATCTCGGTGCCTCTCGATGAGCTACTGTATGAGTTGTTGCATGGCATCGAGGATGGCATGCTGCCGATAGATATGGAGCGCAGTCGCATGGCTGAGATTATGGCTCGACGTGGTAGCCGTGTATATAGTCGCACGGTGACTACAGCCGAGGCTGCGGCACTGCTTAAGCGTCTTGAGAAGTGTCCCAATCCGAGCTTTACGCCCTCGGGTAAGGCTATACTTACGCATCTTACGGCCGAGGAGCTGAAAGCTAAATTTATGAAATAGTGGTGGATTATGATGGAGTTTAATCAACAAAATAGAGCCTTCGTGTTGTATCCTGCGGTGATGAACCTGCTCATTGCCAATATCGTTGCCTTTGGTGCTATGCAGTTACTCGATACTGCGAAGATATACGAGTATTGTGCTCTCTTTCCTGTGGGCAGTCCCTTCTTCCATGTGTGGCAGCCTCTCTCCTATATGTTTATGCATGGCGACTTCTCGCACCTCTTCTTCAATATGTTTGCACTCTGGATGTTTGGTCGCGGGCTGGAGCAGGAGATGGGCACGAAGCGCTTCCTGCTATACTACTTTGTATGTGGTGTGGGTGCTGCGCTTGTGCAGATGGCCATGGCCGAGATAGACCTCGCTCGCTTTGCGGAGTTCTCGCCTGCCTACTATC
Source organism: Alistipes sp. (assembly GCA_045588935.1). Classification (GTDB taxonomy): domain Bacteria; phylum Bacteroidota; class Bacteroidia; order Bacteroidales; family Rikenellaceae; genus Alistipes. The sequence goes on along the minus strand of JAZNFC010000049.1, from coordinate 15,306 downwards.
GCTACTTATATACACCTACGGTGGGTGCCTCGGGAGCAGTCTTTGGTCTGTTGTTAGCCTTTGGCATGCTGCATCCTAATGCCGTTATTATGCTTATCTTCCCACCCATACCCATGAAGGCCAAGTGGTTTGTAATGATATATGGACTCGTCGAGCTTCTATATGGAGTTTCGGGCTCGATGGATAATATAGCACACTTTGCACACCTCGGGGGTATGTTCTGGGGTTGGCTGTTACTCCTGTGGTGGCGTTACCGCGACCGCAAGCGTAACTACTACTATTAACGGATAATACACACACACTATTAACTACTGCCCATGCGGGGCTCTTAAAATTGAACTACTATGTCACACAAGAGTAAGACCTACGCTGATTCAAAGTCGGAGCGACCAAAGCGAACCTACTTCGGTACACTGATGGTCATAGTGCTTCTGGCACTCACTATATCGTTCAGCGTTGCACTGCTTATTGCCTACCTTACGCCCTATGTGTCGCCTACGACCTTCGGCTCGCTGACCATTGTTGGTATATTTGTGCCGATACTCTATATCGGTGTGGTGATATGTACACTGCTGTGGCTCGTTATGCGGTATTGGCGAGTGGCGGGCATCGCAGCCTTGATGCTCATCCCGGGAGCCTTTCATGTTCAGGACTTCTATAACCTTGCTATTACGCGTCAGGTTGAGGGTATGAAGGAGAGTGGCTCATTTACACTTATGAGCTACAATGTGCGCGGCTTCTATAGTGATAAGGGTGAATATACCATCCCCGATATTGTGGATTATATGGAGCATGTGGATATTCCCGATATCGTCTGCTTGCAGGAGTTCTCGCGCACGGCCGATGGCGTGGAGCGCATAGACTCGCTCTTTGCTGCGCGCTATAAGGCTCGCCACTTCTCGGATGTTGTCGAGTCGGGCAACTATGTATTGAGAATATATAGTCGCTATCCGATTATTGCCAAGGGTGAGATTGCCGGTAGTGGTCGCGGCACGTCGCAGTGGGTGGATGTCGTGGTGAATAAGCGCGATACGTTGCGTGTATTTAATAACCACCTCTATACTACACAGATATCTCCCGACGATAGCGAGGAGATTGAGCGTGGCCGAATACTTCAGGATGGCGGTCGCATAAAGAGTATCGTGGATCGTATTGCGAATAACTCGGCTATACGTGCTTCGCATGTCGATACTCTGCGCTATGTTATGGATAATACGCTCCACGATATTGTCGTATGTGGCGACTTTAACGATACTCCGATGTCGTATGTCTATGGCGAGTTGAGTGAGAACCTAAAGGATGCCTTTGTGGAGAGTGGCCGTGGCTACGGCTACACCTTCCGTCCTATGTATGGCATGCTGCGTATCGACTATATCTTACACTCGGCAGGCCTCAAGACCGTGAACTACTTTTCGAAGGAGGATGTCAAGTTCTCGGACCACCTACCCATCGTTGCGCGTCTGAAGTTTGAGTAGGCATCTCATTTGTCGATATGATAAAGCCTCGTAGAGAAAAAAACTCTTCGAGGCTTTGCTATTTCAGAATATTTACTTAACTTTGCGCGCTATTATTAACTAATTTAACTTTTGTAACAATGCCAAAAATGAAAACAAATGCCGCTGCAAAGAAGCGTTTTTCTTTCACCGGCACAGGTAAGATTAAGCGTAAGCACGCTTATCACAGTCACATCCTGACAAAAAAGACTAACAAGCGTAAGCGTAACCTTTGCTACTCAGGTATCGTTTCAGCAGCCGATGAGGCCAAGATCAAGCAGTTGCTCGTTAAGTAATTAAGGGGCCAGCCAAAGATTAAGCCGTAGCTCGTTAAGTAATTAAGGGGTGGGCCGAAAATTAAGCCGTAGCTCGTTAAGTAATTAAGGGGTGGGCCGAAGATTAAGCCGTAGCTCGTTTAAGTAATTAAGGGGTGGGGCTTGCAAGAAGTAGTAAAAAGAAAAAATTTATTTTAACAATCGGAGCGCAATAGCCCTAAAGAGTGTGACAGAATCACACCGCTATCAGCTCTATCAAAAACTTTTAATTTATGCCACGTTCAGTCAACGCTGTTGCGTCACGCGCAAGAAGAAAGAAGGTTTTGAAGCTTGCCAAGGGTAACTTTGGTTCAAGGGGAAACGTATGGACAGTTGCGAAAAATACTGTCGAGAAGGGTTTGCAGTTTGCTTATGCACACCGTCGCGAGAAGAAGAGAAATTATCGTTCATTGTGGATTGTTCGTATCAACGCAGCAGTTCGCATGTATGGTATGACTTATTCAGAGTTTATTGGCAAGATGAATACTAAGGGTATCGCCTTGAACCGTAAGGTTTTGGCTGACCTTGCACTCAACGAGCCAAAGGCATTTGAGGCAATCGTTAATGCAGTTAAATAGTCGCTTCCACTTTGGAAGTAAGGGGGTCTGATCTTCGGGTCAGACCTTTTTTTGTTGCTATTGAGGGAGGGCTACTCACCCTAAGGCGAGCAGAGAGATAGGGACGATAGGGACAGCAAGGACAGCAGAGAGAATAGGGAGGATAGGGAGGATAAGGACAATAGGGAGAATAGGGAGAATAGGGAGGATAGGGAATTTAGGGAAAGATTATCACTAAACTCCCTAAATTCATTAAATTCACTATCTCTGCGTTACCCATCGAGCAAAGCGTTACCCATCAAGCGTTAGCGCTCCTATTTATCCTATGCCCCTGCCCACCTCAATCAGCGCACGAATTTCTTGTCAGAAGGGGTTAGATTTGGCTTATCGCAAAAATGAGCACCCGAGGATAGTACAAGAAGTACAGCCTCGGGTGCTCAGCCTTTTGGGATAGGTCAAAGATGACCCCTTATCACAAGAAATTACTGCAAATTCAGGCGCTCGGCAGTATAGAGATAACGCTTGATGCTTCGCTTTGGTGTCTTAACAAACTCCTCACGGTGAACTACGATGTTGGCAACCTTCTCGTAAGAAGCAACCATAGTGTTGAGCTGCTGAAGGTTCTCGTTCATAATCTCAGGAAGACGCTCCATGTCTACACCCTCAGCATTTGCAAGCTCGTAGTCAGGTACAACAAGAGCTGTGAGTTTACCGCCATTCTCGATAACGAGTGACTCAGCAACCATGTAAAGGTTGTTTAGACGCTCCTCAATCTCCTCAGGGTAGATATTCTGACCTGAGCCTGAGAGAATCATATTCTTGCAACGGCCACGAATGTAGAGTGTGCCATCCTCGTCCATAGTACACATATCGCCAGTGTGCAACCAGCCATCCTCGAGAACAGCGTTTGTTGCTGTCTGATTCTTGAAGTAGCCACGCATGACGTGCTCACCACGGATAAGAAGCTCGCCAGGGACATTCTTAGGATCTACCGACTCGATGCGAGCCTCAAGGTTACCTGGCAACACACGGCCACATGAGCCTAACTTAAATAGTGCTGGATCCTCGAAGCTGATAAGTGGACCACACTCAGTCATACCGTAACCTACGGTGATAGGGAACTTAATCTTGCGAAGGAAGTCCTCAGTCTCGGCGTTAAGCGCTGCACCACCCACGATGAATATCTCGATGCAACCACCAAACTGCTCCATAAGACGTGAAAGGATTGTCGAGTAGATAGCAGTGTTGATAAGTGGAATACGCATTGCTATACTCATAGGAGCCTTCTCGAGCATTGGAAGAATGCTCTTGCGATATACCTTCTCAAGAATAAGAGGCACTGAGCATACAATCGTTGGGCGTGTCTGCTTCATAGCCTCAACCAAAATCTTTGGCGAAGGGATACGGCCAAGGAGTGTCACGTGTGCGCCACAAGCAAGTGGTGTAAGGAAGTCGAAGGTACAACCGTAGGCGTGTGCCAAAGGCAAGAATGAGAGTGTACGACCACCCTTGCGGAAGTAGTGCTCGCCAGTCTTAACGCTTGTCATATCCAACGCAAATGTCACGTTACCTGTGAGATTGTTCACAGTAAGCATAACACCCTTAGATGAGCCTGTAGTACCTGATGTGTAGTTCAACAAACATACCTCATCGTTACCAATCTCTGGGTACTTGATATCATCACTTGTGAAGCCACGTGGATATGCCTCACGGTAGTTGGCATTCATGTTCTTCATGTACTCTGTGCACTTGTTACCCTCACGCTCATAGATTACGTGGAAGTCTGTAAGCGAGATTGCAGCCTCAATAGTTGGAATCTGGTCGCCCTCGATGTCGTCCCAGAAGTTGTCGCCGAGGAACAAGAGGCGGCTCTCAGAGTGGTTGATGATATTGATAACGTCGGTTGGGTTGAAATCCTGAAGGATAGGAACGATTACTGCACCATAGGTGATTGTTGCGATGTAGCTGATGCACCAGCGAGTGTTATTACGGCCGATAAGTGCAACCTTGTCGCCACGCTCTACACCCATCTCCTTAAACATAAGGTGGAGCTTAGCTACCTCCTTTGCCACCTCGTAATATGAGAATGACTCACCCTTGAAGTAATCGGTAAGAGCAGCCATCTCACGATTCTCGCGGAAGCTCTGCTCATAAAGCTTAATTAGATTTCTTTCTAACATAATGTTTGTCTGATAATCAAAATTTAACGTGGCAAATATACGACTTTTTATTGAGTATAAAAAATTTTCAACCAATTTTCTCATGCTATCGTATAATCTACAAATGCACAATTATTACTATTGTATTATATATCAGCGCAATAAGCCACTTTTAGTATGAATTATGCGTTGCATTATTTTTCCACTACACTACTCTTCAAACATTTAATTTAGGGTATTATACAAATTGGTATAAAAAAAGTGTGACAAATGATTATTTTTTACTATCTTTGCCTAATCATTGGCCCTTTAGTTCAAGGGATAGAACGAAGGTTTCCTAAACCTTAGATCCGAGTTCGAGTCTCGGAGGGGCTACTAAGAGGTGTTGGCATGGAATAGTTATTGCCAACATCTCTTATGCTAAAAGCACAATAAATAACCTCTCTGAGGCGTTCACAGTAAAAAACAATTAAGCATAATAAAGTCTATGTCACACTACACTTCAACACAGACACAAGCGGGTGTTATGATCTCATCGCTTTTTAAGAGCCTCTATATGCAGATGGCAGCGGCGCTCACACTCACAGGCCTAACAGCATACTTCCTATCGCAGTCGGCAACTTTTATCAACTATCTGATGACCAATCCATCGTTGTTGTGGATATGTATGTTCGCTGAACTTGGCGTGGTATTGCTCCTCTCGGCTCGTGTTATGCGTATGTCGATGGGCTCAGCAACACTCCTATTTATCCTCTACTCGGTGCTTACGGGTGTTACATTCTCGACAATATTCCTTGTCTTCGACCTCGGATCTATCGCCTCAGCATTCTTCGTTACGGCGGGCACATTCTTCGCCATGAGCCTTATTGGCTACGTAACAAAGATGGACCTATCGAAGATTGGTAACGTGTTGTATATGATGCTTATAGGTCTATTAATCGCTACCATAGTAAACATCTTCGTAGCATCAACAACACTCTATTGGATTACAACATACGCTGGTGTAATTATCTTCGTAGGCCTTATCGCATGGGATACACAGAAGCTAAAGCAGATATTCTATGAGTATGGCACAGATGAGGAGAGTGGTCAGAAGCTCGCCTTGCTTGGTGCCTTGACGCTATACCTTGATTTTATCAATCTATTCTTGTTCTTGTTGCGCATCTTTGGCAGTAGCTCACGCGACTAAAATAGTATAAAAATATAAATAGGAGTTGTTCTCTCGGAGGAACAACTCCTATTTTATTATATACTGCTCACAACACCTTACCTACAATATGTTGCTCACGGTAGGTTGCAGGCGAGACCCCGACTACCCTACTAAAGTACTTGCCGAAGCATGATTGCGACGGGAAATTGAGGCAATAGGCAATCTCCTTGATGCTTATGTTTGACGATAGTAGTTGCGATACTGCATCGAGTATAACATGCTTCTCTATCCACTCCATAGCACTCTTGCCACTCGTCTGCTTAACCACTCGTGATAGATGTTTAGGCGTAAGATTTAGTTTTTCAGCATAGAAACCAAGCTCACGATGCTCCATATAGTTCTCCTCGACAAGCTTGATAAAAGATGTTGTAAGCTCCTCATTGCGAGTGTCTATGCTCTGCTTGGTACCATGCAAGAAGTATCCCAAGCCGAGGAAGAAGGCCTTGGTGAGAAGCTGCAAAATCTCAAGACGGTTGGGGTTACTCTCTGTGGGTATTAGGTTGCGACACATCGAAAGATAGCTCTCGAAGGCATCCTTAGCTCTATCCTGCAAAAGGGCCTTTGGCGATGATGCCACGATATTGCCAAGCGAAAAGGTGTTGCCTATGCACAAGCTCGATACAAACTCGTCGGACATAATAATATAGGTAGCCTGAAAATCGGGGCTAAGGTCTATAAGTTCGGTTATCTGCCCTGGCAGGACAATCATCATGCTATGGCGCTGCAAGTGGTATATTTGGGTATTTACACGCCCTTTACCCTCTCCCGATGTGCAATACACTGCCACCACCAAAGGGTTGCGATATGGGTGGTTCGGAAGGATTGCAAACTTGGGATTATCGATAATAGCAAAGTAATCGTCGATAAGATAAGTAGAGATATTACTTTGACCTATAAATTGCTCTAAAAGTTTTGATAGTGTCATTGTCGTAAATTTCGCATTTTATGGAACAATACTCCCTTCATTCCACAAAGATATAACCTGTAGAACTATTTTACAATATACGTGCGAACTTTACTCCAACCATTGAGCACTCTATCCCTTTATTCTACCCCAAATAGGCGGTACTTTTGCACCGTGAAATTTGGTAACATTATATTATAATATTAAAAGCGTAGAATTATGGCAACTAAGATTAAAGAGAAGATTGTAAAATCGTATGTAAACATTGAGTCGGGCGTTGTTAATGGCTATCAAACCATTGAGAAGGGTGTTGTTGGAACCTACAAGAAGATTGAAACTGCTGCCGTAAACCTCGGCAATAGCCTTATCGAGGAGTACGACAAACAACATAAGCGAGAGGATAAGTAGGCCTACGGATAAATTATAGAGGTGGCGTATGGGCAAACTACAACGTTAGCACCATACGCCACCACTATATATACAGTTACTGCTTGTTTAGAAAGGCATGTCGTCGATAACACCCGCACCGACAGAATAGGCTGGCTGTGGCTCCTCAACAAATGGAGGCATGTCCACGGCTGGTGGCACAGACTGCGACTGCACAGGCTGAATGCGCCATGCACGAACGTCGGTGTACCAGCGGTCCTGATATTTGCGCGACTCGATGTCGAACGACACGGTATATAGCTCACCAACACGCAACGAAGCAACCTCCTGACCCTTATTCATAAACGTAACAGCTATCTCCTTGCCATACTGCTTGTTTGGCTGCTCGAAGACTACCGTCTGACGCTCCCATGTACCACGTGCCGACTGGCCAGTAACAGCAGGGAGAATCTCTAATACTTTACCTTCAAATTCCATCTCTATTTAAGTTTTAAAATTATGCTACTGATACTGCAATACCCAATGCCTCTACCCTATCGGCAATCTTACGAAGCTCCTCCTTCTCGACCTTAGTGATAGTCTGGCAGGGGGTGTCACGGTCGAGCGAGTAGACCATAACCTGCTTAGGTTTAATCTCGGCGATGAGCTTTAGCCACGCCTCGACCTCCTCAGGAGTGGTATTATCTACCTTCTTGCCGAGGTACTCGCCACGAAGGAACATCGTTTGTACGATAAGCTCGCCCTCGAACTCTTTCATCATCTCAACCTGGCGTGCTACGGTATAGCTACCCTGCGGCTTGTTCATAAGCTGAACGGTAGCATCGAATGCTGAGTCGAGCTTAAGAATGTTGTTATCGACACGGCGTAGCGCACGGCATACGTCCTCTCGGTGAATCTGCGTAGCATTCGAGAGTACCGACACCTTAGCCTGGGGGCAGTGCTTATCACGGAGTGCGATAGTATCGTCGATGATACTCTCGAAGTCGGGGTGGAGCGTAGGCTCACCATTACCCGCAAATGTGATTACATCGGGTGGTGTACCCTCAGCCACCATGCGACTTAGAGTCTCTTCGAGCATGGCACGTACATCCTCACGAGCATTAAATCTACGCTTGCCAGGGTGCTCGTCGTTCCAGCCACACTCACAATAGATGCAGTCGAAGCTACATAGCTTGCTCTCGATAGGGAGCAAGTTTACACCGAGCGAAAGGCCCAAGCGGCGTGAGCGTACAGGGCCAAAGATAATATTATTGTATAATGCTGTCATTGTTTTAGGTTATTAAAGAGGTTACTTTGTACCCTTTGAACCGCCAAATTTTGCGCCATGCTTAGCCTGATAAGCGAAAATATTCTCCGAATAGCTGGTAGTCTTGAACTCAGAGTCACGCTTACGCTTAAAGGCAACGGCAATAAGGCGGTCAACAAGCTCGTCGAACTTAACACCTGTAGCCTCCCACAAGTAGAACGATAACGAGCCAGGGATAGTGTTGATTTCATTTACGAAGATATCGCCTGTAGCCTCGTCAATCATAAAGTCGATACGTGATACGCCGTCGCATGCCAACACACGGAAGGTCTGGCAAGCGGTCTTGCGAATGAAGGCAGTAACATCCTCAGGTAGGCGTGCAGGTATCTCACGCACGGTAGAGTGCATACCCTCCGAAGGCTTGTTCTTGCCACCACCGAGATACTTATCCTCATAGCTAAGAATCTCGCCCGAGCGCACTGGAGCCTCGCATACCGAAGCCTCGCAGTCGTAGTAGTCGCCAAGAACTGAGCAGTTAATCTCCTTAAGCTTCTCAACAAGGCGCTCGACGATGATACGCTTAGAGTACTTAATGGCGTTATCCACAGCATCTATGAGCTCCTCACGATTGTGCACAGCCTTGATACCTACCGATGAGCCGAGGTTTGCAGGCTTCACGATAAGTGGATAGTTAAGCCTCTCTGAGCGCTCGATGCAGCCCTCACGCTCCGACAACCACTCCTTGTCTGAGAACCAAGCGTAATCGACAACAGGAATGCCACTCTCCTTAAGAATCATCTTCATAGTAATCTTATCCATACCATTTGCCGAAGCAAGCGTATTAGGACAAGCATAAGGGATACCTGTCATCTCCACCAGGCCCTGGAACGAGCCGTCCTCGCCCGATGTACCGTGAAGACATGGGAGGATAACATCAATCTTAGTAACCACGTCGCTACCAAACAATGGCTTACGTACCTTGTAGAGGTTGTTATCGCCAAACACAGGGCGGAAATAGACCTCCGTCACTGAGTTAAGCAACGCCTTCATATCACGATAATTGTCTGTGGTGCGTAGCTTCTCGCCAGTGTACCAGTGACCCTCCTTAGAAATGTAGATAGGCACGATGTTGTACTTCTCCTCGTTCATCGCTGCCATAGTCTGTGCCGCTGTGATTACCGAAATCTCGTTCTCAACAGAGCGACCACCAAAAATTACACCTACGTTAATCTTCATTATATTTAGTTTTTTTTGTTTTAAGCTATACTATTTAAATGAGTCGGGGAGATCATTCTCATAGAGCACCACGTCGCCCATCTTGAGTTGTGGTTGAAGCTCTGCCATAGCCTCAGTAAATGATGCCACACAACTTATCTGAGCCTCAGGATAGCCACCACGTGTCAAGCCCTCGGTGATAGCCTTACGATTTACCTCGTTCACAACAAATACCCTATCGGGGCGTGCAAGAGCCATATCCTCGCCAAACTGCTTATTGTTATCAAACTGCTTTGCACCCATCTCCACAAAGCCTGGTGTCACCACATAGCGCTTGCCCGTAGTCACAAAGCCCGACAACACCTCCAACGCCATGCGGGCACCCGCAGGGTTCGAGTTGTAGGCATCGTCAAGGATTACAACACCACCATTACGACGCATGCTTAGGCGGTGCTCAATCTGCTCAATCTGGCGCACAGCACGACGCTGGCTCTCAACATTTACCCCAAGCCTCTCGGCAATAGCCAACGCACCGAGGATATTTAAGATGTTACCACGACCGAGGATATGCGTAGCAAAGCCCTCATCAACCGACTCACCACGCCTCACATCGAACTGCGTCTCATTAGGCAAGTACTTGATATTCACAGCTCGATACTCTGCATCGAGGTTATCAATGCCGTATGTCGCTACATTCATGCCCGAAGTTTTTAGGTAGCTGCTTGCCGCCTCAGAATCGACGTTCACCACGCCAAAGCCACCCTCGGGCAGTGCCTCGATAAGCTCAAACTTTGTGCGTGCCACATTCTCCACCGAGCCAAATGTCTCGAGGTGCATCTCGCCCACAGAGGTAACTATACCCATCTGGAGGCATACCAAGTCGCAAATCTCCTTGATGTCGCCACGCTGCTTAGCACCCATCTCGACTATGAATACCTCGTGGTGGGGCTTAAGGTGCTCACGCACGGTGCGCACAACGCCAAGCGTAGTGTTGAAGTTACCAGGCGTCATCAGCACATTGTACTTCTCGGATAGCACACGATACAAGAAATTCTTCGTGGATGTCTTGCCAAAGCTACCTGTGATGCCGATAACCTTGAGATGTGGCATCGAGCGTAGTATGCGCTTTGCGTCGTTGTAATACCAGCGTGTGATGGCCGCCTCCAAAGGTCGGTTTATGAGGTTTGCAAGTATTGTCCAGTAGTCGAGCGTAAGGAGCATCATCGCCACGAGGGTAAGTTCCTCAGCGTAGATGTGCACCAACGCAACTACGGCAAAAGTAAAGAGTAAGCGTGTGATAAACAGACGCTTAACACGCATAGTATAGACAATAGGTATCTTATACTTTATTGATATCTCGGCAACGGCAATCACCAACATCCACACACCGAATATGGCGAGTGCCACGGCGTGAGATGTAAATGCGAAGCATAGCGCTGCGAGGAGTGCTGCGATGTTCATGTGTGAGTGCCACTCCCCCGTCTGCTTTAGCCAGCGGTTGTAGCGCTCCACACGGTAGCTATTCTGCTGGAACATCTGCACCGAGTAGCGCATCGAAGCCAGGAGATATGCGAGCCACACGAGGGTAAAAATATATAGTGCTGTGCTCATTGCTCACTTAGATTTTAAGAAACGACTTAAGCGATGCCTGCCACAACTCCGCCTGCTCCAACATGGCAAAGTGTCCTGCGCCCTTGGCAACCACAAGCCCTGCATCGGGCATCAGGCGCTCCATGCGCTTAGCATCGGCGAGGGGTGTTGCTGTGTCCATATCACCCCAGAAGAGTAGCACGGGTGCAGATATTTTGGGCATTACGTGGCAGAGGTCCTCGTTTACGCACTTCGAGAGTATTGCACGCATCATGGGCGTTGCACGGTTGTAGTCCGACGAGCCCGCCTTTGCTCGACGTTGTTCGATGAGCATCTGCGCCTTCTGCTTGCCAATGAGTGCTGGGAGTAGCGCCTTCATAAGTTTGAAGGTATATACCTTACGGTAGTACGAGAGCGTGCGTCGTGGCTTCACTCCCGCAGCGTCGGTGAGGACTATACGCTCCACGCTGTTGCGTGAGGCATAGAGTATCGACACACGACCACCAAACGAGTGTCCTACGAGCGTTGGCTTTTCCACGCCGAGGTACTCGACGAGCGCCTCTATCGAGCGGGTGTACTCCTCCACGCCCCACACCTCACGAGGCTCGGCGCTTGAGCCAAAGCCCGCAAAATCTACTGCCACCACCCTAAAATGGTTGCGCAGCAGCTCCGAGGTTGCTTTCCAGATGTTGTGGTCGCAGCCCCAGCCGTGCAGTAGAATTGCCGTATCTCCCTCGCCCTCAATAGTATAGGCAAGCTCGATGTTGTCGTATGTATAACGTGCCTCCATAAGGGCAAAGGTACAAAAAAATCGGAGCTTCCCCAAAGGAAAGCCCCGAAAATTTTTATTCAACACCGAATTAAGAGAAGTTTTCAGCTCTAGCATGCTCCATCGCCTCAGCCTCCATCTCGTTCTGTATCGATAGCATCGTCACCACATCTTCGGCACGCTCAGCGCCACCTATCGACACCACCATATTCCAGTGTGTCTGCACATGTACGATGCCATTCATCAGCGACAGCACGCCCATCACACGGTTTTCGGGTGCTAACACCACCACGCCATCGACATCGGTATATTGCGCATAGAACTGCAACATTATTATTATGTCGTGGAGCGATGGCACACGGCGTATCACTATGTTTTGCGCCTTACAGCCCATCGAGGTTAGCGAGTCTACGAACTCTGCGAGGTGTTGCTCAGCGAAGTCGTCGTAGTCACGCACGATGATTACGCCTATACGCATGTTCGTTGCCGAGAGCTCGGTAATCTCAACAAAGGGCTCGTTCATGGTGCGCCATGCGGGGTGTTATCGGATAAACTTAGCCATTGCACGCTCCTGTGCAGGATACTTAGCCACGATATCCTTGTAGCACTGCTGCGCCTTAGCCTCGTCACCCATAGCCTGGTAGACCAACGCAAGCTTCTTTGTGTATGTTACAAATGTATGCTCGTCGTTGCTTGCTGCAGCAGCCTCTGCGAAGCGCTCTACGGCTGTCTGCATGTCGTTCTTCTCTACTGCGATGTCACCCTTAAGGCCCAACACCTTAGCGTTAAGCATCTCGCCTGCAGCGCCCTCTGCTGGGGTGTATGCTGCGAGCTCAGCCTCCGCCTTCTCGATGTCGCCCGCCTGCAATGCTGCTGCTGCTGCGAGGAATGCTGCGCTGTTTGCTGCCTCAGTACCCTTGTAGTCGGCCTGAATCTTATCGAAGCCCTCAACGCTATTTGCGTCGTTGAGCTCAGCTGCTACAGCCTCGCTTGCTGCCTGCTCCTTTACGAGGTTGCGGCTGTCACGCACGTTCTTGAAGATGAAGAAAGCGCTGAGTGCCAATCCTACGATGATTAGTGTCCAGAGGAGCTTGTTACCATTCTTGTCGAAGAACAACTCCAACTTACCCTTAGTCTCCACCATTAAATCGTCCTGTGGAGTCTGTACATTGTTTGCCATAGTCTGAATTATTTTAATTATTTTTATATTGTTCTACGGTGTTTATCACTTCAATCCGCAAATATAGTTATAATTATGCGAAAATGCAAGTTGTTGCTGTTTTTTCTGGAAAGAGGCGGTGGGTAGAACTGGGTAGGGCTGGGTAGAACTGGGTAGAGCGCAGTACCCAAAAATACCCAATAATACCCAGAAATACCCAGAATTACCCAGAATCACCCAAAACTACCCAGAATCACCCAAAACTACCCAGAACCACCCAGAACTACCCAGACTCACCCAGTCCAAAAAAATTCCGAGACAATGCCTCGGAATTTTTATTTGTTTCGCTTTTCGAGCCTAATGCGTGTTAATTTTTCTCTGAAGCCACCCTCCATACTAAAGCGTTTTGCCTCACTCTCTATAAAGTTGCTCAGCAACAAATCCTCCTGCCGCAATAGCACTAATAACATGTTGGCTATCACCTCATCATCACGCTGCTTGGCAAGCTCCAGGAAATACCCTACGTCATCATGCTCTTTGCCGAGCCTACGCATTGCCACAACCTCTGTGGAGCTCCCCTCCCACAGTCGCAAGCCACGTGTTGCAATGTAGTCTTTGTAATCTTCGTATAACTCTCTGAGGCTACCTCGTGCTATGTTGTATAGCTTTAGCGCCACTTCATACGATGTCGCACTATCCACATACCCCTCCACTATATTTTGCTTTCCTGAGCGAGCTGCTTGTATCATCTGGTCGTGGGTGCGGTCACGCTTGTCGATGAAACGTGAGCAGAAGTGGAAGGTTAGGTCGTATATTATCTTCGCCTTTTTGTAGCATAGCAACCTTTCGTAGTCCCAGTGCCCGTTATCTACTATTTTACCTCTCTGCATCATAGCAATTTGTTTGATACAAATGTATATAAAATTATTGGACAAAACAAATTGCTTGTCGTTTTTTTTCTTGGGCTGCGCTGGGTAGAAACTGGGTAGCGCTGGGTGGCTCTGGGTAGAGCTGGGTAAAGCGCAGTACCCAGAAATACCCGAAATTACCCCAAAATACCCAGAAATACCCAGAATTACCCAAAACTACCCAAAACTACCCAGAACCAGTCCACGTAGCGAGAGGTTGCCTCTCGCTACTTTATTTATATGGGCGATGGGGCGCTGCGCTTGATGGGGGGCGATGGGGTCGCTGCGCTCGATGAGAGCGCACCACTCTTGCCACATTCTCCCTATCTTCCCTATTCTCCCTATTCTTCCCTATCACAGCACGGGTATTATTTCTAATACCCGTGCTGTGGGGGGGGTGCTGTGGGGGGGGTGCTGCTGTGGGTGCGTGAGGCAGTCCCTGCAGTCCCTGCGGTCTCTGCTCTCTCTGTCGTCTCTGCTCTCTCTCAAAAAAAATCGGAGCTCCCGAGAAGGAAGCTCCGAAAATACACTTATATATTATGCTGCAATGTATATATCTCTTTTTGGCGTTCTATCTCCTTAGTTAACTGTTCTGCCGTAGGCAGATAGAGTTTGTATTTTGTTGCAAATAATTGCTCGTTGCCTTTTAAAATTGAGTACTTAGCAATATCAGAATCGGTTTCAGAACATAGAACTATACCTATTGAAGGATTATCTCCCTCTGTGCGTTTTAGTTCATCGTACATTCGCACGTACATATCCATCTGCCCAACATCCTGATGAGTGATTTTACCTATCTTCAAATCAATTAAGACATAGCACTTTAGCACAACGTTATAAAACACCAAATCTATATAATAGTCATTCGATTCAGTTCTAATCAGCTGCTGCCTTCCTATAAAAGCAAAACCTCTACCCAGCTCCATTATAAAATCTTGGAGATGCGAAATAATTGCATTTTCCAAATCAGACTCAGAAAAATTATTATTTTTGAGTCCAAGAAACTCGGCAATTATAGGATTTTTAATTATTTCTGTTTTAACAATCTCCTCTTCACTACTTGGCAGTTGAGGTGTATCAAAGTGCCTCTCATAATATTGTGTTGCAATGTTTCTATCGAGTGTTCTCACGCTCCACATTTGTTGCGATGCTGTTTCAAGATACCATCTAATAGCCACATTATTATCAACACGTAATGCTCGGTATATATGTGTCCACGTAAGATTTGGAAATCGCGATTTCCAAATCTGGAAGTCAGGCATTAATGTGTAGAATTTGCGAAAGGCCCTTAAATATCTTTCACTAAAGCCGTCGCCAAATTCTATTTGCAGATACGATGACAGCTGTTTTATTATGTTTTTTCCATACTCAGCCCTACCATTACCGGCCTGTTCT
>JAZNFC010000048.1:0-8586 GCA_045588935.1 Alistipes sp. | reverse complement strand
ACTACCGAAGACTGTTGCCTCGCTACTCACGATTTGGAATCTCTCGTATGCACCTATCTCGGCGCCTGCAAATACATAGAGGTTATCAACGTCAGTAGCAGACATCGATATCGGCTCCCAGTTTGTGAAGATACCTGATACGGCCCAAGCTAAACTAGGATCAACAGGAACATTATTCTCTAACTCCACAACCTTAAACTGCGAGGTATCGGCGCTCAAGTAGATATTATACGTACCGGCATCCACAGGGATATTAACACCGGGGTTATATGAAGTCATCCACTCGCCCAAGACAAGGGTCTCACCCTCGCCGATACCGATACACACATCCCATGAGTTATTCAGAATAAGCTTAAACTCGTTCATTGTTGTAGCCTCGAATATCACATCCCTGGCTACATAGGCATCTTCATCTGCATCAAAAACCATCTCAACACCATTCGTCGGATTCCATTCGTTGAATGTACCTACAACAGACCAATTATCCTCGACGGGTACAACCTCCTGGTCAGGGCCATTCTCCGTCTGCTCGGTAGCATCGGTATATGCAGTGCCACTCTCAACAACGTAAATCTTGTACTCCAAATCTATATCATTGCAGAGGAAATAGATATCATAGACTCCATCCTCAACAACATTTATATCCTTAGGCTCACCCTCGGTCCATATTGCTGCGCCCTCTTCATTAAAACCAAGGAACTCCTTCTTCATGGCAGGAATCCATGAGTTAGGATATACATTGTAAACCGACTCTGTAGCACCAAAGTTCAAGTCCCATTCACGAGAGATGCTCCTAATCTTGAATCGGTCGTAGGCATCCATCGTAAGATTTCGCACCACATAAAGATTCTCCTCCAAGGCTGCCATCTCAGCATTCTCCCAATTGTTAAATGTACCGACTACGGCCCAATCATTAAACACGGGCTCCACATCCTCGGGCAAAGCGAGCTCACCAAGGTCATAAATCTTATTACTCTCAAGCAACTGACCTACGGCACCCTCCTTCAACGTATGGTTGCCACACATTACACAAAGTCCCTCGCTCAAGGTTGCGGGCGCAACAGCAACGTAATAAACACGATTCTCCCTACAACCCCTAATGTACACATTAGAAAAACCGTCAGATACCGTAACATCCTCGCCGTTCACAGACAAGCGACCAGACAGACTCTCGCCACCTACGCTATAGAACTGAAGGTCACCCGTAACAAGTGAAGTAAACTTCAACAACGCTGCGGGGTTCTTAAACGAAAGCTCGGTATTCTCTGAATATACGCCTTCTGCATATGCGGGAGTGCCTACGGGCATGTTATTCTCACGAGCCTCCTGCTCGTAAGCCACCGTCATATCGCCATACTCGGCATAGATATCAGAGCCCAACTCTACATCGAAAGCTTCCGTTGTAGTAAAGGTTGCCTCCTCGCCTGCGGTAGTCGTAGTGAAGACCGTACCATTAATAACAATCTCGTCACCAATCTCCCATACGGGCTTATAACCATCCAGCGACATACGGGTCGTTGTGTAGTCCTCGAACGAAGCCTTGATAACCACCTGCTTCTCCTTGGGAGCAAAAAGGTCATCGAAGCTACATGCCGTTGCCAACAAAACAACAACAGCACATACCAAGAAATTGAAAAGCTTTCTCATAGCAGTGTTATTTATTAACAAGTTTTTTAAGTAGAATATGCAATAATAAGTCTTTTAAGTAGAGTATGCAACAAGATATACCCCCCCGCTGTGGCAAAGATATACTTTTTTTCTAAAAAAAACAAAAATATTTACACCTAATGCTTAACGCATGGCTATCGCGAAGGTAGGCACAGCACGCCCTTGAGATTTATCGCCCAGCGTCCTTGTGCACGCAACACCTGCTCGACAATATCGCGCACAGCACCATTTCCGCCTGTAAACTCCGAGACATAGCGCGAGGCCTCAACAACCTCCATAGCCGCATCCGAAGGGCAAACGGGGATACCCACCATACGCATACACTCCAAGTCGGGGATATCGTCGCCCATATATATCATATTCTCGGCATTGAGTCCATACTCCGAGATTATCTCCTCGATAGCGGCACACTTATCCATGCAGTTGAGATAGGAGCGTGTGACACCAAGCATATCCAACCTATGTTGCAACATACGACCTCGACCGCCGGAGATAACAAATATCTTCAACCCTTCACGAATTGCAGTAGCCACAGCATAGCCATCCTTGGCATTGTAGCGACGTATAAAATCTCCATCAGGCGTGGGGATAATTCCTCCATCGGTCATCACACCATCAACATCAAGAACAATGGCCTCGACCATCGCTATATCCTCTTTGAAGTTTCCCATATACTTTTGGTTATTGCTCTATAAATATCTGACTTTAACTTATCCTCGGCAAGGAGCTCCATGTGTGCCGCGGTGACAATACTATCACCCCGTACAGCAGGCCCCGTCTGCACACTCTGCGGCGACCCCGAGGCGATAGCCTTATCGGCCGTCTCGCGAATTAAAGGCTCCAACAAAGAGAAATCCAACCCTTCACCTACAAGTATCTCACTACCAAGACTATATAGATGATTAACAAAGTTGTTCACAAAGACCCCGGCAAGGTGTATCACACGTCGTCGATGCGATGCTGCATACTCCACGCGCGAGCTCAACAACGAAGCTACGCGCTCTATCTCTACCCTATGCTCGTCACTGTCAGCCTCAATAAAGAGGGGCACACCCCTCAACTCAACATCACGACCTCGGCTGAAGCTCTGCAGCGGGTAGATAATACCTCGACCACCCTCACGCTCGGGAATAGCCTCCATAGGTATGCTCCCTGCGGTGTGCAGCACCAAAGCCTCACGCGGAAACGGAAGCGCATGGGCCACCTCCTCAACAGCACGGTCACTAACAGCGATAATATAGACCTCGGCAGGCATAAGCTCTCTATCGCTATACGTCGTGCCAAGACGCAAAGCAAGCTCGGCTCCACACTCACGGTTGCGAGCGTAGATACCAGCCAATCTTAAACCCTCACACCGAGCCACAGCAGAGGCAAAAGCCTCGGCAACATTACCCGAGCCAACAATAACAACGTCTGTCATATCTATTTATTTATCAACTCCATAATCCAATTATCATCCTCGATGGTCGTAACAGCCAACAGATACTCACAGCCGGCACGTGCCCCCATAGCTCTACGCACCTCCTCCACCGCAAGACGTGTATCGCGTTTCAAAATCTCCACACCACAACCGCGATACTTGCGCTTCAACTCCTTGGGACGATATCGCTCGACACTCTCTATCTCATATACACGACAAGGAAGCGATACCTCGGGTATGCGCTCGGCAAAGGCAAAGCCATTATTACTCCACATCGTACCATATCCGCGCAACGCCTCGGGTGCTACACGCGCCTTCTGCACCGCGACATCGGGCACAAGGAGATAGCGCCACGCCACGCTCTCAAAAGAGACATGCTCACCACTGCAACCTATAGCCTCGGGCGAGTAGCTCCACTCTCCCTGACCCACAACCTGCACACGCAGTTCGGGATGCGACGCCCGGGTATAGATATTCAACTCCTTGCACTCTCCTCCCATAGAGACCACCTCGACCACCGAGTGTGGAAAGAGCCTGAAGGCCTCCTCACAGTCGAACATCGGGGAGAGTTTGATGGCTACACGCTCGGCAATACTCTCCAAGCGAGGCATAAGCTCCAACATATTGGGCGAACAATCCTCCAAGCAGACCATCTTGCGAGCATCCTCCGAGCGACGATCAGGGTCGGCATAAACCCAATCGAAATGGCCGCGACACTCGGCAACATACTCCTCGGCGGAGGTAGTCACCACCTCGACATTATCGACACCGAGCAGTTGCATGTTATATCTCACAACCTCGGCCAACACCTCGTCACGCTCCAACGACACCACATGGTCAAAGCGCTCGGCAAGGGCCAATGTATCTATACCGAGTCCGCATGTAAGGTCGAGCACACGGCTACCGGAGAGCCCCTTGCATCGCGCCGTATCCTCACTTGACGACTGCTCAAAGGCACGAGGAGGAATGATGCAGCAGGCATCATACAAGCGCGGGAGCTTGCGTCGCGCACGTTGCAAGTACTTCACCTGTGTAGCTACAAGCTGTGCATGCGGCACCCTGCGATCGAGGGCGATATCCAGCGGATTACGCTCTCGATTGTTGCGCACAGCCTCACGTACAGGCTCACTCTTTAATATCGTCAAGTCGTCGATACTCATCATACTCGAACAAAGTTACTACTTTTTTTCGTTTTACGCTCCATATCGTCAGAGTTATTATCACGTAGAGCAGATAACAGCCTACTACACCACCCCACGTAAGGCTATACTCCACCGCCGCCAACGGCCTCTGCGCAAACCATAGAACAACGCCATTCTGCACTTCGGCAGCTAATTCAGCAATGACAACAAAAGGCATGGCAAGCACATTGGGAGAGAGTAGAGCAAAAAGTCCACATGGAATGATAATATATGCCGTAAGCATAATAAAGGGCGTCGCCACAATACCTGCCAACGGAAGGTTGCCAAAGGTATATGACACTATAGGTAGTGTCCACAGCGTAGCCACCAAACCAATGATTATCGTGACCACAAGCCAACGCAGAGCACCATCACGTATCGACAGGCGATGTATCAACGGCACACCCCACACAACAATACCTGCAACAGCCACAACGGAGAGCTGAAAGCTGATATCATAGAGGTATGACGGGCGATAGACAAGCATGGCAAATGCCGTAGCGGCCAAGGCATTGAGCGAGTTATAATGTCCTGCGCCGAGCATCGAGAGAGATAGCACCGTGAGCATCACCGCAGCACGTACAACCGAGGGCGAGAGTCCACTCAAAACGGCAAAGAGCCACACTCCGACAATCGTAATCACAGTGACCATGCGGTGTCCGTGACGGAGCAACACAAGAGGTGTAAACAACATCATGATAACCATCATCACAATGCCGAGATGAAGACCCGAGACAGCAAGTATATGTGACAATCCCGTACGCGAATAGGCTTCTCGCAACTCCGCTGTCATCATAGCACGCGAGCCCGTGACCATGGCCTGAACAGTAGCATGTGCACAGCTATCACGCAGCATGGTACGCAATTTCCCATAGGCACGACCATGCAGAGTGCGGGGCTCATGATGGCTGACACTCAAGATATTATACCCGGCAAGCGACACAGCACCTACCTTACCACGATGGTGCAGCAACCTGTCATACCCCTCATGTCGCGAGATATTCCACCTCAACGAACTGCATGCCGTAACCACATCTCCATAGTGAAGAGTGTCGCATCTGAGCCACAAATGAACATCATCATCTGCCTCATGCCACGTCTCTGCATCGCGCCACCTACGGATCGTACCATCGGCAACACTATAATCGCCACGCGACACCACTTCACTATCAATGCTCACCTCCATCTCTACTGCCGTATCATAGAGGAGACTGCTCTGTGGTGTACGCATCAGCGCAGCCACATAGCCCAAAAGCAAAAAGGCACAACAGCAATAGAGCCATGCCACACGCCGTGAGCGCAGCAACCATGCAACGAGCATACACACTGCCATAGCCGCAAGGACTGCCACCCACGGCAGGGTATAGTTATCAGCAATAATCACACCCACGACATAGGGTATGAGCACAAGAAACATGGGCACCGCATGCAGGCGATACCCAAGCTCTTCAAGGCTAAACTCTCTATGCCAACGGTCTGATGCGGACATCGCACACGCCCTCTAACATCTTCGCCAAAGCCTCCACGTCGGTAGGCTCCTCGACCTGACCATAGTGATAGGGGTAGTATATCTTCGGGCAGATAGCTTTCACGGCCTCCACGGCCTGCTCGGGAGTCATCGTATAGGGCTGATTGACAGAGATAAAAGCCACATCTATATTCTTCACTGCACGTAACTCATCCGTAGGCTCCGTATCTCCCGACATATAGATGCGCACGGCACCACCCAACGTAACGACATAGCCACAATCCTCTCTCTCCTTCGGGTGGAACTGCAACTGATGCTCCGAGGTGTTATAGGCAGCCACAGCCTCTACGCGGATATCGTCAAAGGGCTCGGCCGTAGCACCGGGAAGCATCGTGTAGCAATCACCATGGAAAACCTCGGCCGAGGTTTTATCCAACAGAATACGCGTATCGGGCTTCAGCAACGCCTCGATAGCTGCCATGTCGAAGTGGTCGTAATGCGAGTGCGACACAAGAATCATATCGGCCTTGGGTAACTGCGCATAGTCCGCATTACCCATAACGGGATCGAGGTATATATGGCGACCCTCATACTCGATAGCCAAAGAGGCATGGGCAAAGAAGGTCAATTTCAAACGCTTACCATTAATATGCAGCTCATCCGAAGCGTAGCTCTTTGCGGTGGGCTTACCACCAAAAAGTCGTGATAGGAAAGACATAGGCTCGAAATTTTATTTATTGTTTATAAACTCAACTATCGCATCACACAGCCCCTCACTCAAGGGTAGCTGTGTATTGGTATAGACACCCATAAGCTGCTCCATACGGTCACTTGTCGGAGCATCCTTCAACACATGGCTCATATTCGGGAGGTGACGATGACACCCCTGAGCCGCGACCTCGATCAGACGCTCGGCATTATCCACCGACACCTGAATATCACGGCCTCCCGAGATAATCAGCGCAGGCTGCTTCACGCGCGACATAAGCTCACGAGGGTCAAAGGCCATAGAGCTGCACAAGAAGGGTTGCACCGTAGGGTGAAAGAGTGCAAGCAGCTCGCGAGGGATATCCTCCGCGGCAACGCTATCACCGCGCTTAATGCGTTGCAGAATATTTGTTGCCGAAACCATAAGTCCCATATATTGAGGCACTAACTGTGCCGATAGTTGTTGCATAAGTATCGTATCCATAGGATATCCCGCAGCCGAAAGAAGCACTATATCATCGACCTGCACCTCATCTCGCAAAGCAAGGTGCAGAGCTATAGCACCACCCTCGCTATGTCCGGCAACAACAATACGACTGAAGCCCTCGCTACGAAGATACTCCACACATCGCGCCGCATCATCCACAAAGTTCGTAAACACAAGCTGGGGGATGGTTGCAGCATCCACATAGCTTAAGCCTATGGCCCGCTTATCATAGCGCATAACGGCAAGCCCCCTCTCAACAAGTGCATCCGAAAGCATCTTATAGCAGTAGGTGTTGAGATTTAAGCCCGAGTTACCATTACGGTCGGTAGGGCCCGAGCCTGCAACAATAAGCACCGCCGTATCACTGCCATCTGCAGGCACGGACAACGTAGCCGAGATTCTACCCCATGGGCACTCAACCCAACAATCACGCTCCTCGGCATGCGATATCACACAGCCAAAGAGCACCATAGCAACAATTAAAATATATCTTCTCATAATCCTACTCCTCCAACTCTAAATCTACAAACGAATCTTCAACAACGCGCTGCAAGTGGCGACGATTAAGGTGGGTATATACCTCCGTCGTCGAGATGCTCTCATGCCCAAGCAGCTCCTGCACATGGCGTATATTAGCCCCTCCCTCGAGCAGATGCGTAGCATAGGAGTGACGCAGCGTATGGGGGCTTATGTGCTTGCTTATACCCGCTAACCTCGTGGCCTGACGAATGATATTAAAGACCATAACGCGCGTAAGCGGCTCACCTCGATTATTCAAAAAGAGCGTAGCCTCGGAACGTCGTTTCGGAGTGCGAAACTCCATGTATAGCTGTATCTTATCACGTGCTACAGAGCCCACAGGAACAAGACGCTGCTTATTGCCCTTACCCGTGATACGCATATATCCCTCGCCAAAGAAGAGATCATTAACATGTAACGACGTAAGCTCCGACACACGCAAGCCACACGAATACAGCACCTCAACAATAGCACTGTTACGACATCCCTGTGCCGTGTTTATATCGAAGGTCGCCAACATGGCATCTATCTCGGCAAGCGTAAGCATATCGGGCAACAGACGCTCCGCCTTCGGGGCATCTACATTATCAGTAGGCGACTGCTCAACCTTATCATCAAGGAGTAAGTAGTTATAGAAGCTACGGATGCCGCTCAAGCGACGAGCCTGTGACGAGCCACTACGACCTTTATCGTAAAGCCACGCCATAAATCGCTCAATCATCACCTGCTCAACAGCCTCGGGAGCAACATTATAATTGCGCATTATATAGTGTGAAAACTCGTCTAAATCACGCATATAAGCAGCAATAGTATTAGCCGATAACCGACGCTCATGTGTAATATATCGTCGATAGTTAATACTAATTTTCTCCCATCTTTTGGTTATATCTACCATATTATCGCTATCTTTGTGGTAAAGATACGAAAATTATTTTAATAAGAAGCTGTTTGGATTTTATTTTGAGTCTAATTGAGAGCTATTTTCGTGCAGGTTTTCATTTGGGATATGCAGGTAATAGCGGGCTATTATCAAATATTCCAAATGAAAAGATACCGAAAAGAGCCTCAAAGAGACCAAAACAATCTTCTCGCGGCAACGCAGAACTCATTTAATAAAATCCAAAACAGCTTCTAA
>JAZNFC010000047.1:0-11867 GCA_045588935.1 Alistipes sp. | reverse complement strand
GTGTTAAGCCTGCCGCTAGCGTTCATCCTGAGCCAGGATCAAACTCTCCATTGTAAAAAATTTTGAATATTAATCGTTAGCTCTAATCTCAAAGGTATTGTTTTGAAATTATCTCATAGAAGATAGATAAAACTTTAGCTGCTCAATATCTTCAAAGAACTATATTCTAATTTTCATCAGAACTTTCACTCTTAACCAGCTCTAAATTTAGAGCGGAAAAGCGGAGCAAAGATAAGAACTATTTTTGAAACTACCAAATTTTTTGGTAACTTTTTTTCAAAAATATTTTTCCAAGAACCTTTTTGCTTATCGTCGTTTTAAAGACGAAAGCGGGTGCAAAGATAAAACACATTTTTGAAACCACCAAATTTTTGGCGACTTTTTTTCAAAAACTTTTAAGAACCTATCTCTGCCACTATCCAACAACTATCGTTAGTCGGATTGCGGGTGCAAAGGTAGCGCTTTATTTTTATTCTCCAAATATTTTATTAAAAATTTTTCAAAATTTCTGATGTTCTTTATTTATCACCCAGCATACCTATATTATATATATAATAGGGAGAGGAGCGAACCTATCGTTTCACTCCTCTCCTTACCCCTTGCGGGGATACCCAATAAAAACTAAAAGACTTACATTTTCACACCTCGCGCTATGGCGAGCTTTTTTCATGTTGCAAAGATGGGAGGTTTTTACCATCTACGCAATAGCTATATTTGGTGATTTTTGCCATAGTAATATCCCATAATAAGGGGATTTGTGTTTTCGGATTATTATAAGTATCTTTGCATATAGATTGCAGACAGAATATATAGCAACAAATAACAGGTTAATAATCAATGAATAGATATCATATATCAACAACGCTACATCCACAGATGACCCTCTTCGAGATAGTGGATGCCCACCCCACGCTTCTCTCGATACTTTCACGCCTGGGTATATCTCTACCCTTTGGAGATATCACCATCGAGGAGACATGTCGTCGCGAGGGTCGTAATGTCGAGCTTTTTATTACGCTCTGCGCCATGCACTGCGACATAGAGTATCGTCCCGACACCACGCGGCTGACACAAGAGATGCTTCCCGAGGTGGTAAATTACCTTCGTGCATCGCATAGGTACTACGCCGGATATATGCTACCACATGCTGCGGCGCACCTCGAAGAGATACTATCACACTGCGACACACTATCACAACGAGCACTACGCAAATTTTACGACGACTATGTCAAAAATCTCGAGGAGCACTTCACACACGAGGAGCGCGAGATATTTGCAACCATAGAGCGTGCCACAGCAGATACTGCCGCCGATCTCGATGCGCTGGAGCACCTTCACACCGATATTGATGACCGCACCAACGACATCGCCTCGTTAGTATTTAAGAGCCTGCCCGAGGAGGCACCCACACAACTACGCACCGAGCTGCTGGGTGATATATATATGTTGCGCGATGACCTGCGTCGTCACAGCAATATCGAGATGTATCTCCTACGACCACTGGTAAACCAATATCTTAAATAGAGCATAGGATATGGAACGATATAATATAGCCATACTCCACAGTTCAGCAATAATAGCTACGGGCGTGGCCACACTCCTCGAGCGCAGCAGTGAGATAGGGCGCGTCACCATCGCCGTCTCTATAGATGAGCTACGACAGCAGATTGCCCGCGAGCGTTACGACGTAGTGGTTGCAGCCATAGAAGAGTGTGCGACATTGGAGAGCGGCATGGAGCTCGACATTCCCATTGTAGCGATACAGCAGAGCATTATGCCAAGCTCGGCGCTGCGCCACATAAAGCATCTTGTCACGATATATACCGAGGAGGAGGAGCTGCTACGCACGGTTCGCGAAGCGATAGATGCGCCCATGGAGATGACATCTAACGATAGTCATGAGCTCTCGGAGCGTGAGCGCGATGTGCTCATTCTTATAGCCCGAGGCCTCACGAACAAGGAGATAGCCTCGGAGCTAAACATATCGCCCCACACCGTAATCTCGCACCGCAAGAACATTGTACACAAAACGGGAATACGCTCCGTAGCAGGTCTTACGGTATATGCCGTGCTCAACAAGCTCATAGATAGCGAACAATTATAAAACCCAATAAGCATGAAGACAGAATTATGTGCATACTCCGTTGAAGCGTGTCTTACAGCAGCGCGCCTCGGAGTTAATCGCGTGGAACTCTGCGCCTCACCTGCCGATGGTGGCACGACACCATCGATGGCAACGATTGGGCGCGTAGCCAAAATCGAAGGCCTGGATTGCAGCGTGATGATACGTCCTCGTGGTGGAGATTTCCTCTACTCTGACGAGGAGTTCCAAACAATGCTACGCGACATTGAGTACGTGCGTCAAGCAGGTGCCACAGGTGTAGTATTCGGCATACTTACAGCAGATGGCAAGATTGATATCGAGCGCACAAGAGAGTTAGTCGAGGCAGCGGGCGATATGGAGACGACATTTCACCGTGCAGTGGATATGACCGAGAACTACGAAGTGGCCGTAGCGGATATCATCGAGGCAGGATGCAAGCGCATACTCACTTCGGGAGGCTACGACAAGGCACTCGATGGCATAATGAACATAGCACGTGCCGTAGCCGTAGCCCAAGGCCGCATAGAGATTATGGCCGGCAGTGGTGTAACCTCGGCCAATGCCCTGCAGCTCGCATCAACGGGTGTCGATGCGCTACACTTCAGCGCAAAGTGCATGGTGGCAGGTAGGATGAAGTATCGCAACCCCCGTATCTCGATGGGCGGAACGGATGCCGTGGATGAATATGCACTGCGCACGGTAGATGAGGAGGAGGTAAAGAGTATTCTAAAACTTATAAGACGATGAAGAACAGAACAAAATTGGCACTATGCCTATTGGCCGGCTGCATCACAGCATTGATAGTTATGCTATGGCCCTGTGACAGATGCTGTAGCAATGAGCACATAGACTACGACAAGGCTCTTAAGTCAGCCCTCGAGAACTCGGCGCGCAACGAAGAGTTGACAGCTCTTATAGCAGCAACGCCAGAGACCGAGCGTCGAGACATGGAATATCTTATTGCCTATATGCCCGACTTCGACCGCGAGAGCATGAACCTCGAGTTGCTGAAAGAGAATGTGGCTTATGCTAACCTCGTACGCGAGAAATACACATGGACAAAGGAACTCCCCGAAGAGGTATATATGCGTGACGTACTACCCTACTACGTCGTGGATGAGGTGCGTGACTCATGGCGCAAGGAGCTTTACGAACTCTTCGCACCTGCAGTAGATACCTGCCAGACAATGTATGAGGCGATATGTGCCGTCAATGCAAACATACCGCGTCTGACAGGCGTGGATTACAACACCAAGCGCGAGAAGACAAACCAGAGTCCTCGTGAGTCTATGCGCCAGGGCATGGCCTCGTGCACAGGATTGTCAATACTTTTGGTCGATGCCTACCGTGCAGTAGGTATTCCCGCGCGCTTCGTAGGCACTGCATCGTGGCACGACAACCGCGGCAACCACAGCTGGACAGAGGTGTGGCTCGATGGAGAGTGGCGTGTAACGGAGTACTACTTCCCCTCGAAGCTCGACCACCTATGGTTTATGCCCGATGCGGCGAAGGCCGTGAAGGATGACCGCACCTATGCCATCTACGCCACACGCTTTGGTGAGGCTGAAGATTGGTTTCCTATGGTGTGGGCAGATGGCGATGTCGAGGATTGGGATATTGAGGATCTACCAAAGTTTATCGGCGCAGAGAATGTTACACAACACTATATCGACCTGGCTTATGAGCAGTACACACGACACCTCAATGCCGGCACACATACCTTTCTGCGCATAGCAGGATATAAGCAGGCGGGAAAGACCGAGCACTCGGATGACCGCACAGCTATGGGTGTCGATGTATTTTGGGGCACAGAGCAGATGGGTGGAGGCCTCACTGCCGGTGAGCTACGCGACATGAACGACTTCTTCAGTGTGCTCCTACCCAAAAATCAGGAGTATGAGCTTCGCTACTATAATGCCGCAGGCGAGCTACAGCGCAAGAGCATAGCTCTCGGCGAGGAGCCCATGACCGTAGAGGTATATCTCAACGAATAAAATCGCGAAGATATAAACAACACAACGTGAGGGTGACTAAAAAGTAAAATAGTCACCCTCACTTTTTGTTTGGAGAGGAAAGAGCAAAGTAGAGGCATTACGAAGTTTTGTCTCAACTTTGCGATTAAGGCGAGAGCAGAGGGAGCTTGCTTGCTATGCCGAGCCGTAGCAACGAAAAGGAACTTAATAACAAAACAGACTTTGTATTCAGCCTCATGCTTTATAATATCCATCACACCGCACCTCTGCTTCAGCCATTATCACGCACATATTAAAAATATAGAGGTTGTCTAACAAGTCTGATTTTTACGATTTCACCCCCGTCAGAAGTACATCTGGCGGGGGTGATTTTCATTTTTGAGGGCTTCGTTATAAGCCTCTATTTATCACAATGCCGACCTCGCGGATTAGAAGCGGCTCTTTGCAGAGTAGCCCATATCATCGTAAACCACCGATGCAGGCATGCTCAAGTAGCTCTTCTCGGCTGCATTAGCCTCATTGTAGAGTGCAAGAAGCTCCTCGAAAGTACCCTTATTATCCGGCGTAGCACATGTCATGCAACGACCAAGAGCTCCGGGTGTTGCCGTTGCAGAATCTACGGCATAGACAAGAGCCGTCATCGTCTTATTCCACTCGGTGATATAGAAGGTATAAGGCGACTTAACCTTGCAGTGAGTCCATGAATCAAGCGTATCTCCCCACAACTCGGCATCCGAAACATTATTCACATTGGTCTTATCATCTGCAACCATCGTCGTGAAGAGCGAACGTGCACCATCGAAATTAGAGTACTTAACAACGGTAATTGCAACGCCCTTGGTTGAATTAGGATCCTTCCAAATCTGTCCATTCTCATCATCACCAGAGAAGTAACCCAAGACCTCAACGGCAGGCTGCACTGCACCCAACTCTTTAGTTGTTACCAGATTCTCGAAGATATGTGTCTTGGCAACCTTGCCCGTCTGCTGATCAATAGCGTGGAGGTAACCATTATATGTAGTTTCGGGAAGAATCATTGCACCGGCTATGGGTAATGTTACGTCGCCACGACTAAGCAGATTTTGCGATAATGCTGCAATAATCTGTGGTATAGTAAGGTGTGCATACATCTCATCACTCTTAATGTCCAAGATGTAATCCTCAAGCTCCTTGGCATTCTTCTCCATATCAAACTGCAAATCTGGATCATCCGACTTCACATAGACACCGGCCTCGTAGTAAACAGCCTCATCGCTCGATGTTACCGAAACATTGAAGCCGTAAGGCGTAGGATTGGCTCCTGTCATCGTAAACACCACCTCAGCGGCAGGCGTCGCAGGCAAGGTCTTAAAGACCTCCATAACGGGCTCCGTAGTAGCCTGACCTCCGGCATAACCGAATACTATACAGAAGTACTCCGTGTCAGGGGCATCAAGACGATACTTATAGGGACTACCAATACCTCCGGTATAGTCCTGGATGCCGGTGTAGAGCATATAGCCAGAATCAAAGGCCGAACCATACTCCTTTATAATATCATTCATAATCTCCTCGGCAGTAGATGTACCATCATACTCGGCAATCAACCATGCATAGGTAT
This sequence comes from Alistipes sp., assembly GCA_045588935.1. GTDB lineage: Bacteria > Bacteroidota > Bacteroidia > Bacteroidales > Rikenellaceae > Alistipes. The sequence continues at coordinate 6,190 of JAZNFC010000047.1, read as the reverse complement.
CATTATTATTCGAGGGGGTAATACGTATAGCTGCACGGTTCGATGTTACGGCCGTCACAGAGACCTGAAGCGCAAGAGTTGACTCTCCGGTCTCGAACTTACCTGTTTTAACCTCTGTATTGCAGTAGTAAACACCATCCTCAAGGATAACACCCGCAATAAGGTATGTGTAGCTGGCATTGGGCGTAAGACCATATGCCTGATATGTAAACTCACCCGTGGGGAAGTAGTAGGCTATCTGCGCACTATTGAAACCAGCCTGTGCATAACGCTCGACCTCCATGGCCATATAGTCCGAGAAGAGCTGATAGTCGGTATAGGCATAGTCACCCTCGACATAGGTGTACTTGGTGTACTCCGATGTAGGCATAAGGATAAGGTGCCATGCGGCATCCTCTACTGAAGGAGTGATGGTGATATCAAGGTTGTTTCCGTTAATATCACTATCTACCTCGAAGTCAACATCTACCGTATCAATGCTCTCGGTTGTAAACTTCTCCTTCACAGCCTTATCCCCGGGCTTATACTCCTTCGTCGGGTCAACCTCGAAGAGTACTACATAATAATCCGTAGCGGGAATAAGTCCACTCTTCTCAATGTTGAGCTGCTCGCCACTATTGGTTACAGACTCCAAGAACTCAGCCTTGGTAAGGCCCTTATTACCAGCCTCAATAACCGCCTTATCAACAATATCGTTAATAAGGAAGGCATCCTGAATATAACCCTCCACTTCCCTGGCCTTCATCACAACAGTGATGTAGCTCTTACTCTCATCCTCGGGCAAAACATTATAAACAATGTTTGTACGACCAATCTCAAAAACCTCGATTGTGAATGGTGCGTCATCACCCGAATTCTGATTCTGGTTGTTTACATCATCGCCACCATTCTCACACGCCGTAAAAGCTAACGCAAAGAGCATAATGAGCGACAACATCCACTTCATCTTTTTCATAGTAGTTTGTCTGATTTAGTTAATATTTATCTATAATTTTTATGTCTATACTCACATTTGAAATACGTTCTGCGCCACCGCCAGACAGCGGGTAAGCATAAGAACATTTTCCATTATACAAAAATACATCTTTTTCTCTATATTACAAAATTTTTAGGCAATTAACAAAAAATTGTGGGTGACTAAAGGTAAATTAGTCACCCACATCTTATTCATAGGTTGTCTATATGAGGCATATTCTGCGACTACATCTGTGAGAGCTTACCCGTCCAGTTCAAGGTAATATTATGCGCCGGTGTAGCATCATCCGTAGCATTGATTACAATAGTATATGTGTCATCGGCGTTCTTCGTAATCTCAATCTCGCCACCATACAACGGTGCCTGATCAACGCCCTTACCACTAACATAGCGCTGATACAATGAGCCCATCATCTGTGTGCTATTCGGGATGCGATGGCCCGACACGAACTTGTACGAGCCAAAAAGGGGCAAGGTCTTATCATCGGCATCAACACCTCCGGCCGTATAATGGCCGACAAAGCCAGATGCGCCATCAAGCTTATCGTCGGTCAAGAGTTCAAGGGCAAGATATACACCCTGATCCCATCCATCATTACACTCAAAGGTAAAATACCAATTACAGAAGCCACACTTCCAATTATCGCCATAACACATATACTTACCCGTACAGTTCGACAGGTCAATCTCAACATCGGACGTAAGATTCGACAATGACTCCGACAAAGGCTTATACTCGACCTTATAATCACCCTCGAAGTTTACAATATAATTAATCGTTATACCAGTCTGTGTGTAATTGACCTTGGCATCAAGCCTAAACCTATTGCCCTCGACAACAAGCGTAGCATCAACAAAAGGCATTGTCCAGCCCTCCTTATTCTCATCAACATACATATAGTCGCTATTCGAGAGGTTTAAGATAGAGTACTCCTTGAACGTGTTTGCTGCATCGAAGGTATAGGTACCATCAGGAATACGAATATTCTCCACATCCTCGGCCAAAGGACCAAGAATATCGAAACGGAAGAACTCACCTCCCGCGACAACATTACCCTCGGCATCAAAACCATCATCCGAGAGGATAATCCAATAGTGTCCCAAGCCCTCGACAGTGCGCTCGGCATAGTACAAGCCAATAAAGGTGTTTGCATCAACAACAATAGGTGCATCGCCTTTACCACTTTGCTTGAATATAACGGTGAAGCTATCCTTAAGATAACTTACGGTCACGGGGCACTGACGACCTTCGTCCGAATTATTCGCAGAGATAGTAATGGTTACCAAGCCATCCGCCGAGGTGTCTATAGCTGTTACCATATCTCTGTCGGGTGTGGCCACACTTACCTCAGCACCATTCTTGGCATCAAGCGTATAGGTAATGGCATACTGACCACCCGTAGCAGGGACGAGAACCATATTATCGGATGTAAGTTCAAGGTTGTAAACGTCATTAACGACATTCTCTTGAGAGTTATCACAAGCTACAGCAAACGATAGAAGCGCAGCAAGCGCAATAAGATAAAACTTTTTCATATTATAATTTTATGGTTTGTTGAAACACATCGTGCCAAAGATATGAAATTTTCCTTAAACCACAAAATTATCATACAATAGTCACAGAGAATTGCGTACTACCTGCCGCCTGGCATTTAAGACGATAGGGCAAAGATACACCGCTATCACGGCAAGTTGTCTTGTCAGAGTGATGCAGTAGTGGCTTTTGACATGAAAAAGCACCGCTATCTCAACAACCTATCTTTGACTTTTAGAGGGGCATATTTGTTCTATTGCAATAAAAAATATCGTGGGATAGTACCAAACGTACATCCCACGATATTTTGTTTGGGATAGAGCGAAGATGCCCTATAAAATCGAAGAGCAAAATTACATCTTCTTACCCACGTTAGTCTTCTTCGCGCCCTTGGCAGCTGAAGCCTTGGCGGCAGCCTTGGGAGCAGCAGCGTTCTTTGCAGGCTTCTTCTCTGCTACTACTGTAGCATCCTCGGCAGCATCTGTAGTCTTCTTGCTACGTGAACGACGAGTCTTGGGCTTTGCCTCGGCAGCAGGAGCTGCAGCCTCACGGCCAAATGTGTAAGTCTCGTTGAAGTCAACGAACTCGATGATACACATATCGGCACCGTCACCCAAACGGAAACCTGTCTTAAGGATACGAGTGTAACCGCCGGGACGCTCCATAATCTTGGGAGCAATAGTACGGAACAACTCTGTAACAGCCTCCTTCTGCTTCAAGTAAGAGAAGACTACACGACGTGAGTGAGTAGTATCCTCCTTTGACTTTGTTACAAGAGGCTCGATGAACTTCTGCACGGCCTTGGCCTTTGCAATAGTCGTCTGAATACGCTTGTGCAGAATGAGCGATGTCGCCATATTCGAAAGCATAGCCTTGCGGTGGCCTGCCTGTCTGCCAAGGTGATTGAAATTCTTATTGTGTCTCATAATTAATCTTTATCAAGTTTGTAGATAGATACGTCCATACCGAATTTGAGGTTCAGATTCGCCAACAACTCGTCAAGCTCAGTCAGTGACTTCTTACCGAAGTTACGGAACTTAAGCAACTCGTTGCGATGGAGCTTTACAAGGTCACCCACGGTATCAACATCAGCGGCCTTCAAGCAGTTAAGAGCACGTACACTCAAATCCTGTTCGGCAAGCTTCGTCTTAAGCAACTGACGCATATGCAAAACGCTCTCATCGAACTCCTCAACACCCTGTGTCTCCTCCTCGTCAACCGTAATCTTCTCGTCAGAGAACAACATAAAGTGCTGAATAAGAATCTTGGCAGCCTCCTTCAACGCATCCTTCGGATGAATTGAGCCGTCGGTAGTAATCTCCAAATTCAACTTCTCGTAGTCGGTCTTCTGCTCGACACGGTAGTCCTCGATAGAGTACTTGACGTTCTTGATAGGCGTGAAGATAGAGTCAATGGCGAGTGTATCGACATCCTTCTCGATACCCTCATTCTCCTCCGCGGGCACATAACCGCGACCCTTACCAATGGTAATAGTCAGCTGCATCTTCGTGCCGGGTGCCAAATGGCAAATCACCAACTCGGGATTCAAAACCTTGAAGAACGAGAGATAGTTCGAGATGTATCCTGCTGTAAGCTCGGTTACTCCCGCAACATTGATTGAGACCTTCTCGGCCTCCTCGTTATCTACTGTGCGGATGAAACGTACCTGCTTGAGATTCAAAATAATCTCGATCATACCCTCCATCACACCGGGAACGGCGGCGAACTCATTGTTCACGCCGGCAACCTTCACGGTCGTGATAGCATAGCCCTCCAACGACGAGAGCAACACACGGCGCAAAGCGTTTCCGACAGTCATGCCATAGCCAGGCTCCAACGGACGGAACTCAAACTTGCCGAACGATGAAGTTGACTCCAACATGATGACCTTTTCAGGTTTTTGGAATGCTAATATTGCCATAATATTGAATTTGTTTGTAAATTACTACTTAGAGTACAACTCGACGATAAGCTGCTCCTTGATGTTCTCGGGAATCTCCTCACGCTCGGGGGTCTGGAGATACTTACCACTCATTGTGGCACCATCCCACTCCAACCATGCGTAGCGGCTACGTGACGCACCCGACAACGACTCGGTGATAACCTCCAAGGTCTTCGACTTCTCGCGTACAGAAACAACATCACCTGCCTTCAATGCGTATGAGGGAATGTTTACTACATTGCCATTAACGCAGATGTGACGGTGTGATACGAGCTGACGCGCAGCAGCACGTGTAGGAGCAATACCCAAACGATAAACAACGTTATCCAAACGGCACTCCAAAAGCTTCAACAAGTTCTCACCTGTGATACCACCCATACGAGCAGCAGCCTCATAAGTACGAGCAAACTGCTTCTCCAAGATACCGTATGTATACTTTGCCTTCTGCTTCTCTGAAAGCTGCTCGCCATACTCCGAATTCTTCTTACGCTTGCGAGCAAGACCGTGCTGTCCGGGAGGGAAGTTACGCTTCTCAAGAACTTTGTCAGCACCGTAAATAGCCTCGCCAAAACGACGGGCAATCTTCGACTTTGGTCCTATATATCTTGCCATAATCTTTTTTTGTTTTTCTTTAATTAAGTGTTTATTCCTTCTGCTATGCTGTTAACCTCGCGCAAGAATTATACGCGACGACGGTTAGGAGCACGGCAGCCATTGTGGGGCAGCGGAGTAACGTCGATAATCTCCATAACCTCGATACCAGCACCATGGATGGTACGAACGGCAGACTCACGACCCTGACCGGGACCCTTAACATAAACCTTAACCTTGCGCAAACCCATATCGTAAGCAACCTTCGCGCAGTCAGCTGCGGCTGTCTGTGCTGCATAGGGAGTGTTCTTCTTCGAACCACGGAAGCCCATCTTACCGGCAGATGACCAGCTGATGACCTCACCAACCTCGTTGGTGATGGTTACGATAACGTTGTTGAAGGTCGAGTGTACGAAAGCCATACCCTGTGCCGAAACCTTAACAACCTTCTTCTTAACTGTTCCAGTTTTCTTTGCCATAACTCTCTAATATTACTTAGTTGCCTTTTTCTTGTTTGCTACAGTCTTCTTCTTACCCTTACGTGTACGAGCATTGTTCTTTGTGCTCTGACCACGAACGGGAAGACCCAAACGGTGACGGATACCACGGTAGCAACCGATATCCATCAATCGCTTAATATTGAGCTGTACGACTGAGCGGCACTCGCCCTCAACCTTGATGCCCATATCGGCAATGGCGCCACGAATAGCGCCGACCTGCTCGTCGGTCCAATCCTGAACCTTGATATCGCGGCTTACACCTACGGTATCGAGGATCTTCTGCGCTGTAGAACGACCAATACCATAGATATAGGTCAAACCAATCTCTCCGCGCTTATTTTTTGGTAAATCAACACCTACTATACGTGCCATAAATTTTCCTTTTTCTTAATTTCGTTAAAACTAAAAATTATCCCTGGCGCATTTTAAACTTAGGATTCTTCTTGCAAATCACGTAGAGCTTACCCTTGCGACGTACAATCTTGCAATCCTCGCTTCTCTTCTTAATTGATGCTCTTACTTTCATAATTGAAGCATTCTTAATTATTTGTACCTAAAAGATATTCGACCCTTACTCAAATCATAAGGCGTCATTTCAACTTTTACCTTATCTCCGGGCAAAATCTTGATGTAGTGCATACGCATCTT
>JAZNFC010000046.1:0-15937 GCA_045588935.1 Alistipes sp. | reverse complement strand
GGTAGTACTTGATGTACGTCCCATTGGTGGCGTTGATTGAAAGGCCGCAGATGCTGCCTTATCACAACAAATTACCTGCGGTCGCCAATCAAACGCAACAACATCAGGAATAAGTTCACAAAGTCGAGATAGAGGGTTAGGGCTCCAAATAGGGCGAGCTTATGCCCCATATCATCTGCAGCACCATACTCTAAATAGAGGTGCTTAAGCTTCTGTGTGTCATAGGCCGTAAGTCCTACGAAGATAACCACGCCGGCGTAGCTAATAACCCAGTAAAGCATCTCCGAGCCGAGGAAGATGTTGACCACCGTAGCGATGATAAGGCCCACGAGAAGCATCATCAGAACACTACCCAGCTTAGAGAGATTCATGCGCGTTACATAACCCACAAGGCTCATCACAAAGAACATGCCCGCCGTAACAAAGAAGGTCGTAGCGATAGAGCCCGCTGTATAGATAAGGAAGATGGTTGATAGCGTCACGCCATTAAGCACCGAGTAGAGGATGAAGAGCAGCGTAGCCATGGGCATCGACATCGACATCACTCGTGCCGAGAGCCATATAACCACACCCAGCTCCGCGAAGAGTGCTATCCACAATATCGAGGGATTGGTAGCAAGCATCTCAAGGTAGGCGCTTGACGAGGCGAGGAAGTAGGCCACAAGACCAGTAACCGTGAGGGCGGCAGCCATCTGCATATAGGTACTCTTAAAGAGCGTTGCTATAGCCGACTCATCGACATAGCGCGTTGTAGAGTAGTTTGTCATATTTTTATATTTATGTTTGTAATATAACGTATCGTGTATAATAAAATTATACAGACACCCAAGAAAACTACTTTAAATATTCATACTCCACACCACCTATCACAGGGCAGAGCGCAGTATTTACCACCTCAAACTTACGAGAGCCATTTGGCGCACTGACAATGACAAGTATCTCCATGTTAGAAACCACCCATGAGCTCTTATACGGAATATTGAAGGTGTAGTAACCCTCCTTGCCGGCCTCAATAACGCCCATGCTCTCGCCCGAGATGTCGCTCGCGCTGAAGATACCGGCAATCTTGCGAAGAGCATGGTTACTTACAATATGATGAGGCTGCGAGGCTCCCACCTGATAGGGGTTTGAGATATTATTCTCGAGGAGCCACGCCGTAACCTTATACTCCTGTGTCACGGCTGCCTTAACACCTATAGCGAGCTTCACCTCCGTAGGCAGACATATCGCCGAGGCGGTGATACCCGCATCAGCACCATTCTTCTTGATAATCTTCGCCAGATGGTCGCCATTACCCATAACAAAGGCACTACCGCCATTGATATTACCATTGCCATAGTGGAAGTTAATCTGTATATTGGGGTATGATGACACCTTGTAGTAGCGGTTTAGCGTTGTCGCATCATCCGAGTAGGCATTATCCTCATCCGCAGGGGCAAACTTACCGGCATGGCAACCCACCTCATGGTAGTGGCTACCCCACTCTGAATCTGCCAAAAGAAGCAATCCATCCATCACACGCGGGCAGTTACTACAACCCACGCCCGTATGGTCCACGATAAGTGCGCGGTGGTTGAACTTCGTATTGGCAGGCTCCTTATCCTCGGGAAGCGCTATGGGCAGCTCATCTCGACTGGTAATCGTATTAGGGTCATCTGGCTTCGAAGGGTTATCAGGCTGTGAGGGGTCATCCGGCTCCGAAGGGCTATCGGGCTGTGAGGGCTCACCAGGATTATTAGGCTCATCACCGGGCTGCTCCGTAGAGGGTGGGGTCTGGTTGTCATTACCCTCGTAAGTAACAGGCTCACAAGCAAGCATAAATAGTGCGGCCGATAAAAGAAGTGTAAATAGTCGTTTCATATTTATTGTTATTTAGAATGATTATAGAAGAAGAGGTCGCCATGCACAACATAGCGCGCCACGCCATCACTATCCGAGGGCTTCGTAAACTGTGACTCAAAGCGACGCAGGTCGATATCAATAGTCAGCTCCTGGGCATCTTTATCCTGCTTAATACTCCAGAAGTGGGTATTCGCCGGGTTGCCCGGAGCCCAATTAGCACGATCGTATGAATAGGTGCCATACTGGAGGTAGTTGTCGGCATTCGAGTAGAAGATATGTCCCTCGTGCGACTGCTTGATACCATCTATATATATCGTATAGTAGTTCTCGTCGAACTCCGCAGCATTTATCGTCTGATAGCCCTCCACATCGGGGAACGTTCCCTGGTCATGGCCATGACCTGTAATAGAGAAGCGCAGCTCAATATCGGTTGTACCTTGGGGGATGGTTATCGTACGCTTACCCAAACGCTCCTCCGCCTCAATATCGTAATCGGCAAGTCCATACGCCCAGGCACGATTACCCGTATTATCCGAAGTCGAAGAGTCGTAGATATTCTCCACCGCAATAAGCTCACGCTCAGGCTCTCCCTCATAGTGGATAAAGCGCAGGGTCACGGCATGGGCCATCGTCTCGGTGGCATCCCAACCATCATAGCAGTAACGAAACTCGGTCTCGCCCTGCAACAGCGACTGATACTCCGTGATATCTATATAAAATCGCTTCTCCCAGCTCGAGTCGAATATTCCGCCAAAGGGCGTGATGGCACGCACAAGCTCATGCCATACACCGCTATTCTTGTTCTTGACATAGAAGATTGTCGTGTTGTCATACTCTCCGGGACGCAAGCCCACCGAGCCCATGACATACTCCAATATCACGCGCTTGCTACGCGCCTCGGGAAACGAGAGTGTGAAGGTGCCGAAGTTATCGCCATAGCCCGTATGTGCAAGACGCATCTTCTCGCTCTCGACCTTATACGACACAGCCGAACTTACAGGATTACGCGTATAGAAGGGTTTGCGGTCGAGTTGCACGGCACGAAGCGCATCACTCTCATTGTTGTTGGCACCACCCTCCTTCTCGCCACATGCCGCAACGAGAAGAAGGAGTGCCAGAGTTATCATTCTAATCATCATATGTTAGATATCGTTATTAAGCTGCGGTATATCCGTTGTTCTCTCGCGCTCACCGAGCAGATGCTCCGAGAAGTAGTCGGCCATGCGCCAGAAGAAGTAGTCGTTCATATCGCCAAAGCCATGGCGCTGACCGGGCAAGAGTAACATATCGAAACGCTTATTGGCACGTATCAGGGCATTCACCACACGCAGCGTACAGCCAGGGTGTACGTTCTCGTCAATATCGCCATGCACCAAGAGGAGGTTACCCTGAAGGCGCTCGGCAAGCTCGTGGTTAGCCGAGATATGATACTCAAACACTGTTTCGCCATCCCTCTCCACCTCGTTAATACCATGGTGCTTCTCGCTCCACCAACGATTGTAGATGTTGTTATCGTGGTTGCCGGCACACGACACGGCCACATCGAAGAAATCAGGATACATAAGTATTGCCGCAGTGGACATAAAGCCACCTCCCGAGTGACCATGAATACCGACACGCGAGATATCTATAAAACTATGGCGCGCGGCAAGCTGCTGTGCAGCAACGACCTTATCCTTCAAACCATAATCGCGCAAGTTACCATAGCCATAGTTGTGGTACCACTTCGAGCGGTCGGGATGGCCTCCGCGGTTACCTACGGTGATGACAATAAATCCAAGCTGCGCAAGACGGTCGGTGCGAATCTGCGGCATATACCACGACTGCTCCACAGCCTCGGTCTGCGGGCCGGGATAGACATACTCGATAATGGGATACTTCTTCGCAGGATCGAAGTCGTAGGGCTTATACATCACACCATGAAGGTCGGTGATGCCATCCGCAGCCTTCACAACAAAGGTCTCGGGATACTGATAGCCTATAGCCTTCAGGGGCTCGATATCCACCTCGGCCAAGGTCATAACCTTACGTCCCTCGGTGGTGTATAGCTCCGACACGGGGGCGACATCTACACGTGAGTAGGTAGTCGTGAAGTAACGACGGTCATCCGAAAGCGAAAACTCGCCATTGAAGTTCGTGGGGTCGAGCTGCTTAAGACCCGAGCCGTCGTAGTTCACACGGAAGAGGTGGAGATAATAGGGGTTCTCCTCCTTGTTATAGCCCGTAGCTGTGAAGTATATTACGCGCTTTGTATCATCCGCACCAAGGACATTCGACACATGCCAATCGCCCGTGGTGATGGCATTCAGCAGCTCACCCTCCGCAGTGTAGCGATAGAGGTGTGCCCAGCCGGTACGCTCCGACCACTGCACAAGCTCCTTGCCGCCATTGATAAGCGTAGGGAACTGCCACTCTATCGAGGTGTTCATCTCCTCGCACACGAGGTCCCGGGCTGTGGCCGTAGCAATATCTACAACAGCAAGGTCGGCACGCTGTATATCGCGACTCTGACGTATGACATAGAACTTATCGTTGTCACCCAACCATACGGCAGGCACCACACGCTTGTTGGCATCGCCCTTCTTCACGGGCTCGGTGCAGATAAAGAGCATCTGCTCCTTATACTTCGACATATCCACCTCACGACGCTCGAACTTCTCGGTGTCGAAAATCTCAAGACGGAAGTCGGGGCTCTGCTCTCCGGGCATCTGATACTTATAGGTGAATAGCTCGGGACGCTCCTTGAGCACGTTGATTACCCAAAAATCCTTGAGCATCTCTGTGTAGCTGCGCACCGTAGCGAAGTGCTTCGAGTCGGGCGACCACTGCAAAAACACACGGTAGCGTTCATCGGGCTTCACCTGCTCAATGCAATCCTCGAACCAATGGTAGGCATTGCTCTCCACGGCATCCGTAGTGATGGGATGCTCAACAATGGTTGAATCCTGTGGATCCTTAATAAACTTCTCGACATCCTCGGTAGTCATATACCAGAGGTTGCTGTTCTTCTGATACACAGCGATACGGCCATCGGGCGACACGTTTGCCCATGCAGGATACTCGCCCTCACGCTCGCCAAGTGTCGTAAGCTCCCTCTTTGCGATATCCCAACGGAAGTGAAACACCAAAGGCTCGCCTTGCTCGTTCTTCGGAGCATAGTCATTGTTCTCGACCATCACAAGCGCGGGCATAATATCAAACTCCACATACTTATCCTCCTTGAGCTTAATATTGTCGATGGGTAAATGCTCGGCATCAAATGGATAGTTCGTGGCGAGTGTCACCTTCTCGGCCAAGTCGAGCTGCGACCATAGCTCGGTACGCTTACCCGTGGCAGGATCTACCATGTAGTAGTTGATGGCATCCACGGTCTGCCACTTATACCAAAACTTCGACGAGTTCTCAAACCAATTGGGGCGCACCACGCTCTGTGGCACAAGACGCTTCATCTTCTTGGGCGAGAACTGCTCGGCAAGAGTGTAATTAGGCTCTGTGGCCTCAACGCTAAATACTGCAAGCATTGCAGCTACAGCAAGGAGTAGTCTAATAGGCTTAATCATATATTTTTAGTTTTACATATTTTACACAAATACACATATCGGCACAAAGATACTAAAAAAAGTGGAAAGTGGAAAGTTTTTTCAGCACAAGGCAAGGAAAGAGATAGCATCGTTGCTATTCCAGCATATCTTGTTACTATTATTAATATTAATGTGTACGCGCGAGAGGGCCTCCTCGATCACTGCATATAAAGCCACCTCTGCGGGAGCGTCATCGGATTATCCTCATACTTATCGACACAGCCCCCCATAAGCATAAGAAGCAAGAATGACAGCAGTTTTAGTCGTTTCATTTTTAGGGCTATTAATGTTTTTTTACACGGCACAAACGACTTTAGTCCGCCTTAATCGTCCTTAATCCGCTTTCATCTTTACTCCGTTCTCATTTCTCATTCATCTTTCACCGTAGTACCACAAACTACAACACCATCAGCAACATAGAACAAAACAGAAAAAATATTTCAAAAAAACGTATGTAGTTTGCAAAATTTTGTGTACATTTGTTTGGTTAATTACGTTTTTAGAGAAAAACCGAACTTTTAACAATCTATAAAACTACTGTCGTATGGCAAAAATCAAAGGAACAGTTGTCGTCGATACGGAGCATTGCAAGGGTTGTGGTGTATGCGTTGCATCATGTCCTACAAAGACGCTCGGTTTGTCGAACGAAGTAAATGGCAAGGGTTATCCCTTTGCTATGATGGTTGAGCCGGATTCTTGTACTGGTTGCGCCTCTTGTGCAATCATCTGTCCGGATAGTTGTCTAACGGTGTATCGCCAAAAATTTGAGTAAACTATGGCAGAGAAAGAGGTAAAACTTATGAAGGGCAACGAGGTGATTGCTCATGCAGCAATTCGCTACGGTTGCGACGGCTATTTCGGCTACCCCATCACTCCCCAGTCGGAGGTTATGGAGACACTCATGGAGCTTAAGCCTTGGGAGACTACCGGCATGGTGGTTCTTCAGGCCGAGTCAGAGGTGTCATCTATCAACATGGTTTATGGTGGTGCATCTACAGGTAAGCGTGTGATGACATCATCTTCATCACCCGGTGTCAGCCTTATGTCAGAGGGCTTGAGCTACCTTGCAGGTGCCGAGCTTCCCTGTGTTATCGTAAACTGCCAGCGTGGTGGTCCGGGTCTTGGCACTATCCAGCCCTCACAGTCGGACTACTTCCAGGCTTGCAAGGGTGGCGCACATGGTGACTTCCACCTTATCGTTTTGGCTCCTAACTCTGTACAGGAGATGCACGACTTCGTGGCTGATGCTTTCGAGCTCTCGTTCAAGTATCGTAACCCCGCGATGATTTTGGCTGATGGCTGTATCGGTCAGATGATGGAGAAGGTTGTTCTTGCTCCCCAGCGTCCCCGCAAGACCAAGGAGGAGATTGCTGCAGAGTGCAAGAGCTGGGCTTTGCTTGGCAAGACCGATGACCGCGAGCGCAATGTCATCACATCACTCGAGCTTAAGTCAGAGGTGATGGAGGTGAACAACCAGCGTCTTCAGGCCAAGTATCGTGCAATGGAGGAGAACGAGGTTCGCTATGAGGCTATCCAGTGCGAGGATGCAGAGTACGTTATCGTAGCCTTTGGCTCATCATCACGTATCTGCTCTGCCACTGTCGAGATGGCTCGCGCCGAGGGTATCAAGCTCGGTCTGTTGCGTCCTATCACCCTCTACCCCTTCCCCAAGAAGCCTATCGAGGAGCTTGCTGCTCGTGGCGTAAAGGGCTTCCTTTCTGCAGAGTTGAACGCCGGCCAGATGGTTGAGGATGTTCGTCTTGCAGTAAATGGCAAGGCTCCCGTTGAGCATTACGGTCGTCTTGGTGGTATGTTGTTCTCACCCGACGAGGTACTTAAAGCACTTAAAGAAAAACTTATAAACCGATAAGACTATGGCAGAGGTTGAAATCAAAAAGGAGAATTTGGTATTTGGCAAGTCGAAGCTTATCTTGCCTAACGTAATGCACTACTGCCCCGGCTGTAGCCACGGTACGGTGCACAAGCTCGTTGCCGAGGTTATCGAGGAGATGGGTTTGGAGCATGATACTATCGGTGTATCACCGGTAGGTTGCTCGGTATTTGCATACAACTATATCGATATCGACTGGGCACAGGCTGCTCACGGTCGTGCTTGTGCTGTTGCTACAGCCATCAAGCGCGTGAACCCCGAGAAGATGGTATTCACATATCAGGGTGATGGCGATATGTCGGCCATCGGAACAGGTGAGACCATCCACGCAGCTGCACGTGGCGAGAATATCGTTGCTATCTACATCAACAACGCTATCTATGGTATGACCGGTGGTCAGATGGCTCCTACCACCCTTTTGGGTATGAAGACGGCGACCACACCCTATGGTCGTGACCCCAAGCTCAATGGCTATCCCTACAAGATTGGCCAGATGTTGGCTCACCTCGATGGCGTATGCTACGTAACTCGTCAGAGTGTACACACTCCCGCCAACGTACGTAAGGCAAAGAAGGCTATCCGCCACGCATTCGAGAATGCTATGGCAGGCAAGGGCTTCAGCCTCGTAGAGATTGTGGCTACATGTAACAGCGGATGGAAGCTGTCACCCGTAGCTTCTAACGAGTGGCTCGAGCAGAATATGTTGCCGTTCTATGAGCTCGGCGATTTGAAGGACACAACTAAAGAGTAAGCAGCTATGAAGGAAACAGTAATTATTGCAGGTTTCGGAGGACAGGGTGTCCTCACTATGGGTAAGATTTTGGCTTACTCTGGTATTATGCAGGATATGGAGGTTACTTGGATGCCTTCATATGGTCCCGAGATGCGTGGTGGTACGGCTAACGTAACCGTCATCCTCTCGGATAGCGCAATCTCTTCACCTATTGCTCACGAGTTCGACTGCGTAGTGGTACTCAACCAGCAGTCTATGGATAAGTTCGAGGCACAGGTGAAGCCCGGCGGTGTACTCATCTACGATACTAACGGTATCACACACCACCCCACACGTACCGACATCAGCGTCTATCAGATTGATGCTACTGCCGAGTGCGCCCGTTTGGGTCAGGCCAAGTTGTTCAACACCATGATTCTCGGTGCTTACCTTAAGGTGCGCCCCGTAGTGAAGATGGAGAACGTAATGGAGGGTCTGAAGAAGACCTTGCCCGAGCGCGCATGGAAGATGTTGCCCCAGAACGAGGAGGCAATTAAGCACGGTGGTGAGATTATTCGCCAGATTCGCTAATCTATCGTGATGAAGTAGTCTGACAAGGATATCTCTGGTTGCACCTTTCCTCGAAATCCTGACATATGGTTCAGTATGCTCCGGGGTTTTGGAATACGTAGGCCTAAAGACCATCCCTTGTTATACACCTTCATAGATAAAGGGCTTGCTCGAAAATAATCGGGCAGGCCCTTAGTAATTACTCGGAATAGAGTGTAGTCCACGATACTCTCCATTCGGGATTTTTTATTATCATCTATCAAGCCTACATTTTGGCACACTTATTCGTAGATGCTACTTCAAAAAAGAGAGAATCCTCTACTTTTTATTGAATTTATTTGGCGGTTTCAAAAAATTGTATTAATTTAGTATCGCGAAAGGATAATAAATTTATTAATCTTAATACAACACAATTATGATTATCACATTTAATGAGTTGCGCCGCATCAAAGATAAGTTGCCCAGTGGCAGCTCGCAGCGCATTGCAGACGAGTTGGGAATCGATGTAGATACAGTACGCAACTACTTCGGCGGCAAGCATTTCGAGGCTAAGGAGGGTATCGGAATTCACATTGAGCAGGGCCCCGATGGCGGTGTCGTAACTCTTGATGACACTACGATTTTCGACGCAGCAATGCGCATTCTAAACGAGCAGAAGGAGTAGGCAGCAAAGACTCAAAAGTCCAAGAGGTCGAATAACAAGTGGGTGACTAAAAGTAAAATAGTCACCCACTTGATTTATTTACAATTACGCGATGGACGTATCGATATCCGAGCCTTAACCACCACCTTACCCAACGATATTTTGTGACTTTGCAAATTATTTATTACCTTTGTGCGTTATATATACATATAAGGTGAAGTTGTTAACAAACATAATCGTAGAGTATCTCAAGCACAACAAGCGTATTGTTGTGCCAAAGCTCGGTGCCTTCATTGTTAAGCAACCCTCGGGAGTGATTATCTTCACGGAGTTTATGCGTAACGATGATGGTGTACTGTTATCATTGCTAACAGCTTATGGCATAAAACCACTCGAGGCAAACGGCATGATTGACCGCTTTGTTTTCGAGATTAAGCACGCCATAAGCATCAAACACAACTTCATTATCGAGGACTTTGGCGAGTTCCTGCCCGGCGAAAACAACACTATCACCTTCCGTCACAAACATGAGCCGCAGGTTATTGGTGGCAATATCAAGCCCCCTGTGGAGATACTTAATAGCGAGAAGAGCAGACTTCTCGGCATCGACATCGAGGAGAGCGCAACACATAAGAACGCAACAACACCCTCCACAAAAGGCACCACCACACGTGCAAAGCGCGAGGAGAGCGAGATGCTCAATCTCGGCAAGCCCGATGCCTACCTCCGCGGCCTAAACTACGACAAGCGCAAGAAGAAGACGCGCAACGAGGAGCAGAAGCGTGGCGACCGTCGCGGCAGAGGCATAAGCCCTACAACGCTAATAATCATCCTTTTGGTCATCGCAGGTGCAGCATATGGCATCTGGCGATGGTATGGCAGCATGGAGCAGCAACCGATGAGCATGGAGCCCATCTACGACCATGAGCTTATGGAGATGACCGATACGCTAAACATTGACAAGCTGACAGAGACGACTATAGTCACCGACAGCCTAAATATAGAACAGTTATAGTATATGACCGCAAATCAACTTCTCTCTGTAAAGCAGCGCTTCGGCATTATAGGCAATGCCGAGTCGCTAAACACGGCTCTTGAGGTGGCTATGCGTGTCGCACCTACCGACCTCTCGGTATTAGTCACGGGAGAGAGTGGCGTGGGTAAGGAGTTTTTTCCTCAAGTGATACACTCCTTCTCTGCGCGTAAGCACAATAAATATATCGCCGTAAACTGCGGTGCCATACCCGAGGGAACTATCGACTCGGAGCTCTTCGGACATGAGAAGGGGTCGTTCACAGGAGCTATCGATAGCCGCAAGGGCTACTTCGAGGAGGCCGACGGAGGCACCATCTTCCTCGACGAGGTGGGCGAGTTGCCCATATCAACACAGGTACGTCTGCTACGTGTATTGCAAACGGGAGAGTTTATGCGTGTGGGCTCGGCAAAGGTGCAGAAGACAAATGTACGTGTTATCGCCGCCACGAACAACGACCTTATGAAGGCTATTGCCGAGGGTCGCTTCCGCGAGGATCTATACTACCGACTTAATACCGTACCTATCAGCGTTCCGCCACTGCGTGAACGTAAGGGCGATATATACCTGCTATTCAGAAAGTTTGCCAGCGACGTGGCCATACAGTACAAGATGCCGGCCATCACACTTGATGAGCGCGCACGCATGCTTCTTGAGAGCTACCATTGGCGCGGTAATATCCGACAGCTGAAGAACGTTGCCGAGCAGATATCCGCCGTGGAGCAGAGTCGCGAAATTACAGCCGAGATATTGAGCCGCTACCTCCCGAATGAGGAGTATTCGGTACGCAAAATCGAGAGTCGCAGCAGCGATACTTTCGAGGATATGGCCACCGAACGAGAGTTGCTATACAAGATACTTTTCGATATGCGCAACGACATCAACGAGCTGAAGCGCATGATGTCGGCTGCCATGTCCGTAGATACGGAGCATACACCGACACGCCACACACATAGCGATGTAGCAGGACTCCTCCCCGAGCCTTCACGCAGTGCCATGCACTACGATGATGACGATACGGCCGAGGTGGTAGATTCATTCTCACCGCGAGAGCTTACGAAGGATGATGTTCAACGCGAGCAGATTATGACGGCTCTACGCAAGAACAACTTTAAGCGCAAGGACGCCGCACGCGACCTCTTTATCTCGGAGCGTACGCTCTACCGCAAGATGAAGGCTCTCGGTATCGACGAACAAATATAGTTTAGTATATGAGAAAGATTTTTTATACTTCGTCAGCCGTAATAATAGTTTTCGCCACACTCCTTATGGCGAGTTGCGGCTATAAGGTGACATATAACCTCTCGGGAGGCTCTATACCCCCCGAGGCCAAGACCTTCTCGGTAGCCTACTTCCCGAACAATGCGCCAATGGTTGCACCCACGTTGAGTAACGTGCTCACCGAGGCCCTGCGCGATAAGTTCTCGCGCCAAACGCGCTTGGAGCAGGTCGAGGAGGGCGGCGACTTCGCCTTCGAGGGAGAGATTACGAACTACACCTCGACAACCTCCTCGGTATCGAGTGGTGACTATGCTCTGCAGAACCGCCTGACAATCACCGTGAAGGTAAATTTCCAGAATGCCGTTGACCAAACCACCTCGTTCAACGCCAAGACCTTCTCGGCATATGCCGATTATGATGCCTCACAGCTCCTTATCGACGTTCAGGATCAGCTTATCGAAGAGATTGTCGATGACTTGGTGACGGATATATACATGGCAGCTGCCGGTAATTGGTAAAGTGAGATTAGCGATGGCAAGCATATACGATAACATAGAGCAGATGGAGATTGCTGTGGAGCGTTACCCGTGGTGGTGTGGCGCGCAGATAGCACGCATCAAGGCACAGGGCACCACGGCGGATAGTCATGCACGCCTTGTGGCTATGCTCCATCCTCTATCACTTGTCAAGCATCAGGAGATAGACGTTGCGCGCCTCACGCACCTCACGACCGACGACCTTATAGAACGCTTTCTTAAGCGCGACGAGTATCGTATCGTAGCCGAGGAGGGCGATGCAGAGGATTTGGCTACCATGGATTGCGAGGAGGATGACCTCGTAAGCGAAGATTTGGCCGAATTATACCAAAAACAGGGGCTATACGACGAAGCAATAGCCACTTATCGCAAATTAAGTTTGCTAAATTCAGAAAAAAGTATTTACTTTGCGGAACTTATAGCCTCGCTTGAGGAGCAAAAGAAACAACAATAAGCGCAAAGTGACTGTGTTGCAAAACATTACAGTCAACAGCAAGGAGAAAGTAAAAGGAAGAAATTAAATTTATAATAGAGTATGTACACTTTTTGCATTATCATGACATGTATTGCAAGTGTTTTGTTGATACTTGCAGTGTTGGTACAGGCACCCAAGAGCGGCATGGCTGCTAACTTTGGTGCGGCAAACCAGACTATGGGCGTACGCCAGACTACAGACTTTCTCGAGAAGTTCACTTGGGCAATGGTTGCTGCCATTGTATTCTTTGTACTTCTCTCTGTTGTAGCACTTCCCGAGAAGAAAAGCGATGTTACCGGTGCCGAGCAGCTTACAGAGGGCGTTGTCGAGGCTACTACTCCCGAGGAGGTTACTATCACTCCCGAGGTAATCGAGGAGATTGCTCCCGAGGTTAGCACAGAGGCAGCTGCCGAGGAGTAATCATCAGACTTTTAGTCGCAAATAAAAGAGTGCCTCACCGATAATTCGGCAGGGGCTCTTTTTTTTTAATACGCAACTGAAGGAAACTTCTATAAATTAGGCATAGTCCTTTATATACCGAGGACCATAATATATAAATAGGTATAATTGTTAAACCACTAAAACTTTAAAGCTATGAAAAAGTATGTATGTACAGCTTGTAACTATGTATATGACCCCGAGGTAGGTGATCCCGAGAATGGCATCGCAGCAGGCACTCCCTTTGAGGAGCTTCCCGAGGATTGGGCATGTCCCCTTTGCGGTCTTGGCAAGGATGTCTTCGAGGTAGAGGAGTAGTAAGGATATCTGTCGTTCTACGACTTTCATGATATGGGCCTGTGCAACGGTGTTGTACAGGCCCATAACCGTAAAATAAATATAGGATATTCCTTAAAAATATGCCGTAAGGTGTTGCAAAATAAAAAATTATTACTACCTTTGCCACGCTTTATGCACAAAAAACATTAATTAATTTAACAGTTATGAACAATTACGAAACCGTTTTCATTGTCACTCCCGTCCTTTCGGATGCACAGGTGAAGGAGGTTGCTGACAAATTCCAGGGCGTAATCACCGAGAACGGCGGTCAGATTGTGAACTTCGAGAACTGGGGCTTGAAGAAGCTCGCATATCCGATTCAGAAGAAGACCACCGGTTTCTATTTCCTTGTAGAGTTCACCGGTGAGGGCTCAATCATCAACACGCTTGAGACACAGTATCGTCGTGACGAGCGTATCATTCGTTTCTTAACTTTCAAGCAGGACAAGTTCGCTGTTGAGTACTCTCAGAAGCGTCGCGCAAAGCTTGCTAACAAATCACAGGAGGAGTAAACCATGGCAGAGAATACACAGCAGGGTGCATCTGAGATTCGTTATCTCAACCCCGTATCGGTAGATGTAAAGAAGAAGAAGTACTGCCGTTTCAAGAAGCTCGGCATCAAGTACGTAGATTATAAGGATGGAGAGTTCCTCAAGAAGTTCCTCAATGAGCAGGGTAAGATTCTTCCCCGTCGTCTCACCGGTACTTCACAGAAGTTCCAGAAGAAGGTTGCTCAGGCCGTTAAGCGTGCTCGTCACCTCGCCATTCTTCCGTTCGTAACAGATTGTATGAAATAATAAAGAGGAGGATAGACTATGGAAGTAATTCTTATCAAAGACGTAGAGAACTTGGGCTACGCTAACGACATCGTAAACGTTCGCCCCGGCTATGCCAACAACTACTTGATTCCTCAGGGCTTCGCTAAGGCCGCTACTGCATCTGCAAAGAAGGTGCTCGCAGAGAACCTTCGTCAGCGCGCTCACAAGGACGCTAAGATTTTGGCTGACGCTCAGGCTTTGGCCGAGACTATCAATAACTTGCACCTCACACTCACAGCTAAGGCTGAGGAGGAGAAGATTTTTGGTGCTATCACCGCTGCTGACCTCGCTGCTGCATTGCAGGAGAAGGGCATCGAGGTAGATCGCAAGAACATCACCGTAGATTCAGTTAAGACTCTTGGTGAGTTCGAGGCTGTTGCCAAGCTTCACCGCGAGGTTAAGGCTACTATCAAGTTCGCTGTTGTAGCTGAGTAATTTGGGTGTAGCGAATAGCCTACATCGACAAAATAGAGCCGTCAAAGGGAGTACCCTGTTGGCGGCTCTATCGTTTGCTTCGAGCTTCGAGACAAAGGCGGCAAAGTGAGGTGTATAGCGGCTCACTCTTAAAAGTCGGAGGAGTATAAATAGATGCGTCACCCCGAGGAGGGGCACGCACGAGGGTGGGGAGTGTGGAGAGTTCCCATGCCCCGACGTGGGGGTCTTCCGCTGTTTTGCTTCGTTGCCGTGCGGTTATACTTCGTTGCGGGGCGCAGTGGGTATCAGCAAGGCCGTCGGATGCAATTCTTCGCGATGACGAGTTAATATATTTTACCCCCCCCATCGGAATTTACAACACTGCCCTTATAGCAAGATTTGGCTTTGCTCGCCTATGGCGGCGGAGATATGAGTGGTAAAGCTGAACCCAACAATATAGCTGTGGAGCATGCGTTATTCAGGGCAATATCGGTTAAAAAACAATAATTTCTAATTATTGTTCGTTTATTCGAAAATTATGCGTAACTTTGTGCGCTTATGCTTATAAGCGCAAGAAATGAACAATAGGATGAAATCTTACGTCGGATATATTGCCGCAACAGCAGCTCTCGCAATGCTCGTAGCATCGTGCAGCGTGGTGAATCAAGCGATTAAGTCGGGAGACCCCGACTACGCATATCATCAGGCCTTGGAGCTCTACGAGCAGGGCAAGTGGGATAGTGCTTCGACGCTCTTCGAGGCGTGTCGCCACATCTACATGGGCTCGCCGCGCGAGGATTCGCTCTCGTTCTACAATGCGCGATGCAAGTTTAAGTCGCACGATTGGGACGAGGCCGTGATGCAGCTCGACGAGTATCGTCGCAAGTTTGGCCGCAGCCCCTTTATCGAGGATGCCGAGGGTATGTATGCCCTATGCCACTACTACATGGCTCCCCCACCCGAGCGCGACCAGACGATAACCACGCAGGCGATTATCGCCATCATGGAGTTTATGTCGCGCTACCCCGAGTCGGAGAACTTCGCAGAGTTTCAGGATATGCTCGACGACCTCACGGGGCGACTTATGGAGAAGAGCTACATGAACGCCTACACCTACTACAAGATTGGTCGTTACAAGTCGGCAATCGTGGCCTTCAAGAACTCGATGAAGCGTTACCCCGAGTCGCCACGCCGCGAGGAGATGATGTACTACACGGCGGTGTCGGCATATCGTTTGGCCGAAAATTCGGTGGAGGCGAAGCAGGTGGACCGCAACTTGGCAATGCTCGACCACTACTACTCGTTCCTTGCCGAGTACCCCGAGTCGAAGCACATCAAAGAGGTGGAGCGCATGGCCAAGGCGTCGGGCAACTTCATCGACAAGAACAGAACAACCCAAGATGCCGCACGATAGCAATTTAGGG
>JAZNFC010000045.1:0-11640 GCA_045588935.1 Alistipes sp. | reverse complement strand
ACCTGTGAATGTAATCTTGTCTCCGGCAAACTTCCAGGTAAAAGCCCACTCATCTGTAGCATCCTCGCCACCAGCAGCCTTGGCAGCCTGCTTAACGGTGAACTCGGCGGTAGCAACATCATACTTAACCGTCACCTTGGCCTCGCGAGCATCGCCATCGTTCGCAGCCACGGTAAAGGTAACCTTACCATCGGCAGCAGCGAAGGCTGAAAGCCACTCTGCCTCGTACTCAAATGTGAACTCGGCACCCTTCTTCTCGTTCTCAAGGGTGTAGGCAACCTCGCCGGCCACAGCATCGGCAGCCACCTCAACCTCGGCAGCAGCAAGGGTCAACACGGGCTTGGGAGCATCGACATCGCCGTCGGGCTGCTCACATGCTGCGAATGACAGCAAAGCCACAGCAGCAAATAAGATAGATAAAAACTTCTTCATACGCTAAAATATTTATTGGTTTCGAATAATTCATTGGTACAAATATATAAAATTTATTCTGAATTATTCAATAGTTGATTATATTTTTTTTTGTTGCATATAATAGATTTAGGGGCTTTTTACACACAAATAAAGTCCAAACAGCATCTAATAAAACCCACCTAACACATTTTCCACCCCTCCACCATCATCCTTGCTATATCATATCGCCCGACCATTATCCTTGCTATATCATATTGCGGGCAAATGTGTATGGGAACGGAGCGGGAGCGCAGCGGAGCGGGGAGCGGAGCGGGGGCGGAGCGGGGGCGGAGCGGGGAGATATAAAAAAATCGGAGCCTCCCCTTGGGGAAGCTCCGAAAAATATTTATAATCAATGTTTAAGGATTGAAATGTACTGAGCCTTTATAAGTATTACCACCTATATCGACATCAAAGTTGCAAGTATAATCGCCACTACCCGTCGTAAAGGTCATCGCACCTTCAACAAGCTCTCCATTTCAATAAATCTTTGTCAACTCCTTCTCTCCGAAGAAAAGAGTATCGTCAACTGTTAAATTACCCGTCTTAATTGTAGTAGCGCTATCAGACAAGGTTACCTAACCATTAACATCCAAAGATCCTTTTGTACTTCAGCTCTAAAGATTCTCACCCTCGGGTGCTGCCTCATACTCATACTCACCATATACGGGCTGTGAATAAGTACCATCCGTAAACTCGGCAGCTACAGCGATATAGTAAGTCTCACCCTCTACAAACTTCGTGTAACTAGTTGACAAGTAATTTGCTGTGATGGGGAATACTGATGATGACCTCTTTGAGTTGTAACACAACTTAGCCAACTGCTCCTCAAGAGTTGTATCAGCATCTGCTGCAGCCTTGGTACAGGCAATATAACGAGCTGTCTTAATTGTGCGCTCACCGTTAGACTTAACATCGATAGTAGCCTTGCCATCAGCAAACGATACGCTCTCGATAGAGATAGTATCTGTGTACACAATAGCATTTGTAGTGAATGGCAACTGTACAAGCTCATACTCACCATCAACATTTACAACCAACAACGCAAGGTAAACTGTTGTACCGGGAGCACCTACATGTTGAACGAAAGTCTCGCCGCTGGTTACATGATAGTATGACGCCTTAACTTCCTCCAAGAGCAACTCAAGGTCGGTGTACTCTGCGTCAACCCACAGATACTTGGCATAATCTACATCCTCACCAAGAATTACCTTTACACCTACAGCACTGATAGATGTCTCCTCTTCATCCTGTGTTACAGTGTAATCAATAGGATCAACAGCCTTAACAAGATCCTCGGTCTTAAACTCTACAACAACCACATCATCAGATGTATAAGCATCCTTCTTCTCGAAGATAGGAAGTGCTATAAGATAGTACTCAGTACCTGCATCCAAAGTCATGTAATAAGCCTCCTCCTCAAGACCATAGTGGAAGATATCGCATACCGACATCTCTTTGCCATAAATATCACCAGGAATCAAACCATAGAAGAAGTAGTCTGGGTAACCCATATTGAATGCACTAAGGATATAATCGGTATAAATATCGATATCGCCGTCATAATATTCAGTAAGCTCGGACTTTGATACATAAGCAAAATATGTCTTCTCCGCATCAATAATATTTACATATAAGTATGCATCCTTATGTGTATAGGCGCCAGAGTCCTCAATTGTGCATGTAGGCTGCTTGAACATTGCCGTTACAGCCTCCTCAATCGCAGGATTATAGTTATCATCCAAAGGAGATACGAATACCAAGTAAGAATCAGTACCAACCTCTTGAAAGTACATTTCAAGGAGTTGTGCTACTGATGTATTGAGAATCTGCACCTCACAAACGCCCTCCTCATAAGGAGTGGGCTCAAAATTAGTACTATAGGTACCAGCCATATTATAAACGTCGTTCAATGTAAGCTCGCCGGTGTAGTACTGAAGAGGCATTACACCAATGTAGAACGGCGTAAAGTCCAAAGCCTCAACCTGTCCCTCGAGCGGATCATAACGAGAAACGAGAGCTACCAATGAGTTAGTAACAGTGATATTACCCTCGGCATCAACCTCAACCTTAATCTGCGCAAGCTCAACGGGCAACTTAGCAACCTTACATGTACCTGCAGCTGTAGTTACGTGAAGAGCTACGTCACCACCATCAACTGCCACCTCTGAAGCAACAGCCTCCTTCTTGGGAGCTACAACCTCCAAAGCATAAGCGCCATCCTCAGCAACAACAACATTAGCCTTCCAGCCCTGAGGCAGGTTCATAACAGATACATCAGCGACATCCTCTCCTACAGTAAAGGCAACGCTCTTTGTCTCACCAGCGGCAACATAAACCTTCGCCTTGGCAAACTCCAAATCTGCAACCTTGGCAAGAGCAACAGTGAAAGTTGTTGTGTTATCAGCCAATGTGAAGGTTACAGTACCATCCTCATTAACAACAACACCGGCAAATACAGATGCGCCAGATACCTGCTCTGCAGCAAGGTTGCTGTCAACCCATGTCTTACCACCGTCGATAGATACCAACAATGTACCATCTGTCTCATCAACGCTAAACTTAAGCTCGGGAAGCTCCTGGAAAACAGGAACCTTCTTCTCGTCAACAGTCAAATATTCAACGAATTTTCCATTCTTGAATACTGCCCAATAATAAACATCGCCATCCTTCTGAACAGCAAGCGTGAGGTCATCACCTGGTGTTGACCCATCACCAGTAATTGTAAACTCAGTACCATCATCAAGCGTTACCGTAGTAACACCGTCCTCGGTATCAACTGCAGTGACACCGACTTTGTCTTCAATAAGCGCGGTCAAAGCATCAACCTCATTAGCGAGGTCTTCCTCCAAAGCAGCAACGCGCTCTGTCAAAGATGCGAGATCCTTCTCAATCTTATCAACACGCTTGTTAATAGCTGAGTCGTCATAAGAACATGACGACAATGTCATAGATGCGACAATAGCCACAGCTACGAGCGACTTGAGGGTTGTAAATAATTTCCTCATAGTTTTGAAAATTAAATGGTTAATTAATATTAAATGAGTGTTTCTGTCTCCATAGAGGGCCCAATAACCCCACATATAGTAATACAAAGATATAATATTTTTTTCTAATTGTGCAACTATTCACTAAAAAAATTCACACAAACGACAGAAAAAGCCACCGATGGGTAGTACTTGATGTACGTCCCATTGGTGGCGTTGACATGAAATTAGGCTGGATGGATAGTACTTGAATGTACATTCCATTCAGCCTAATGATTGAAAGGCCGCAGATGCGGCCTTATCACAATAAATCAATTTGTTGTCAGAAGGGGTTAGATACAACGCTCGGCGAATTTCGAGGCGATGGGCTGTACTTGGGCGTACTGCCCATTGACGAGATAATTCGTTAGCGGAAGTAGATGACCCCTTATCACTACAAATTTGTTGTCAGAAGGGGTTAGATACAACGCTCGGCGAATTTCGAGGCGATGGGCTGTACTTGGCGTACTGCCCATTGACGAGATAATTCGTTAGCGGCAGTAGATGGCCCCTTATCTCTATAAATTTGTTGTCAGAAGGCTTGCAGATGTGGCCTTGACATGAAAAAGCCACCGATGGGTAGTACTTGATGTACGTCCCATTGGTGGCGTTGATTGAAAGGCCGCAGATGCGGCCTTATCACAACAAATTAGCCGATGAGCGCCTCATACGCCGCAGCATCCAACAAACCATCAACCTCGGCAGGGTTAGACATCTTGATCTTAACCAACCAACCCTCACCATAAGGATCGCGGTTTACGAGTGACGAGTCAGCCTCAACAGCCTCATTGAACTCGACAACCTCGCCACTAACGGGTGAGAAGGCATCAGATACGGTCTTAACGGCCTCGATAGAGCCGAACACCTCGTTAGCCTCGATAGTCTCGCCTACGGTAGGAACGTCAACAAAGACAATATCACCAAGCTGTGACTGAGCATAATCAGTAATGCCGATAACGGCAACATCACCCTCTACACGGCACCACTCGTGGTCGTTAGAGTACTTCAAATTAGCAGGTACATTAGCCATAATTTTGCAGTATTAAGTTGTTATTATTAAGTTTTGTCGTGTTATAATTCCACCATATTGCGCCATTTGCGCACCTACGCAACCACAAATATACATTTTATTTCGCGGTTTCAAAAATTTTTCTCCACTTTTTTACTTCCAACAACAAATTCCACCTCCTTGAAGGCGTACTCGCGACATGCTCCATCGGCATGCTCAAGACATAGATGTCCCGTAGAGCGCACACCGCGCAAGGTCGCCACGAAGAGCTCGCCCGAGGGTGTGGCGTAGGTGTGTGGCACATCAAGACGATAGAGGTGGTCATGGTAGCGCCTCTCGATATCGGATGTTACACCTGCAGCCAAAAGGTTATAGTTACGCTCGACATGGGCAAGAATGCGGCGCAGCACCTCCTCTCTATCAAAGGTGATGCCTCGCGTCACAGCCATAGAGGTGGGATTAGGAAGGTCGGCAGGAAAGAGGCGCTGATTGACATTAAGGCCTATGCCTACGATGGTGCGCTTGAGGTGGTCACCCGCAAGAGCATGCTCGATAAGTATCCCCGCAACCTTATTATCCCCGACATATATGTCATTTGTCCACTTTATACGACACGCCATATCATACTCGGCAAGGGTATCGACAAGTGAGAGTGCAACAACCTCGGAGAGGAGAAACTGCTCGGTGGCAGGCAGAAACTCCGGAGTGAGGCAGAGGGTGAAGGTGAGGTTTTCGTTAGCGACACTATGCCACGTGTGGCCACGCTGCCCACGGCCTGCGCTCTGGTGCTCCGCCCACACCACATCGAGGTGACGAAAATCGCCATTACGCACATCATCATTTGTCGAAGTTGTATGCTCCTTATGGTATATCATAGCGTTGTAGTGCTTAATTCTCGGCCAAAGATATGAAAAATCCTCGAAAAAGATTATCTTTGCAGTGTATTTATATATAAGTGTATATGAAGAGAGGAAAAGATATATTTGCAGTGGTGGCCATGGTGATGATGCTATGTGTTGCGTGTGGCGGCACAAAGGCAAAAAGCACAGCCCAGGAGAAGGAGAAGGAGAACAGCGCAGCACAGAGTGTCGCCGTGGAGTATGACTACCGCATCATCGCACACTACCCCCATGCCTCAACAAGCTATACGCAGGGTCTGCAGTATGTCGATGGCGTGATGTGGGAGGGCACAGGCCGCGAGGGACACTCCAAGCTACAGCGCATAGACCTCACATCGGGCAAGGTAGAGGTCGTAGCCTCACTGCCAAAGGAGGAGTTTGGCGAGGGCATAACACACCATCAAGGAGAGATATATCAGCTCACATGGCTCTCGAACATAGCACATGTATATAGCACCGAGGGTAAGCATCTGCGCACAATACCCTATCAAGGCGAGGGCTGGGGCATAACATCCTCGGGCGAGGAGCTATACCTCTCGGATGGCACAGCAACGATACGTCAGATAGACCCCGCGACATTTGCCACGGAGAGGTCTATCGTGGTGACATACGAGGGATACCCCCTGAACTATATCAACGAGCTGGAGTGGATAGAGGGTAAGATTTGGGCTAATGTATATGTCAGCTCGGTAATCGTGGAGATAGAGCCCTCGACAGGCGTGGTGGTAGGATATATCGACCTTGAGGAGCTACACTCGATGCTTGAGGATAACCCCGAGGCCGAGGTATTGAACGGCATAGCCTACAACAACAAAAATGGACACCTCTATGTCACGGGTAAGGATTGGAACAAGATATTTGAAATTGAGATAATAAAGTAGTTATGAGCAATATACGTGAGCGCATAACGGAGCTTCTCCAGCGCCATATCATCGTTAAGGATGCCGCCATAGGCACCTCTCTTGTAGGGTCACGCCGCGACCTCGCGCCCGACACGCTCTCCATCACCGAGCCCGAGCGCGTGGAGCAGCTATACCGCACCTCGGTAGCCGCAGGAGCACGCATCATCACCGCCAACACCTTCTTAAGCGATCCACTGATGCTCAAGGAGTGTAAGGTGGAGTACTCGACCGAAGAGGTTGTATCCGCATCAATGGCTATTGCCCGCAAGGTGAAGGCAGAGAGCGACAAAGAGGTATTTATAGCCGGCTCGATAGGCCCATCGATACGCAATATATCTCTGGCCATAGACCTCACGGAGGAGGCCCTGCGCGAGAGCTACCGAAGAGTGATTACAGCCCTCGACAGCGAGGGTGCAGATATCTTCCTCATAGAGAGCATCACCGACGTGCGCAATGCCGAGATTGCGGCCGAGGTGTGCCGCGAGGTGGCACCCGAGCGACCCATAATCTTCTCGGCCGTGCTCTCGAAGATTGGCGGACTGCTTATCTCGGGACGCACCGTGGAGAAGTATGTCGAGGATGTTACGAAGTTTGAGCCCATAGCTATAGGCTTCAACTGCTCTTACGGCGTGAAAAACATAGTCGATAACATCGAGCTGATGACTCGCTACACCTCGCTACCTACGTACGTAGCCCCTGCGGCAGGCATCCCCGACGCCAAGGGTCGCTACCCCGAGACCGCGAAGAAGCATACCGAGACGCTGCGCACGGCAGCCGAGCGCGGACTCATAAGCATCGTAGGAGGTTGCTGTGGCACAACCGTAGAATATACACGCAGCATAGCACAGATGGCACGCCACTACAAACCACGTAAGTAAGAGTATGACAAGCATAGAGTTACGTCGCGAACTACACCGCACACCCGAATTATCGTTCGCCGAGCATAAAACGCAGCATATAATTATCACAGCCCTCGAGCAGGAGGGGATACCCTACCGTAAGATAGCCTCAACGGGCATCCTTGTAACCCTTGAGGGTCGTCGCGGCAACCTTAAGCGCGCCGTTGTGCTGCGTGCCGATATCGACGCGCTGCCCATTACGGAGCAAAACGAGGTGGAATATCGCTCTACGCAGCAGGGCATGATGCATGCCTGCGGCCACGACATGCATGCCGCAATGCTCTTTGGCGTACTGAAAGAGCTGAACCATACGCGCGACTTCGAGGGTACGCTCTTCGGCATCTTCCAGCCGGGCGAGGAGCTAAACCCCGGAGGTGCTACGATGGTGCTTGCCGAGGAGCCCTTCAAGGGGTATGATGTCGTAGCGGTGATAGGTCAGCATGTGGACTCGACAATGGAGGTCGGCACTATAGGCCTGCGCCCTGGCATCTTCATGGCCTCGAATGATGAGCTCCGCTTCAAGGTTACGGGCCGTGGCGGACATGCAGCACGTCGCCAGGAGGTAGATGATACGGTCTCGGCAATGGCCGATATGGTGCTCCGCACAACGGCACTCAACTCTCCCAATGGTGTGGTGTCGGTAGGACGCATGATTGCCGAGGGTGCGACAAATGTTATACCCGCGCAAGTGACGGCCGAGGGCACGATGCGCACCTTCGACCCCGAGGAGCGCGAACACATATACTCGTTACTACGCAGCAGCGCCCGCACCGTGGAGGAGAGATATGGTGTCGAGGTAGAGGTGGATATCAATCGTGGATACCCATGCGTTAATAACGATGTGCTCCTAACATACGAAGCGATGATTATCGCTGCGGATGAGGGTATCACCGTGCGCGAGATGGAGCGCCTAACTACGGCCGAGGACTTCGGACACTATACCGTGTGCTACCCCTCGCTCTTCTACCGCTTGGGCGTAGGCGCGGAGGCCGGTAAGTCACATACAGCGACCTTCCTACCTAAAGAGGAGGCGATGAAGATAGGCGAGCGCATGATGCAGCGCATGGCATTACATATACTAAACAAGTAGAGGAGAATGGCTAAAAAGAGAAATAAGCGTGGTGATAATCGCGAGCAGCGCGCCTCGTTTATCGTAGATATGTTTCGTGAGTTCCCCGACACGAAGTTTTCACTCAAGCACCTCGCGGCAGCCTCGGGAGGTGCCGATCGTGATGGTCGCAATATGACCTTCGCCATCATCAAGCAACTAATCGAGGATGGCTTTGTCGAGGAGGTGGCACGTAGCAAGTATCGCCTTGCGCGTACTGCCCTGCCTCGCTATGAGGGCACCGTGGTAACCGTATCTCCCGGGGTGCTATATGTTGAGGTGGAGAGCCTTGAGAGTGATGTTTATGTGGCTCGCCGCAATGCCTATGGAGCCTTGGAGGGCGATAAGGTGGAGCTCGTTGTGGCACGCAAGACGCGAGATGGCGACCTCGAGGGCACAATTGTAGCCATCACGGAGCGCTGTCGTCGCCCCTATGTCGGCACAGCAGAGATTACCGCCAACTCTATATTCGTCACCCCCGACTCACGTCGCATAGGCACAGATATATACCTTCCCCGCAAGCTCTACCCACAAATCGAGACGGGTGATAAGGTCTCTGTACGCATTCTCGACTGGCCCGAGAGTGAGCGACTACCCCATGGAGAGCTCATAGAGCGTCTGGGCAAAGCAGGCGAGAATGACACGGAGATGCATGCCATACTTGCAGAGTTCGACCTACCCTACCACTTCGATAAGGATGTCATCAAGGCTGCCGAGCGCATCGACGGCACTATCACCGAGGAGGAGCTCTGCCGTCGTCGCGATATGCGCGACCGCACAACCTTCACCATCGACCCGGCCGATGCCAAGGACTTCGACGATGCCCTATCGCTACAACAGGTTAAGGAGGGATTATGGGAAGTGGGTGTGCATATCGCAGATGTTACCCACTATGTCACCCCTGGCTCGGTCGTGGATAACGAGGCCGTGGAGCGCGCCACATCGGTATATCTTGTAGATCGTACCGTACCGATGCTCCCCGAGCGATTGTGCAACGAGCTGTGCTCGCTACGTCCACATGAGGATAAGCTGTGTTTCTCGGCCATATTCACCATCAACGAGGATGCCGAGATTCAGGAGGAGTGGTTTGGTCGCACAGTGATACACTCCGACCGTCGCTTCGCCTACGAGGAGGCGCAGGAGGTTATCGAGAGTGGCATGGGTGACTATGCGGAGGAGATTTTAACCCTCAACCGACTTGCACAGAGGTTACGCGCCGAGCGCTTTAAGCATGGTGCCATAGCCTTTGAGCGTGATGAAGTACGCTTTATTCTCGACGATAAGGGTAAGCCTACGGGCGTATATACCAAGGTGCAGAGGGAGGCTAATCAGCTTATAGAGGAGTTTATGCTTCTGGCCAATCGTCGCGTGGCGGAGTTCTGTGCACACCGCATCAGCGGTGGTCGCAAGGTACCTCGTCCCATGGTCTTCCGCGTACACGACGAGCCCTCAGAGGATAAGCTTGCCCGCTTCCGAGACTTCGCATTGCGCTTCGGACACTATTTTAAGGCACAAAAAGGACGCGCCGTAGCCAAGGAGATGAACAAGCTCCTCGGTACAATATCGGGACGCGCCGAGGCCAATGCCATTACAACTCTTGCCGTGCGCAGCATGGCCAAGGCGGTATATACCACCGACAATATCGGCCACTACGGCCTTGCCTTCCCTTACTATACGCACTTCACCTCGCCCATACGTCGCTACCCCGACATGATGGTGCACCGTCTTTTGGCAAGCTACCTCGCAGGCGAGAAGCGCGCCGATAAGAAGCTACTTGAGCAGCTTGCAACACACTCCACCGAGCGCGAGATTGTAGCCTCGGAAGCAGAGCGCGCAAGCATAAAGTATAAGATGGCGGAGTTTATGAAGGAGCGCATAGGCGAGGAGTTTGAGGGCACGGTGTCCGGCATGACCGAGTGGGGTCTGTATGTCGAGCTTAACGACACCCATGTCGAGGGTATGGCCTACCTACGCGACATCGACGATGATGACTACTATCGCTTCGACGAGGCTCGATATGAGGTTGTAGGTCGCTCCTCGGGCATACGTCTCACACTTGGCTCACCCGTGCGTATTCGAGTCAAGGGCGTAGATATGAATCGTCGCACACTCGACTTTAAGCTGCTTATTAACAGATAATCATTCGCTATGACTATAGACAATATATTGGAGAAGGCCCTCGAGGGTGAGTCGCTTACTCGCGCCGAGGCCTATACGCTCTATGATGAGGCACCGCTACAGGTGTTGTGTAGCGTGGCCGACACATTGCGTCAAAGTCGCGTTGCGGACCCCACGGTTGTAACATGGCAGATAGATCGCAATGTAAATATCACGAATGTATGTCGTTCGGGATGTAAGTTCTGTAACTTTCATTGTAAGCCACACGAGGAGGATAAGGCCTATATCACGACGATGGCCGAGTATCGACAAAAAATCGACGAGGCGCTTAAGCTCGGTGCCGACCAGTTGCTATTACAGGGAGGCATGCACCCCCGCCTCGGCATAGAGTTCTACGAAACACTCTTTAGGCAGATTAAGAGCGAGTATCCTACGCTGCGCCTCAATGCTTTAGGAGCCCCCGAGATTGCACATATAGCGCAGGTGAGTAAGCTCACAACCATGGATACACTGAAGCGTCTGCATGCTGCCGGCCTCGACACACTGCCGGGCGCCGGTGCCGAGATACTCTCGGACGATGTGCGCAAGCGTATATCTCCGGCCAAGCCCTCGGCACGCGAGTGGGTGAAGGTCATGCACGAGGCACATACACTCAACATCCCTTCTACGGCAACGATGATGTATGGTCATGTCGAAACCTCACATCAGAGGGTTGACCACCTTATCACTATCCGCGACCTCCAGGCAGCACGCCCCGAGGGCTCACAAGGCTTCACAGCCTTTATTCCATGGGTATTCTGCCCCAAGGGCACACAACTCGAGCGAGAGGGTATAGCGCCACAATTCTCGGCTACGGAGTATCTGCGACTGATTGCCATGAGCCGCATCGTGCTGAATAACATCACCAATATCCAGGCCTCATGGCTCACCGTAGGTAAGGATGTGGCAGAGATCGCCTTGAGGAGCGGAGCCAATGATATGGGCTCGATAATGATTGAGGAGAATGTGGTATCGTCCGCAGGAGCTACAACGCGCTTCGACCGCGAGGCTATGCAGGCGACAATACGCCGTGCGGGCTTCACACCTCGATTGAGAAACCAACTCTACGAGTATCGCGATTAGAGATAGGATAATTACTACAATACGACGCTTTAGCGTTAGAAGGGAGCAGATGTGGTCTTGACATGAAAAAGCCACCGATGGGTAGTACTTGATGTACGTCCCAT
>JAZNFC010000044.1:0-59667 GCA_045588935.1 Alistipes sp. | reverse complement strand
GATTTGCGTAACCACACACGGACCAGCCTCGATAACAGTGCATGGTATGTTCTTACCCTCGGCACTGTAAACGGAAGTCATTCCGATTTTCTTTCCAATTAGTCCTGACATTGTACTGTCTAATTACGTTTGTTTGTTAATAAAGTGAATTTTATATACCTATATTATAATTATAGGGCTTGTTCGGCAGCGGGGCACCCTTATCAGGTGCCCATACCTGAACGGAAAGTTTTATCAAACCTTGATCTCTACCTCAACACCAGAAGGCAACTCGAGCTTCATCAAAGCATCGATAGTCTTGGGAGTTGATGAATAGATATCGATGATACGCTTGTAAGTGCAGAACTGGAACTGCTCACGTGCCTTCTTGTTAACGAAGGTTGAACGGTTTACAGTGAAAATCTGCTTGCGCGTGGGAAGGGGCACCGGACCGCTTACCATAGCATCGGTAGCCTTCACCGTCTTAACGATCTTCTCAGCTGACTTGTCAACGAGGTTGTGATCGAAAGACTTCAACTTGATTCTAATTTTCTGATTCATATCTAATCTCCTTATTTTTACTCTAAATCCTTACGCTTACCGCTCGACTTCTCGATGATCTCCTTTGCAAGGTTTGCAGGAACCTCCTCGAAGTGAGAGAACTCCATTGATGATGTTGCACGACCAGAAGAGATGGTACGAAGAACTGTTACATAACCGAACATCTCTGAAAGGGGCACACGTGCCTTAACAACGCGAGCCGTACCCTTTGACTCCATACCCTGGATCTGACCACGACGCTTGTTCATATCGCCAATGATATCACCCATGTTCTCCTCGGGAGTAACAACCTCTACGTTCATCACGGGCTCCATGATTACCGAGCCAGCCTTGGGAGCTGCTACGCGGAAACCGTTACGAGCACAAATCTCGAACGAGAGCTGATCTGAATCGACGGGGTGGAATGAACCATCCTTCAAGGTAACCTTCATTGAGTCGATAGTGTAACCTGCCAAAGCGCCGTTAGCCATTGCTGACTCAAAGCCCTTCTGTACTGCAGGGATGTACTCCTTGGGCACGTTACCACCCTTAACCTCGTCAACGAACTGAAGACCTGTAACGCCCTCATCTGCGGGACCAATCTCGAAGATGATATCAGCAAACTTACCACGACCACCTGTCTGCTTCTTGAATACCTCACGGTGCTGAACAGTCTGCGTAAGAGCCTCCT
This sequence comes from Alistipes sp., assembly GCA_045588935.1. Classification (GTDB taxonomy): domain Bacteria; phylum Bacteroidota; class Bacteroidia; order Bacteroidales; family Rikenellaceae; genus Alistipes. Next base: position 58,457 of record JAZNFC010000044.1, on the reverse strand, counting down.
TGTAGTTAACCTGAGGAGCACCCTGGTTAATCTCCACGCCGAACTCACGACGAAGACGGTCAACAATGATATCAAGGTGAAGCTCACCCATACCCGAGATAATGGTCTGGCCACTCTCCTCGTCGGTACGAACGGTGAAGGTAGGATCCTCCTCTGCGAGCTTCGCAAGAGCGATACCGAGCTTGTCGAGATCCTTCTGAGTCTTGGGCTCAACAGCCAAACCGATAACGGGCTCGGGGAAGGTCATCTGCTCGAGTACGATAGGTGCGTTCTCTGCTGTAAGAGTATCACCAGTACGAATCTCCTTGAAACCGATAGCTGCGCAGATATCACCTGCCTCAACTCTCTCCAAAGGATTCTGCTTGTTAGCGTGCATCTGGTAAAGACGTGAGATACGCTCACGCTTGCCGCTACGCGCATTGTAAACATAAGAACCAGCCTCCAAAACACCCGAGTAAACACGCACGAATGCCAAACGACCTACGAAAGGATCGGTAGCAATCTTAAATGCAAGACCGCAGAAAGGATCGTTAACCGAAGACTCACGCTTCTCCATCTCATCGGTCTTGGGGTTCACACCCTCAACAGCGGGGACATCCAGAGGAGAGGGAAGGAAGGCCATAACATAGTCGAGTAGCTTCTGTACACCCTTGTTGTGGAATGAAGAACCACACATCATGGGAACCAACGTCATGTTGATAGTTGCTGTACGGATAGCTGCGATAAGCTCATCGGGAGTGATTGAATCGGGATCCTCGAAGAACTTCTCCATGAGAGCATCGTCAGTAGCCGCTACCTCCTCTATAAGCTTTGCACGCCACTCGGCAGCCTCCTCCTTCATTGAAGCAGGAATCTCGCGGAGCTCGAAGTTATCGCGTACGGTCTTATCATCGAAGTAGTAGATCGCATTATTATATATAAGGTCAACCAAACCCTCGAACTTATCCTCCGCACCGATAGGCAATACTACGGGAAGAGCTGTTGCACCGAAGTGCTCCTTAATCTGGGCACATACAGCGAGGAAGTCCGCGCCAGTACGGTCCATCTTGTTTACATAACCGATACGAGGTACGTTGTACTTGTCAGCCTGACGCCATACGGTCTCCGACTGAGGCTCAACGCCACCTACGGCACAGAATGTTGCAACAGCACCATCCAATACACGGAGTGAACGCTCTACCTCAACAGTAAAGTCAACGTGTCCCGGGGTATCGATCAAGTTAATCTGATACTGATTGTCTTTGTAGTTCCAAAACGCGGTAGTCGCAGCAGAGGTAATGGTGATACCACGCTCCTGCTCCTGAACCATCCAGTCCATAGTGGCTGCACCCTCATGCGTCTCACCAATCTTATGGGTCTTACCCGTATAGAAAAGGATACGCTCCGAAGTAGTGGTCTTACCGGCATCGATGTGGGCCATGATACCGATATTACGAGTGTATTTAAGATCTCTTGCCATCTTGGTCTACCTATTTTAGAATCTAAAGTGTGCAAATGCCTTGTTAGCCTCCGCCATACGGTGCATCTCCTCCTTACGCTTGAAGGCAGCACCCTGCTGGTTGTAGGCATCTACTATCTCTGCTGAGAGCTTCTCTGCCATTGACTTGCCCGAACGCTTGCGTGAATAAAGGACAAGGTTTTTCATGGAAATCGAAACTTTGCGCTCGGGACGAACCTCCGTGGGAACCTGGAATGTCGCACCACCGATACGCTTTGACTTTACTTCGACCTGAGGTGTGATATTCTCAAGGGCCTGTTTCCAGACCTCCAGAGGAGATTTATCAGCATCCTTCATCTTCTTGCCTACCAACTCCAACGCATCGTAGAAGATAGTGTAAGCAATACTCTTCTTACCATCCAGCATAAGATTGTTCACGAAACGAGTCACCTCAACATCGTTGAACTTCGGATCCGGAAGTAGAATTCGCTTTCTTGGCTTAGCTTTTCTCATTGTTACTGCTAATTAATTAAATACAATTCCTAAATTTCTATTACTTCTTACCTGCCTTGGGGCGCTTTGCACCATACTTCGAACGACGCTGACGACGACCGTCAACACCCGCTGAATCGAGCGCACCACGAACCAAGTGGTAACGTACACCGGGGAGGTCCTTAACACGACCACCACGAACAAGCACAATTGAGTGCTCCTGCAAGTTGTGGCCCTCGCCAGGGATGTAGGCGTGGACCTCCTTGCCATTAGTCAATCTTACACGTGCAACCTTACGCATAGCCGAGTTAGGCTTCTTGGGAGTTGTAGTGTACACACGAGTACAAACTCCACGACGCTGAGGACACGCTGCGAGGGCAGGCGACTTACTCTTCTCCACCATGCTCACTCGACCGTTTCTTACTAACTGCTGAATAGTTGGCATCTTTAAAACTTTTTGTCCTTTAAATTTTTGTTAATCATTTCAATTCCCTTTTGCGAGAAATTGCCCGCAAAGATACACATTTTTTCTGATATACAATATATATACACCCCTTTTTCGACCCAAAGTGTTGAAAACTTGCAAAAAATCAATAGAATTTTCTTATCTAATTTCTAAAACTATAATCATATATTTATGACAAAAATTGTATCTTATTGATAACCCGACACTTGCATTTTTGGAGGCATTTTTCAGGGTCAAACTATAGTCGCCAAATTTCAATAATTCCCAAACAGCACACTATTGGAGTATTTAAGAAATACAAATAAGCGGGCTCATGCAACCCATATCAACGCGATTAGAAGATAGTTAGCCACGGCATAGCGACATCTATTCCGCACAAACACACCTGCCATAACCAAGTCTTTATTCCTCTACCGCGGGGGCTTCATTTCGAGATGCTTCAAGCTCGACGGATGGGGCAAAATTATACCTGGGATTTGCTTGCACGATACCCTAATTTATCATATCTTTGTGGCGATATGATACTCGATGTTGCACGACATAAGTTCTTCGAGGGGTTAATCACACTGGCAATCACAGCCCTCTTAATGACGGTAGCAGTACTACTGCTTCCCGAGCGCATCGTGCCACAAGTGGCAGGTGAGGTAACGCCCATATCGGCATGGCTACTCTCATTCGGAAATAGCCATCCGACGATATCGACACTGCTCTCACTGCCCCTATTCTTCTATGCCGTATTACGCCTTGCACAAGCGACGACGCGCACAAGCCTCTATCACACAAACACCATGGCATCAATCTCGCTTGGTGGACTTGCGATAGCCACCACATGTGTGCATGGCAACTACCTACAACTCATCACCGTAGCCATACTTACAGCCACAGCTATGGCCAACATGTGCTACATTTTCCGCCCCACGATGCGTCCTCACCGACTATTTATGATGTCCATAGCTCTCGGCACTCTCACCATCATAGATGGAGTACTAACGCTGCCGACGCTTATTATCATCATACTAACCATAGCCATGCGCAGCGCGCTGCGTGAAACGCTGATAATTGCCGTAGGATATCTTCTTCCGATATTTGCCTACTTCTACATATCGTGGTTTTGCGGCGTATCACTCGATGATGCATGGCAGAGCATAGCCTCGAGCATCATAACCTCGGAGCTCACCCAATTAGGCGACTATCTCGATCTTCCACGTATTATACTCTTCGGCATGATGCTCATCTTTCAATGTGTGAGCTCGGCACTCTATATCCGTGAGCGTCTCTCTCTCTCCATGTCGGCACGTCACGTATGGACTATTGCTCAGGCAATAACCGTTATACTCATACTGATGATACTCCTTATGCCGACCACCTCACTCACACCATTCGTCGTTGTCAGCATCATTATATCTACGATGATACCCATGCTTTTTCAACATGTGGGCATCACAATATCTGCAATCCTATATATGTTATTCCTCGTCATATCCATCGTAGCGATATTCTAATCGACGAGTGATACACTCTTAATATTTTAAGATTTTTTGAGTTTTTTTTGTTTTTTAAGAAAATATCTCTACCTTTGTTGTATGTAAATCTGTGACGAGTAGCACACATCTCGAATAATTCTCATGGACACACATTAATAATTTCGTCACAGAGTTTCTCATTAACCTAATTGCTTATAGGAGGGGGCCATCTGCGAAGACGCCGCCCTCCATTCTTTTTGCGAGTGGGGGGGGGTAAATCGAAAAACGAGTATATACCCTCGCATCGGCAGGCAATAACACATCCTCATAATGACACTTAAAATCGGCTTTGATTTTTACTAAATAGGTTTACCTGATGTTGCAATAATAAGTTTCAACGCCTTAATTATCTAAATATCTAAAATTTGCATTAAGCAGATTGGTTTTGCGAAAAATTTTACTATCTTTGCGCGACTTTATACTATTGACATAGTATGCACCTCACAATGAGGCATCCGAACAAGAAGATACAAAATAAACAATAATAGGATTATGAACATTATTAGAGAACAGCGTGAGGGTGGTGTATCACTCTTGAAGATTACGGTTAACGAGGCCGACTATGGTCAGGCTGTAGAGAATCAGTTGCGCGAGTACAAGCGCAAGGCAAATGTTCCCGGCTTCCGTCCGGGCATGGTACCCATGGGTATCGTGAAGAAGATGTACGGCAAGCATGTCGTTGCCGAGCAGTCATACCACATGGCATCTAACTCTGCATTCGAGTACTTGCAGAAGGAGAAGATTGACTACGTAGGTGATATCATTCCTTCAGAGGAGCAGGGTGCTTTTGACTTCGATAACAACACTGAATTTGAGTTTGTTTTCGAGTTTGGTGAGGCTCCCAAGATCGACCTCGCTTTTACAGCCAAGGATAAGATTGTTTACAACAAAATCAAGGTTGACAAGAAGATGCACACCGACTACCGCACCAACTACCTGCGTCGCTACGGCCGCCTGGTAGAGGTTGACAAGGTAGCCAACGACGAGGCTCTCAACGTTACTCTCGACAATGGCGACATCCGTATCGAGGAGGCTTACGTAGGCCTGATCTCTATGACTGACGAGGAGCGTAAGGCTTGGAAGAACAAGAAGGTGGGCTACAAGACCAAGGTAAACATCAACGAGCTCTACAAGAAGCCTGAGCAGCGTGCCGCTATCCTTTCGGTTAAGGAGAATGAGCTTGAGGGCATCAACCCCGAGTTCGAGTTGGAGATCACCAAGATTCGTCGTTTTGCTGACCCCGAGCTCAACGAGGAGTTCTTCAAGATGGCCTTCCCCGCAGGTAACGTAACCAACGAGGAGGAGCTCGACAAGTTCTTCGACGAGGAGATTGAGAAGGAGCTTAAGCGCGAGACTGACTTCATGTTCGTGAATACCGTGCGTAACTACATTATCGAGAAGGCACAGCTTGCTATGCCCGAGGAGTTCTTGAAGCGTTGGTTGTATGTTATCAACGAGGGTAAGTTCTCACGCGAGGAGATTGAGAAGGACTTCGCGGCATTCCTTAAGATGTTCACATGGAACTACTTGCAGAAGCACTTCATTACCGAGGGCGACCTCAAGGTTACTGCCGAGGAGGCTAAGGCTGAGGCTATGCAGTTCGCACAGATGCAGTTCGCACAGTATGGCATGCCCTCTGCACCCCAAGATATGCTTGAGAATTTCTCAAAGCAGATCATGGATAACAAGGAGCAGCTGCAGAAGATCTACGAGAAGCTTTACGAGGAGAAGGTTGTCGAGTACATCCGCTCAAAGGTGAAGGTTACCGAGAAGGCTATCTCGGCTGACGAGTTCGCAAAGGTTGCTGCGGAGTTGGCATAACACTCGCCCACGAATTATAGACAACCATATAGACAATTCCCGGGCGATATACGGCTCGGGAATTGCTGTTAAATAGTGCGCGCAACACCTCGCGCGCGTACATATATATATAAAACTATGACGGAATTTGAAAAATATGCCCGCCTGCACTGTGGCATCAACTCTATGACGTTGCACGACTTCAGTGCTCACGCCTCGGGATATGTGTCGCCTACGATTATCGAGGAGCGACACCTCAATGTTGCGACGATGGATGTCTTCTCGCGACTGATGATGGATCGTATCATCTTCCTTGGTGCCCCCATCTACGATGATGCAGCCAATATCATTCAGGCACAGCTTCTATTCCTTGAGTCGGTGGATGCCGAGAAGGATATACAGCTCTATATCAACTCACCCGGAGGCTCTGTATCAGCGGGTTTGGGCATTTACGACACTATGCAGCTTGTAGCCTGCGACATAGCTACGATATGCACCGGCATGGCCGCTTCGATGGGTGCTGTACTCCTCACGGCCGGCGCCGCGGGTAAACGCTCGGCACTGCCCCACTCGCGCGTGATGATACATCAGCCCCTTGGTGGCGTGCAGGGTCAAGCCTCGGACATCGAGATTACGGCACGCGAGATAGCCAAGACCAAGCGTGAGCTATACGAGATTTTAGCTCTACACTCTGGTGTGGATATCGCCAAGATTGAGGCCGATGCCGACCGCGACTATTGGCTCACAGCGGCCGAGGCGGCGGAGTATGGCCTCATAGATAATGTATTGGCAAAGAGAAGTAAATAAGTAAAAACATCTACTCAAATACAATAGATGACACAGAAATCACGCAAGGGCTCGGAGCGCAGAGCCAACGTATGCTCCTTCTGCGGACGTGGTGCCGACGAGGCAGAGCTGATGTTCAATGGCGCGGATGGCTCGACCATCTGCAGCTCATGCATCGAGCACGGATATAATCTCCTTGTTGAGCACAATATCGTCAGCGCAAAGAGCAACAAAACCAGTATGAGAGGAGATAAGTTCCGCCCCCTGACCAAGGATGACCTTATGCGCCCGGAGCGTATTAAGAGCTTCCTTGACGAGTATGTTATCGGTCAGGAGAGTGCCAAACGACACCTCTCGGTAGCGGTATATAACCACTACAAGAGACTGATAACCAAGGATAAAACAACAGACGTCGAGCTCGACAAGTCGAATATCGTACTGGTCGGCCCTACGGGTACGGGTAAGACCCTTATGGCACGTACCATTGCGCGTCTTTTGCATGTCCCCTTTTCGATTGTCGATGCCACGGCACTCACACAGGCAGGATACGTCGGCGAGGATGTCGAAAGCATACTCTCGCGTCTGTTGCAGGCCGCGGACTATGATGTGGCAGCAGCCGAGCGAGGCATAATCTTCATCGACGAGATAGACAAGATTGCCCGCAAGGGCGACAACCCCTCAATCACGCGCGACGTGTCGGGTGAGGGTGTGCAGCAGGCTCTGCTCAAGATATTGGAGGGCACGGTGGTAAATGTACCCCCGCAGGGTGGTCGTAAGCACCCCGACCAGAAGTATATTCAGGTGGATACCTCGAACATCTTGTTCATCTGCGGCGGAGCCTTCGACGGCATAGAAAGGAAGATTGCCATGCGACTGAACACCAATGCTATAGGCTATAATGCCATAATTAAGCAGAAGGTGGACAAGAGCAACATCATGAAGTATATCCAGCCGCAAGATTTACGCTCCTTCGGACTTATCCCCGAACTTATCGGCCGTCTGCCCGTGCTCACCTATATGGAGCCATTGGAGCGTGAGGCATTGCGCTCAATCCTCACCGAGCCCAAGAACTCGATAATACGTCAGTATGAGACACTTATGGCATTAGACAATATCACATTGTCGTTTGATGAGGAGGTGCTTGACTACATCGTAGATAAGGCTCTCGAGTTTAAGCTCGGAGCGAGAGGCTTACGCTCGATATGTGAGGCGATAATGATGGATGTGATGTTCGACATGCCCGAGGGCGACAACTTCCGCGTGACGTTGGAGTATGCCAAAGCAAGAATCGAGAAGTTGTAAAAAATAAACGCTTGTTGCACATAATTTTAAAAATAATTTTTTACCTTTGTTGAGTGTAATTATTTTTTTTACTTGAAGCAATGATGAGAAACCTTACAGAGACAATCGGATATGAATCTCCGAGCCTCAACATTACAGTCTGCCGTGTGGAGCAGGGCTACTTTGTGAGTGGTGGCGATGGTGCTACTACACCCGATTTTGATGGAGATCCCGAGAATAAACTCTAAAGCATGACAATCATGAAGACCCTACTACGCCTATTTATTTTCTCGCTCATGGCGGTTGCATGTACCACCTTTGACGAGGATTATTCTACGATTATCGACTCTTCGGAGGAGCTTGTCAAGGTCTCTATCGAGGCAAGTTGCGAGGAGGATGATACCCGTGTCGCTCTCGACGGCAATAAAACTGCATGGGAGGTAGGCGACAGGATTACCGTAGCCTTCACTACAGCCTCTTCTACTACGACATATGCGGACTTTGAGGTGGAGAGCGCCGAGGATCTGATGAACAATGGCAAGAACGCTGTCTTCACGGGCGAGATACCTTCAGGTACATACGCCAAGATAGCAGCCCTCTACCCCGCAGTTGAGAACGCCTCGTCCAATGTCGTGCTTAATCGTCACGCCGAGGACAACCTCTATATGGCTGCCGTAAACAGCTATACTGCAGGCAACTATATCACCATTAGCGCAACATCGGCTAACGTACCCTTAAACTTCAGTCATCTTATGCACAAGGTAGATTATACGCTATCTGTAGCTGCGGGTTGCGACACGGATATCTCAAAGGGCGTAGCTATCGAGATGCTTGTTAAGAGCGATAATAACGATGTTAAGAGCGTGCAGTGCTATAACTACAACCTTGCAACCGGTACGTTGGGCGGTGCTGCATCACAGGCCGTATCGAGCGTTGCGGACTTTACGAGCCACAACTTCAAGACTACGCCTACGGCCTCGACGCTGATATTTCCCGCACAGGTGTCTAACGCCTCGTTGATCTTCAATGTCTATGTCAACGGCATAAAGGCACACACTATTACCAAGCCTGCCGAGGGTGTTATTTCGAACTTCTCGATGACCGCAGGTCGCATCACAACCGTAGCTCTTACCTTGAGTGAGGATAATAAGGCCGCAATCGTGGAGAGTGAAGATAATGGCGCAGGTGACTTTATAGCAGATATCAACATAAATACCTTGAAGTATATTCCCGGAGGCACAGATGACATGAAATCTACCGGTGGCAACATCGGTTATCGTGCTTATATGGACGACGGCTACTTTGATTTACATTTTCACCCCTCCGATGCTTCATCTACATCTATTACTGCAAAAGGGTACACCCTGGATATGAGCTATGCTTATTATCAAGATAAGTTTATCATAAGAGATGCGCAATCAAAGCTCGGCTTGGGCAAAACGGTTATTAATAGCTCTAATAGCAGTGCGAACCTATCAGTATCTTACAATAGCGATAAGGGCATATATACCATACACCTATCCGTAACAACGGGCTCAAAGAGTCTAAAAATAGCCTTCGTTGGAGAGCTCAATGTCGAGAATGGCGGTCAGATAAACGGAGGAGGTGGCGATGCGGGGGCAGCTATTGAGCTGGCACTACTTACTGCCAAGGAGCAGGGTAATGGCTATACCACTTTCAACGCACAGGATGCATCAGGCAAGAACACGATTAATCTGCATGTAAATGGAGGCGCATCATCGTTGACAAATATCGCAGATGGTATCTATGAGTACACAACCAAGGCATCTGCCTCGTATGATGGGTACTTTAGCGTTGACAGCGTAACTAACAATGGCACAGCCCGTAATGACATTACAGGTGGCGTGATGCATGTAACAAAGTCTGATGGCAATGCCATTGCCTTTGCCATGAACATCCTATTCGAGGATGGCACGTCGCAGCTCTATACATTCGATGGTGTGATTAGCGCATATGGCGATGACAGCATAACCATTACAGCATCGAAGAGCGAAATTAAGGCTAATGGCGTCGATAGCGTGAACTTCACGGCTTTGCAGGATGGCCACGATGTAACAAGCGACTGTCTCTTCTATGTCAATGACACGGCTCTCGGCTCGGCATCGTTCACATCAAAAGAGGCGGGTAACTATACCGTATACGCTACAAAGGGCACAAAGATATCTAACGAGATAACTATCAATGTTGTAGAGTATGTACCTTTAACATTGACCCTTACCGCTTCGAAGAGCTCATTGGTAGCAGATGGCGCCGACTCAGCAACCTTCACCGTCAAGGCGGATAGTAGCCTCAATGTTACCTCGGAGTGTGAAATATATGTCAACGGCATACGCAATAATGGCACAACATTCAAGACAAGCAGCGTAGGCACATTTAGCGTATATGCATTGTACAAAGGCGTAAAGTCTAATACTGTGACTATCACATCAAAGGCTTCGGAGCGAACCATCGTCTTTGCCGAGGGTGTAACGCTCACTTCCGGCTGGTATGATGTAAACAAGTACCGCCAGGGCGATAATGGAGATATCAACATGTGTTGGGCGGCAGCCTCGTCAAATATGATTCAGTGGTTCCAGGATCGCTATAAGGCTGCCGGCAATACTCTGCCTGCAGGGTGTCCCGATGGCCCCGGCAAGAACGCTATAGGCCCCATGAGCCACATATATGAACTTGAGCTTATGGAGGTGTTCTGGAATGAGTGGGACAATAGCGAGGGCGGTGGTCATATGCAGGAGGCTATTCCTTGGTACTTCGAGGGTAAGCTCAACGGTGGTGAGTTCGCAACACCCGGCTCACAGGCAGCGCCCCGGACCGAGGGTGGCTACTGGAAGAGCATCTGGGACGAGGTATACCCCTATGTATACCACGAATATGAGAATGTCATCGTTCCGGGTGTTGAGGGTCTTGACCTTAAGAACTTGTATATCACCATCTTTAACAACTACTATCTCTGGGGTAGTGGAACTGATTTGTTGGGTGCAGAGCGCTTGGCAGAGTTCTCTAAACTTGTTGTTGAGGTCTTCAGTCATGGTATGGCAGGTCTTACAATCAACTTGGGTGCTAACCTCAATGCTGCAAGCCACGCTGTTACATTGTGGGGCTATGAGATTGACAAGGCCACAGGTCTTATCACACGCCTTTGGATTACCGACTCTGATGACTTGATGTCGGAGCCTAAGACCCCTCTACTCAACGAGTATAGCGTATCTATCGGCGAGGGTATGGCTAATATCAAGCTTTCGGGTAATACTCGCTATGGTGCTTGCTATGTGGTATCACTCCACCCATTCGCAGGCTACGGCTCGGCTAATTAAGATAAGATAGTCTAACGACAAGAAAGCGAGGTTCTATGCCTCGCTTTTTGTTTTTTAATAGTCCATTTTATGGTTTTACAATTATAATTGTAAATTATTTAGTAATTATTCGTATATTTGCCGAATAGTTAGAAGTATCAGAAAAAGAGATAACTAAAATATATTGCTATGAATATCGAATTAAGTGAACAGGAACTGTTGCGCCGACAGTCACTCAAGGCTTTGCGTGAGCTCGGTATCAACCCATACCCAGCTGCTCGCTACGAAGTAACAGCCTCGGCACGCGAGATTGTCGAGAACTATGATTCCGAGAAGGGTAACTATCAGGATGTATCCATCGCCGGCCGTATCATGAGCCGTCGTATCATGGGCTCGGCATCATTCTTCGAGCTTCAGGATGCTTCAGGACGCATACAGGTATATATACGTCGTGATGACATCTGCCCCGAGGGCGACCCTACACTCTACAATACCGTATTCAAGAAGCTCCTCGACATAGGCGACTTTATCGGCGTAGAGGGCTTTGCCTTCCTCACAAACACGGGAGAGCTGTCAGTCCACTGCAAAAAATTCACCGTACTCTCGAAGTCGGTACGCCCCCTTCCCGTAGTGAAGCAGAAGGATGGGCAGATGTTCGACGCACTGACCGACCCCGAGGTACGCTATCGTCAGCGCTATCTCGACTTGGTGGTTAACCCCCATGTGAAGGAGACCTTCGTGAAGCGCGCAAAGATTATGCAGACCATGCGAGACTTCTTCAACGAGCGAGGATACCTCGAGGTGGAGACCCCCATCCTGCAGCCCATCCCCGGAGGTGCTGCAGCACGCCCCTTTATCACGCATCACAATGCCCTCGATATCGACTTCTATATGCGTATAGCCACGGAGCTTTACCTGAAGCGTCTTATCGTGGGTGGCTTCGACGGAGTATATGAGTTCGGCAAGAACTTCCGTAACGAGGGTATGGATCGCACACACAACCCCGAGTTCACATGTATGGAGATATATGTCGCATACAAGGACTATATCTGGATGCAGGAGTTCACCGAGCAGATGTTGGAGCGTGTGGCCATGGCCGTAAATGGCACGACAGATGTAGTACTTGATGGTCGTACTATATCGTTCAAGGCCCCCTTCCGCCGCGTGACAATGACCGATGCCATAAAGGAAAAGACAGGCTACGACATCACAGGGCAGAGCGAGGAGCAGCTTCGCGAGGCTTGCAAGCGTTTGAATGTGGAGATTGACGATACGATGGGTAAGGGTAAGCTCATCGACGCCATCTTTGGTCAATACTGCGAGGAGCACCTCGTGCAGCCTACATTTGTGACAGACTACCCCATCGAGATGTCTCCCCTCTGCAAGCGCCACCGCGACAATGAGGAGCTCACCGAGCGTTTTGAGCTCTTCGTAAATGGTAAGGAGCTCTGCAACGCCTACTCTGAGCTTAACGACCCCATCGACCAGCTGGAGCGTTTCCAGGAGCAGATGCGACTCTCGGAGAAGGGCGACGACGAGGCGATGACCATAGATATGGACTTTGTACGCGCACTGGAGTATGGTATGCCCTCGTGCTCGGGAATGGGCATAGGCATCGACCGTCTTACGATGTTTATGACAGGCGAAACCTCAATTCAGGATGTACTCTTCTTCCCCACGATGCGCCCCGAAAAGAAGGTGGTGGCTGACGAGGAGTCGGTATATACCGAGGCAGGCATCCCCGCAGAGTGGGTATCAGTAGTACAGAAGATGGGATATATCACCCTTGAAGCCTTCGAGAATACGGCAAAAACGGGAGGCATGAAGCTCTTTAACGACCTCTGCGGCTTCAATAAGAAGAATAAGCTCGGCTTGGCAACAGCCGAAATTAAGGCATGGATAGAATCTAAAAAGGAGTAAAAAATTTAAACAGAATATTATGAGAAAGAAGATTGTTGCAGGTAACTGGAAGATGAATACCCTCCCCGCGGAGGGCGTGGCCTTGGCAAAGGATGTGGCAGCAGCTCGCAAGGAGGTTTGCGACTGCGTGACAATGATTGTATGTCCTCCCTTCACTCACCTGCATAGCGTTATAGAGTGCCTTCGCGGTGCAAATGTAGAGGTTGGAGCACAGGACTGCGCAACAGAGGTTAAGGGAGCATATACGGGCGAGGTATCGGCAGAGATGATTTCTGCGCTCGGTTGTAGGTATGTTATCCTCGGACACTCGGAGCGTCGTCAGTACTATGGTGAGACCTCGGCGACACTTAACAAGAAGATGGCACGTGCCTATGAGAATAACCTCATACCCATCTACTGCGTAGGTGAGAACCTCGAGGAGCGCGAGGCCGGTCGCCACTTCGAGGTATGCAAGCAGCAGATTGAAGAGGTGGTATTTAACCTTACCGAGGAGCAGTTCAAGAACCTCATTATCGCCTATGAGCCCGTGTGGGCTATCGGCACAGGCAAGACCGCTACAGCCGAGCAGGCCGAGGAGATTCACGCCTACATCCGCGAGGTGTTGCGCACGAAGTTTGGCGTGGCAGCCGAGGAGTGCCCTATACTCTATGGAGGCTCATGCAAGCCCTCGAATGCCGAGGAGATATTCTCGAAGGAGAATGTTGATGGCGGCCTTATCGGTGGCGCTGCACTCAAGGCCGAGGACTTCATCGGCATAGGCAAGGCCTTCAAATAGTGGCAGAAAGCCTTATGACATATAGCGAAAAGAATGAGTTGTAATAAAAAACATATACCCGAGATTGGTCGAGGATGTCTATTCTGTGACTGCGGCGAAGAGATTGAGGCACGAGCTGCGGAGGGGTGCTACAAACTGCACGAAACCGACTGGCTTGAGGAGTATCCCAACAATATCCCAACGGATATCTTCGAGGTGCGCTTCAAGAATACTCGTCGCTCATACTATCAGAATGTCAACGGCCTTGATTTGAAGCGTGGCGACATCGTCGCCGTGGAGGCATCTCCCGGTCACGATATAGGTATCATCTCACTAACGGGCGACATGGTGGCAAAGCAGATGCGTCGCGTAGGCTTCAACCCTCTAAACGGAGAGTTCAAGAAGATATACCGCAAGGCTCGTCCCTATGATATCGAGAAGTGGCAGGAGGCCATAGCCCTGGAGCATGAGACGATGATTGCCTCACGACAGATAGCCGCCGACATGGGCCTAAATATGAAGATTGGCGATGTGGAGTATCAGGGAGATAAGATAAAGGCTATCTTCTACTACATTGCCGATGAACGTGTCGATTTCCGCGAGCTTATCAAGGTCTTCGCCGAGCGCTTCCATATCCGCATCGAGATGAAGCAGATTGGTGCACGTCAGGAGGCAGGCCGCATAGGCGGTATCGGAGCCTGTGGTCGTGAGCTGTGCTGCGCATCGTGGATGTCAAGCTTCTCGAGCGTGACAACAAACGCAGCGCGCATGCAGGAGATATCGCTCAACCCGCAGAAGCTCGCAGGACAGTGTTCAAAGCTGAAGTGCTGTCTGATGTACGAGTATGATGTATATGCCGATGCACGACGCACAATACCCCGTCTGCGTGAGCCTCTGCAAACTCTCGATGGCGAGTACTATCTCATAAAGATAGACCCCTTGGCCGAAACCATGACCTTCTCAACATCGAAGGGCACGATGTCGAACCTCACCACGCTATCAACAAAGCGCGTGAAGGAGATTTTAGCACTCAACCGTCAGGGTATCAAGGCGGAGACACTCCTCGGCGACGAGGCTAACGACACCGTTGAGGAGCCCACATATCGTAGCGAGGAGGACTCAATCACTCGATTTGACAATGCCAAGTCAAAGCGTAAGCGCAACAAACGTCGTGGCAAGGATGTCAATCGTGAGGGAGGCAGGGAGAACAACGAGGTGAAGCACGAGGAGGCAACGCCTGCAGATGAGCCCACCACGACCGAGGAGATGAAGAGTGAGCCCCGAGAGGTTAATGGCGAGCGCAATGGCAGCAACAACCGTAATCGTAACAACCGCAATCGTAATCGCAACAACCGCAATCGTGGTGAGCGCAACAACCGTGAGGGACGCGAGGAGAAGCACATGGATAGCGGTAACAATGAGAAGAGCGTGTAGCATGAGATTGATGCATATTCTCTTCGGGCTATTGCTGACATTGTTGGTTGCTACAGCATGCAACACGACGCAGCAGAGTGTCGAGGTAGTAGATATCGAGGGTGAGGCGTGGGAGAGTGCCTACGACCTGCGCTACATGAATAGCGACACCCTCGCGCTACGCGACATAGCCATTGTCGTGCGCTATGGTGAGGGATATGTTGCCGACTCAGTGGCGATGAGCGTGCTCACAATATCACCCGACTCGTTGGTATTTGAGGAGCCATTCACGTTACATATACCCCACCTGGCACATATGCGACCTGAAGAGCACACCTTCATATATCGACATAATGTGCTGCTGAAGCGCAAGGGCGAGTACACCTTCCGCCTCACACCGTCACAAAGAGTCGAGGGCATACGCTCTGTAGGAGTAGTTATAAGCGAGCCCGAAGATAAAGAGTAAACTACCGACACATGGGAAAAGATAAACTACGCAAATTTGCAGAGAACCTCACCTTCAGGTGCATGGTGCAGCCCGAATTTGAGGATATATTTCAGAAGGACCACCCTCTAAAGGGGCATTGGCACAAGGAGTTCTTCCATAATGACAACCCCATAGTTTTGGAGCTCGGATGCGGACGCGGTGAGTACACCGTAGCTCTCGCCCAGCGTAATCCCGAGAAGAATTATATCGGCATCGATATCAAAGGTGCTCGCATGTGGCGCGGAGCAAAGACCGCCACGGAGTGCAATATGACAAATGTGGGTTTCGTGCGCACACGCATAGAGTTTATCCGCTCCTTCTTCGCCGAAGGCGAGGTGTCCGAAATATGGATCACCTTCCCCGACCCGCAACTAAAGAGCCGTCGTGCAAAGAAGCGTCTTACATCACCCCTCTTCCTGGCTGACTACAAGAAGATGCTCACCGAGGATGGCATAATAAATCTTAAGACCGATTCTAAACATCTCTACGCCTACACGGCCGCCGTCATCGAGCGTCTTGGTCTCGATGTTGAGGTGCAGAACGACGATATCTACGGCTCGGGATATGCCGACGAGGTGTTATCGGTAAAGACCGCCTACGAAACAAAATTCGTAGCAATGGGACTTCCCATCACCTACACACGCTTCCGCCTCTCGGGATGCACCGAGTTCACTTACTTCGATTGGGAGGGTGACGACGTATTGGAAAAGGATGCCGAAGAGAACCGCACCAAAGCCTTCTAAACAATAGTTATTATGGGAAAGAGAAGAAAGGATCTGCCCTTTATCGAGGGGCTACATATAACAACCCTCGCCGCCGAGGGTAAAGCCATGGGTAGGGTTGATAATCAGGTCGTTTTTGTGCCTATGACCGTGCCCGGTGATATCGTCGATGTGCAGATACGCAAGCACCACCGTCGCTACATGGAGGGTGTTGTGGTACGCTATGTCGAGAAGTCACCACTGCGCGTGGAGCACTTCTGCGAGCACTTTGGCGTATGTGGCGGTTGTAAGTGGCAAAATCTTCCCTATGAGGAGCAGCTCAAGCAGAAGACCAAGCAGGTTGAGGATCAGCTCGTACGCATCGGACATCTCGATATTCCCGAGGTGCGCCCCTGCCTTGGCTCGGCACGCACACGCGAGTACCGCAATAAGCTCGAGTTTACCTTTGCCGACCGCCGCTGGCTAACATACGAGGAGATAGCCTCGGGCAGCGACATTGAGGCAGCACCCGCCGTAGGTTTCCATATCCCCGGATGCTTCGACAAGGTATTGGATATCAACAAGTGTCACCTGCAGATTGAGCTCTCGAACCGCATACGTCTAACAACCAAAGAGTTCTGTATAGAGCATGGCTACTCGTTCCACAATGCCCGCGCACATGAGGGATTGATGCGCACGATGGTTATACGCACAGCATCTACAGGCGAGGTGATGGTCATCGTCGTCTTCAACGAGAACGACACAGAGCGTATCAAAGCACTAATGTCACACCTCGAGCAGCACTTTCCCGAGATTACATCGCTCATGTATATGGTAAATAGCAAGTGGAATGACTCATTGGGCGACTGCGAGGCCATATGCTATAGCGGCAAAGACCATATCATCGAGGAGATGGAGGGTTTGAAGTTCAAGGTGGGCCCCAAGTCCTTCTACCAAACCAACTCGGAGCAGGCCTACGAGCTATATAAGGTTACACGCGACTTCGCCGAGCTCCGCGAGAGCGACACACTATACGACCTATATACAGGTACAGGCACAATAGCCAACTTCTGCGCACGACGTGCAAAGCGCGTGGTAGGCGTGGAGTATGTTCCCGAGGCTATTGAGGATGCCAAGATCAACTCGATGATTAACAACATCGACAACACGGTATTCTATGCCGGAGATATGAAGGATGTGATGAGTGATGAGTTTATCGAGCGCAATGGTCGCCCCGATGTCATCATCCTTGACCCGCCACGTGCAGGTGTCGATGAGCGTGTATTGGAGGTTATCAAGCGAGCAGCACCCGAGCGTATGGTATATGTGAGTTGTAACCCCTCGACGCAGGCTCGTGACCTCGCACTACTTGCCGAGATGTATGAGATTGTCGCGGTACAGCCCGTAGATATGTTCCCACACACGCACCACGTAGAGAATGTCGTGAAGCTACGAAAGAGGTGTTAAGAAGGCTAAAGGATGAGGTACAAGGCGGTGTTCGGTAGGAACTACGCGCATAAGCATATCTCGCAGATGGGTGATAGCACCATCATTATCCTTAAGGCTGCAGGCAATGTCGCGGTGAGCCGTGTCGCCCGAGCGCTCAAAGAGCTCTATGGCTCGGTTGAGCAGCACATCCTCGCCACGTAGAACATCCTCGGGCAGAAAGAGTGTGCTGTCATCTTTAAGTTGGGGCTCGAAGCCCTCACGATCTATAGCCAAGGCCGCCAACGTAACCGAGAGCAGAGCAATAGAGAAGTCATCGATACACTTATCAAAGGGGTGCAGATAACGTCTCGGATGGCTATAGCTAGGTGTACCATACTCCTCGATATTACAATTCTTGAAGTTGGGCAGCCACGCGGCATCATAATCTATAAGGGATATCTCGCCATCGGGCTGTACAATGATATTCTCGGGCTTCAAATCGCCATGAGCATAATAGGAGTTGAGGAGCTGCAGGGCTGACGCATCAAAGGTGGCACTCAAAGCACGATAATCAGCCTCAACACTACCCATAAGCACATCTAACGGCACACCTTCGACCCAAGGTATAAGCAGCACGTCGATATACTCCATCCTACCCGCAAGGGTATAGATGCCAAGCTCACCACGATAGTAGGCCGAACCATAAATCATCTCGCTATTAGCCTTGACGCGGTGGTAACACTTAAGCATCCACTCTCCCTCCTGACCATATATACGACAACGAGCAGTCACCGAGTTATTGCCCACGGCAATAGTCTCGGTGTCCACTCGTATATCTTCAAAACTCCTTACATATATAATATCACACCGAAGTGTATTTACGATACTCATTACATCAATCATATCCCTTCAGTGCAATTTATGACAATGAATATTACTCGATACGCTTAAGAAGCTCAACAAGCAGCCTCCAGAACTTATCCACAGTAGATATCTCAAGACGCTCGTCGGGTGAATGTACGCCACGAAGCGTAGGACCAAACGATACCATCTCGAGGTGAGGATACTTCTCGAGGAATAAGCCACACTCCAAACCGGCATGTATAGCACGCACCTTGGGCTCGGTGGCAAAGAGGTCGCGGTAGCAATCTACGGTCACGGCCAAGAGTTTCGAGTCGGGGTTAGGCGACCAGCCGGGGTAACCATCCGAGTGCTCCACATCGCACCCCGCGAGGTAGAAGACCGACTCAATAGTCTGCGCAGCATAGAGCTTCGCGCTCTCAACAGATGAACGCTGCGACGTGGTAATAACCACCTGCTGCTTCGCCTTGTCGAACTTCACCGAGGCGAGATTTGACGAGGTCTCCACAAGACCTGGCACAGCAAACGACATAGCAAGCACGCCATTAGGCAGACCTACGATGGTGATAAGCAGTGCACACATATCGTCGTTGGCCATAACCTCCTTCTGGGGCTCGGCATCAGTAACAGCAAAGCGCATGCGAGGCTCCGTATGGTGGAACTCCTCCATAATCTGCTGACCAAACTCCAAGAAACGCTCCTCGAAATCCTCCTTCGACTCGGCAGGAACACCTACGATAGCATAGGCCTCACGAGGTATGGCATTACGCAGATTACCACCATCCATCTCGGCAAGAACGGTCTGGAAGGTATCACAGGCATTATAAAGAAAGCGCGCAAGAAGCTTATTCGAGTTAGCACGACCCTTGTCGATATCGTCTCCCGAGTGACCACCAAGAAGATCGCCAACCTCCAAGCGCACAAAGGTATAGCCCTCGGGTGCCGCCTCAAGCTCATAATCCATGCGGGCAACGGTATCAATACCTCCTGCACAGCCAATGAAGAGCTCACCCTCATCCTCCGAGTCGAGATTTACGAGGTACTTACCCGTCAACATACCCTCACCCAGACCAAAGGCTCCGGTCAGGCCCGTCTCCTCATCTACCGTAAAGAGAGCCTCGATAGCAGGATGCTCAAGCGTATTATCCAACAACACGGCAAGGGCAGCAGCCATACCTATACCACAGTCGGCACCCAGGGTTGTACCCTTAGCCTTCACCCACTCGCCATCAATCCATGTCTCGATAGGGTCATTATCGAAGTCGAACCTAACATCCGAGTTCTTCTCACAAACCATATCCATGTGCGACTGAAGAATCACCGCGGGACGATTCTCAAAGCCGGGCGTTGCAGCCTTACGCATAACAACATTACCCGTCTCATCGGTCTGATAGTCAAAGCCATGCTTCTCGGCAAAAGCTACCAACCAAGCAATAATCTTCTCCTCCTTCTTCGAGGGACGTGGCACCTGGCAGATGTCATCGAACTGCTCCCAAATAAGCTTGGGCTCTAAATCTCTGATTGTCATAATGTTTTAGGTTATTAGTTATGTATATTATATGTTTAATTTTCGCGTTCAAAGAGGTGTATGCCGCGCAGCAACGGGTTGCGACGCTCAAATATCAAACACTCGACAACAAGTAGCAGCAGTGCCACACCCAAGAACCACTGATACTCCTCGTCATACTCGGCAAAGCCCGGCATCGTAAGCTCGGCACGCTCCAGCTGATCGAGCCTCTCGACGATATCCTCCAAACCAAAAGAGTCGTTACGCGAACGACGATATATACCATCACTCTTCTCGGCGAGCTCCTGTAGGAGTGTTTCGTTGAGTTTCGTGACAACCATCTTACCATCCTCCTCCACGGCCTCGCCATTAATCTCAAGCACCGTACCCTCGGGGGTACCTATACCTATAGTGCATATCATCACGCCCTCGGCCTTGGCTCGCTCGGCAACATCCACAGCTCCTTCATCATGATTCTCTCCATCTGTGATAAGGATTATAACACGGCTACGCGAGCTCTCCGTAGCCGAGCTAAACGAAAGCATAGCCACCTCCAAGGCCTCGGCGATGTCGGTACCCTGATGCGCAATAAGCGCGGGAGAGAGGCCGGCGGCCTTGGCACGTGCCATCTTATAATCTCCCGTAATAGGAAGCACCACCTCGGCACGGTCGGCAAAGGCAACGATACCCACTCTATCCTCCTGCATGCCCTCGATAAGGCGCGTGATAGCGTAACGTGTACGCTCCATACGGCTCGGCTCGACATCCTCGGCATACATCGAGTTCGAGACATCGACAACAAGGACTATCTCTCGACCCGAACTCTCCACAGCACGCAGCCTCACTCCTGTGCGAGGACGCGCCGCAGCCAACGACAGAAAGACCACGGCCAAAGCCAATATCGACACCTTGAACCATCCACGCGCAGGGTTATAGTTCGGAATAAGCCCCTTAAGCGTATCTATATTACCAAACTTACGCAACTTACGGCCTCGATATAGTTGCAGAAGTCCATGTATAACAAGTAGCAACGGAGCTACAACCATAAGCCACAGCCACGCAGGTGTTGCAAACTCAAATATATTAATCTCTGCCATTAAACACTAAATTAAGGTAAACGATTGAGCACCATGCGACGTAGTACAAACTCCAAAGTCAAAGCCACAAGAGCAAGAAGCAGATAGCCCATAAACAACTCGTCATAGCTGATATAGGAGGTCACCTGCACCTGACTCTTCTCCATCTCGTTAATCTGGCTATATATCGCAGAGAGAGCCTCGTTATTCTCGGCACGAAAGTACTCTCCTCCCGTAGTCGAGGCTATCTGTCGCAGCAGCGCCTCATCAATCTCCACATCGGCCATAACCGTAGTCTGATTACCGAAGATATCTACCGCGGGATAGGGAGCCTTACCCTTACGACCTACACCTATGGTATAGACCTTAACACCCATGTCGCGAGCTATATCCGCAGCCATCGTAGGAGATATCTGTCCACGGTTGTTCACACCATCGGTGAGCAGCACCACAACCTTCGACTTCGCACCACTCTCACGCAGGCGGTTGATAGCCGTAGCAAGTCCATTACCTATAGCTGTACCATCATCTATAACACCACTGCGCAGGCGGGCAAGCATCGTCTCCACGGTTGCCTGATCCGACGTTAAGGGACACTGCGTGAAGGCCTCACCGGCAAAGGCTACAACCGACAGACGGTCGCCATGGCGCTCGGCAACAAACTCCGAAGCAAGCTTCTTGGCCGCCGTAAGACGGTCGGGCTGAAAATCGCGGGCAAGCATCGAGCCCGAGATATCCATGGCAAGAACTATATCTATACCCTCGGTCGTAGTCTCGCTACCAGAGCGTACATTTACGGGGCGAGCCAACGCCACAATAATCAATCCGAGAGCCACAACACGCAATACAAAGGGCACGTGACGCAACATATAGCGCAGCGTGCGAGGTTGCTTCATACCCTGAAGCGTAGATACAGTGAGCGTAGCACCACGACGCGACCACAGCACATAGTACACCACAAGAAGTGGCAATACAAGGCCCACATAAAGTATTTCGGGATTTAGAAACTCCATACTCAATAAGTTGCTCTTTACCAATTCTTCTTACCAGGTATAACCAATACCTTCTCGCCCTCCTTCAGTTTCTCCTGCGTCTTATCCTCCTCAGCCTGTATAGCATCAAGCATACGCTCCTGGTCGCTATTCAGACCTGTAGGCTCACTCGGTGATTCACGCTCCTCGGGCTCGGTGTTATTCTCGTTCTGCTCCTCGCCACCATCATCCTGCGGATTATCCTCTTGCTGTCGGTTATCCTCTTGCTGTCGGTTATCACGGTTATCCTCACCCTCGGAGTTATCCTGACTATTCTGTTGGTCTTGGCTATCCTCGTTCTGCTGATTATTCTCGTTCTGCTGCTGTTGATTATCGTCATTCTGCTGCTGTTGCTGCTTCTGGCTACGCTTCTGCTCAACGATACGCTTTGTAAGCATATAATCATACTTGGTCTCGGCATCTGCAGGGTTCAACAGCAACGACTCACGAAAGGCATTGAGTGCCGCCTCGTAGCGCTTCTCCGAGAAGAGGCTCTCGCCGAGATTACGCAATACCTCGGCACGCTGCGCATCATCCAAAAGCTCATCCGAGGCTATATCCTCATAGTAGCGGAAGGCCTGCTCGGCCGTGAAGGTCGAGTCCGCAGGGTTATTCACACGAGTTTGATAGTAGGCATTGGCGCGGTTGTACAATGCTTCGTAGCTCAACGAATCGTACTCCAGAGCCTCATTATAGCGGTTAAGACTCGAGCGGAAATTACGATGGTCGAAGAGCTCGTTGCCACGACGCACCAATCCTCGCTCTGGGTGATACTGCGCCACAGCCTCCGTAACACTCGACAACGATAGGGCCACAACCAAGAGCACAACAGAGCATATATATTTCGCTTTTCTCATCAATCTCCAATCTTTGTTTCGTGGTTTATATCACGCTTCTCCTCGTTAAGCTCCTCCAACTGCGGCTTGGTATTCTCCACAAAGTAGTAGGCACCGCGGAAGCACTCCTCATTCTCCTCGGCATCGGGCTGCGCCTTGGCAAACTTAACCATATCGGCCGTACGCAATATCTGTATCAGTGCATTGCGACTATCAAAGCTCAAATCCAGACTCTTCATCGCCTCGACAATCTCGTCGGTAGTCATCTCCATAGCACCCACCCCCCAGCGTCCTGCGATATAGCTACGCAAGATGGAGGTCAGCGTCGTATAGTAGAGCTTGAACTTACCATTCTGCCACAGCTTACGGTTGTTTAGCTCGATAAGTGCCATATTCGCAACGATATGCGGAGGTATCTGCTTGGCAATCTTCACCACCGTGCGAGCGGCCAGCATCTTACGCATATACCATACTGCAAGCCACACCAAAAGGGCAAGAATCACAACACCTATGATACCATAGATGACATAGTCGCGTATCTCGGCAAAAATAAAGGGCAGATTCTTATGCGAATAGACACCCTCATCCTTAAGCATGGCACGTGCCCGCTCGTCATCCACACCAAAGCCATCCTGACTCATAGGATCGGGACGAAGAAACAGTGTCGTGTCTATCTCCATGTATGGTACAACATTGATATAGAGTGTATCACGCCCATAGAGCGTATCGGGCACATCGCGATTCTTATCGAAGTAGAGGATAGCCGGACGGAAGGGAATATGTCCCGTAGTCATCACAGCCAACTCATAGCGCTTCTGCAGGCGCAGACGACGGCCATCCACCTCAAGCGTATCAATGGGATGTTCGGCAACAAGCTCAAAAATATCCTCATCGAACTCCTCGTAGCCCGACATGCGGCGCTTCTGCTCCTTCAGAGCCTTCAGCTCCTCGGGCGTAGGATTACCATCGAAGTCAGGAAGGCCTATCTGCGTAACCCTATCCTTATCTATCTCGATGATATACTCCACGCGGTCACCCACCTCTATCGTATCCTTCGAGAAGCGAGCATCGAATGTTGGCGACTCGGCAAAGGCAAACATCACGCAGGACATAGCAGCAACCATTGCCACTAAATATTTACAACCTCTTGTCATCGTTGCTTAAACATCTTTAGTAGTTCAACAACATAATCCTTATCGGTTGCCACCTCGGCCATATCCACTCGGTTATGCGACAGCAGTGTGCGCACAGCCTCTCTACGCTCCTCATACGTCTCACTCCACATCTTACGCACACGCTGCGATGAGGTATCAAGCCACATATCTCTACCCGTCTCGGCATCACGCATCTCGATAATACCGACATCAGGCAACTCACAGTCCCTCTCATCATATACGCGCACGGCCATAATATCGTGCTTCGACGTGGCAATCTTCAACGCATCCTCCAGACGAGACATATCGCCCTCGGAGTTTATCATGTCCGAAAGGAGGAAGCTCGTCGTACGCTTCTTATTCACACCTACAAGGTAGCGTAACGCCTCCGAGATATTTGTTCCCGTACCTATAGGCTCGAAGCCAACAAGCTCGCGGATAATCGTCAGGATATGACTACGTCCCTTCTTCGGAGGTATAAACTTCTCAATGCGGTCAGAGAAGAGTATGCAGCCCACCTTATCGTTATTTTTCGAGGCCGAGAAGGCCAACGTCGCCGCTATCTCGGTAGTGAGGTTCTTCTTCGTAAGCTCCCTCGAGCCAAACATACGCGATGGTGAGACATCAACCATGAGCATCATCGTGAGCTCACGCTCCTCCTCATAAACCTTGACATGAGCTCTATCCGAGCGCGCAGTGACATTCCAGTCGATGTCGCGCACATCATCACCCACGCGATACTCCCTGACCTCGGCAAACGACATACCGCGACCGCGAAAGGCCGTGTGATAGCGACCAGCAAAAATCTCATCCGAGAGTCCGCGGGTCTTTATCTCGATGCGTCGTACACGCTTTAGAATATCGTTCTCGCTCAACTGCATTAGGGCACAATGACGTTGTTAAGAATATCGGTAATAATCTGCTCCGTAGTAATATTATTGGCCTCGGCCTCGTATGTAAGACCTATACGGTGGCGCAACACATCGTGACATACGGCACGTACATCCTCCGGGATAACATAGCCACGACGCTGGATAAAGGCATAGGCACGCGCCGCCTTCGCCAAGGCGATACTTGCTCGCGGAGAGCCTCCATAAGCAATCATAGGCTGCAAGTGCTGTAACTTATACTCCATAGGCTCACGCGTAGCAAAGATTATGTCGATGATATACTTCTCAATCTTCTCATCCATATATACCTTACCCACAACCTCGCGAGCACGCAAGATATCCTCGGGCGAGATGACCTTACGAACCTCGGGCATACCCTCACCCGAGAGGTTCATGCGGATGATATCGAGCTCCTCGGCACGCTTCGGGTACGAGATCTTGGTCTTGAGCATAAAACGATCCACCTGCGCCTCGGGTAGAGGATAGGTACCCTCCTGCTCCAAGGGATTCTGCGTAGCAAGCACCAAGAAGGGTTTGGGCAGCGCATAGGTGGTATCACCTATTGTCACCTGCTTCTCCTGCATAGCCTCCAACAGAGCCGACTGTACCTTCGCAGGTGAGCGGTTAATCTCATCGGCAAGGATGAAGTTGGCAAAGATAGGACCACGCTTAACGGTAAACTCCTCGCTACGCTGCGAATAGATAAGCGTACCGATAAGATCGGCAGGCAATAGGTCGGGAGTAAACTGTATGCGGGCAAACTTGGCATCTACAGCCTTGGACAACGTGGTGATAGCCAAGGTCTTGGCAAGACCCGGAACACCCTCCAGCAAGATATGTCCATCGGAGAGCAAGCCTATAAGAAGCGTATCAACCAGATGCTGTTGTCCAACGATGACACGCGATATCTCCTTACGCAGGGTATCGACAAAGACCGACTCCTGCTCGATATGAGCATTTAGCTCCTTGATGTTTACTACTTCGTTCATCTCTTTTATACTATTTATTTACTATCTTTCAACGGCTCACAACCAACAATTATTGCAAAGATACAAATTTATTTGACGCCCGACACTATTGCCCATCTTCATAGAGCAATATGCCCCCTGCAGGTGCCGGAATAGTAGCGACAGGCTCCATGGCAGATATATCGCTGCGCGTGGTTGCAGCCACGACAATATCCTCTCCCGTAATACTCCTCAATGCCGCAGCTAAAGCCACATCATACTCTATATCACCCCAGTCGCAACGTGGCATGGGGTAATACTTATCCGTCACGCCAAGGCTGTTCTCCTCTATAAGCGCCACATCTGGCGAGATACCTCCACCCCAATCGCTTACACCCTTGGCATTAAAACAGATAAAGGTGATGGGTGCATACTCCAAGCGCTTACCCCCTATCGTGCGACGTGTGACATCCATGCCACAATTCTTACCCTCGGTCGTAGCACCTATAAGCGTTACGGGGATATCCAAACCTCGCAGCCCCATAATCGTAAGCTCCGAAGCCGAAGCCGTATAAGGCGAACAAAGAATGGTAACATGCTTAAGGCCCAGATTTACACCCGTATTCTCAAGATAACAGGTCGAGGTCTCATTGCTTGACACATTGCGAGGATTACGCCTCAACTCACACAACACACTACCCTCATACTCGCCTCCAAGCAGCGACGAGGTGAGCGCTATGGCCGAGAGCACATTTCCTCCGGAGTTATGACGAAGGTCGAGAACAAACTCATCGAAGCCCTCGGCCTGAAGTGACGCAAGAGCCGCTATCAGCTCCTCATCGTAGTCGTTATCGTAGCTCAAATATGCCAGGTAGGCAATGCGACGACCCTGCCACTCAATAACCTCATAGTGCGCCACGGGGGACTCCTCGTAGCTACCACGCTCCAAGGCTACGACATATGAACCTCCCTGCTCACTCTCGGTGGTGGTGCGCTGAAGCTCCAAACGCACCGAGCCGATAGAGCCTCCGGCAAGGGCATTAAAGAGGGTTTGATAGTTCGTCTGCGAGATATAGTCGCCATTGACCTTGCGAATGATATCCCCGCGACAGATACCCGCCTCGGCAGCAGGTGAGCCCTCATAAACATGAGTCACAATAAAGCCATAACGTCCATCGCCAAAGGTTATGATGGTGTAATATAGCAAGATGCCAAAACCCGAGGTCGCGGCACGCGTCGTATCCTCAATCTCTTTGATATAAGAGTAGTAGGCACGAACACCATTATTGTTAACACCTCCGTCATCCTCATTAGTCGTGAGCATACCTAACACACTCGGCAGATATCTATCCCACGTCGTATTGCGGTTAAACATCGACCTCTTTTCAACAACCTCGTCTAACCAATAGTACTCCTCCGTTAGGCGTTTATCTATATAGTCGATAATATCGCTATCGTAATACGAGGGGCGCGAGCCTCCACCATCAATATAGGATGAAGGCGAAGTGCATGATACCGCCATCACCATCATCACGAGAAGTCTTATTATGTGTTTCATCATCGTTATCTATCTAAATTCATCTGCTCGGAATAATACTTACACGCCTCGGTGATGCCACACTCCGAACACTTGGGCTTACGCGCCATGCAGGTATAGCGGCCATGCAGTATCAACCAATGGTGAGCAAGGGGTAGCAGCTCCTTGCGGAAGCCCCTCTCAAGCTGTCGCTCCGTAGCCAACGGAGTGCGGGCATTACGGCTCAAGCCTATACGTGCTGCCACGCGAAAGACATGCGTATCTACAGGCATAACCTCTCGGCCCCAAAGTACCGCACCCACAACATTTGCCGTCTTACGACCTACACCCGTAAGCGACTGCAAAGCATCAGGGTCATTCGGCACCTCGCCACCATGACGCTCAACAAGCTGACGCGACAAGGCAACAAGATGGCGCGCCTTATTATTGGGATAGGAGATGCTCTTGATATATTCGTATATCTCCTCCACCGTAGCCTTCGACATAGCCTCGGCCGTAGGATAGGCCTCGAAGAGTGGCGGCGTAGTGAGATTTACACGCTTATCGGTACATTGTGCCGAGAGCACCACGGCTATCAACAGCTCAAAAGGATTGCGGAAGTTAAGCTCACTCTCGGCCGTAGGCATAGCCTCCGAGAAGTAGCGTGTGACGTATTCGTATCGTTGTTTGGTAGTCATCGGTTATCTCTTTTTCCTGTGCCACATGCGCCATCCTATCTTCTTCACAAAGAGACCATAGGAGGCAATATTACCTATTAGCGGAGAGTAGTGACGCATATCGCGCCACCAACGCCGGATATACTCCCCTATCGAGCCATTGTAGGAGAGTACCCACAAGGCTGTATTATGTTTATTACGCAGCAGCTCATCGCGCAGCGCACCACCATTATAACGCTCATCGTACCATAAACTTATGTCGGCCAACGAATCTACAAAGGCAATCTTCTTCCTATACTCCGGGCTATGGCTCACACTCTCCCTCAACACGCGGTGCATAGCCATAGGGCAATCTATGGCCGTATAGCGACTATTGGCCGCAAACCACAACCACATAGGCAGGTCGTCGGTCAACCACTCGGGATGCTCCTCGGGACACACCTCCTCATAGTACCTCTCGACAAGATTCCGACGTGCCACAACAGTACAGTTCTCGGCGGGGTTACGACGAAGCATAGCCTCAAACGTAGTGGTGCACTCCCCCTCGGGATATATCGTCACATGGCCCTCCTCATCTATACGCTCCGAGCGTGTGTAGCACATGCCTATGTCGGGGTGTTGCTCCAAAAGTTCCACCTGCTTTTGCAGCTTCTGACGATGTGTAAAGAAGTCATCACCATCGAGCAAAGCGATATATTGGCCACGAGCAGCAGCTATCGTGCGACGATAGTTACGACGCATGCCCACATTCTCCTCCGAACGAATAATGCGTATCGCCTCGGGGTACATAGACTCATAGTCGCGAGCGATATTCAACGTTCTATCCGTACTGCAATCCTCGCCAATGACTATCTCTATGCCAAACGACGTCTGCTGGCGCAGAACACTCTCTATCGCCGCAGCGATATAGCGTTCATGGTTGTAGGTGGTCATAACGACCGATAGCGTAACCTCGTGCATAGGCTCTATATCTTTTTTAGCTTTGCGAACTTCGCCAACAGGGTCTTCGAACCGTAGTTATCGAACAACACCACAAGTTTATGATCCGACGTAAGGCTCTCTATGCGCTCGATAGTTCCTCGACCAAACTTCGGATGCTCGACACGATCTCCAACGCCATACCCACACTCCGTTGCCGCCTGCGGTACAGCCTCCGTAGAACGCACACCGACAGAGCGCAAGCCCGCCTTCGAGGGGTCTAACGGTCGAGGTGTCGTAATAATCTCGGGGCGAGGACGAGATGCTGCATCGGAACGCGAGGTCGTGGAGCTATGTGATGCCCCGTAGCGACTACGCATCGAGCCCGTGACATGGCGCGATTCCTCCTGCATGGCTCGCTCCCAGCGGTTGCGACCCGATAGCTCCTCAACATCGAAGTTGGCATCCATGAACTCCTTGTCTATCTCCTTGAGGAAGCGGCTCGGTGAGGTATTCTCCGTCTTACCCCACACACGACGCACCTCCGCATATGAGAGCATAGCGGCCTTCCTGGCGCGCGTAAGGGCAACATACATCAAACGACGCTCCTCCTCCAGATCGGCAAGAGACTCCACGGAGCGACTCGAGGGAAACAACCCCTCCTCCATGCCCACAACATAGATATAGTCATACTCCAAGCCCTTGGCCGAGTGTATAGTCATAAGCGTTACGCGGTCGTCGTTATCCTCGCTATCCTGATCGGTCTGCAACATGATATTCTGCATCCACTCGTCAATACTCGGCGTATGTTCCACCTCGCGCAGGCCCTCCTCCATCTCGCGATCGCACTCATCCTCATAGGAGCTCATCATCGCCAGCACCTGATCGAGATAATCCTTCGAGGTCTCATTCTCGGGCTTCTTCTCCGCCTCAAGCATATGCAAGATGCCCGAGCGGGCAATTACCTCCTTGCCGAAATCACAAACACCCATCTCATGGCGCAATGCCGAAAGTTCATTTATCATGCGCACAAAGTCGGCAACCTTACGCACCACAACCCTCTCCACCTGATCGGTGGGCGCTGCCGTAGTTACAAGGCCATTGACCACGTGCCACATCGAGGTCTGACGCTGACGGGCAAGCTCCTCGATACGCTGTATCGTAGTATCGCCAATACCTCGTGCCGGATAGTTCACAATGCGCTTAAACGACTCATCATCATTAGGATTGAGAATAACACTCAAGTAGGCCAGCATATTGCGCACATCCTTATGGTCGAGCAACGACATGCCCTTATATACTCGATAGGGGATATTGCGACGTGTGAGTGCCGCCTCGAATAAACCATGCTGCTTATTTGTACGATAGAGGATGGCAAAGTCGCTCCACTTCGCACCCCCACGCGCCCTATCCTTGATATCCATGGCCACCTCAACAGGCTCATAGCTATCCTCCAGCACACGCACCAGACGTATCTTCTCTCCGGGCTCGGCAGCCGAAAAGCACCGCTTCTCCAGACGGCGCGAATTGTGCGATATCAGTGCATTGGCAGCATTCACAATGGTCTGCGTCGAGCGGTAGTTTTGCTCAAGCTTATAGACCTTGGCAGCGGGATAGTCCCGCTGAAACGAGAGTATATTCTCAATCTTGGCACCTCGGAAGGCATAGATACTCTGCGCATCATCGCCCACAACGCAGACATTAGAGTGCTTCAACGCTAAACGGCGCACGATGATATACTGCGCCATATTCGTATCCTGATACTCATCCACCAACAGATACTTAAACTGCTCCTGATAGCGCTCCAACACATCAGGAGCATCACGCAAAAGGATATTGGTCTGCAACAGCAGATCATCAAAATCCATAGCGCCATTACGCTTACAGCGCGCACAATACTCGGCATATACATCGGGTATCTCGGGCATCTTCGCCTCACGATCCTCGGTGGCAAGCACCGAGTTGGCACGATAGGCCGCAGGCGTAATGAGGCAGTTCTTCGCCATAGAGATGCGCGCAGCGACATTCTGCGGCTTATATCTCTCCTCCGAGAGGTTCATATCCTTGATGATGCTCTTGAGCAGGTTCTTGACATCCGTAGGCTCGTATATCGTATAGCTCTGCGGAAAACCTATCTTCTCGGCATTTTCCCTCAAGATGCGGGCGAAGACCGAGTGGAACGTGCCCATGCGGATAAAGCGAGCACGAGGGCCTACCATCCTCTCGATACGCTCACGCATCTCGCGGGCGGCCTTATTCGTAAAGGTTAGAGCAAGAATCGACTCCGGAGTCACACCATGTGCCAGCATCCATGCTATACGCGTTGTGAGCACACGGGTCTTACCCGAGCCTGCGCCAGCAATAATGAGCGAGGGGCCCTCGAAATCTACGACAGCCTCCCTCTGCACAGAGCTCAAACCTAAAAGTATATCTTCGTTATCCATCTTAATCGGTTGTTACAATCCATAAATTATCACTCCGGCAAGACCCGACAGCACAATGAGCAGTATCGGATTGACCTTGCGTGCCGAGGCATAGAGCATAATGAAGAATATCACCCAGCTCCAAACATCTATAAAGCTGCGTCCATCCTCCGAATGAGGGAAGATAAGCAGCATCGCCGCCGAGGCTATCATGCCCACGACGACAGGGCGCATACCCTGCACAACACCATGCACATAGCGGTTATCATGAAGACGCAGGAAGAAGCGCGTGATAAGCATCATAATGGTGAGCGAAGGGAGGCACACAGCAATAGTTGCCACCACCGAGCCCATGACACCCGCCACCTCGTAGCCGATATACGTAGCCGAGTTAATGGCAATAGGGCCGGGAGTCATCTGTGAGATCGCAACAATATCAGAGAACTCTCCATTCGTAAGCCAACCATTACGCACCACAACCTCGCTATGTATCAGCGAGAGCATAGCATAGCCACCACCAAAGCCGAAGAAACCAATCTTCAAGTAGCTGATAAGCAACTGCAGAAGTGTCGTCATCATCGCTTCACCTCCTCTCCGCATTTAGCGACCCAGAGCAGACCTGCCACAGCTCCGGCAATAAGCGCCCATATAGGCGAAAAACCGAAGTACCACACCGCTACAGCTATAGCTGCCGCCACAGCCTTTAGAGCCCAATGCATGCTCCTTACCAAGCCAACGATAGGGGCTACGATAAGTGCCACAACAGCAGGGCGCATGCCCCTAAATGCAGCATCGACCCACCGATTATCACGCATGCCGGCAAAGAACATCGCCACAACAAGAATTATCGCAAACGAGGGTATCACAACACCCAAGACCGCAGACAAAGCACCTCGGTAACCGCGATACTTATAACCTACGAAGACTGCCGTATTCAGCGCTATAGGGCCGGGGGCCGCCTGCGCAATGGTCAGCAGCTCAACGAACTCCTCCCTTGTGAGCCAGCCACGACGATTGATGACCTCGTGCTGAATGAGAGGTATCATGGCGTAGCCACCACCAAAAGTGAAGGCTCCAATCTTTAGAAACGACCAAAATATCTCTACGAGGTTGCGCATAACCTATCTACGAAAACGGTAGTACGTGCCAAAGGGTATCTGTTTTTTGCTCCTATCCTCGAAGTAGAGCTCACCCATCTGCTCCATGGCGGGGCAACCAAAGCTCTGGTGCACAGCCGTACGGGCAAGCATGGCCGACAAACCCATAGAGTAGAGGTTAAAAACCAAAAAGGCACTCCTCTCCTCAAGGAGCCTCGAGCAACACTCGAGCATATTGCATATGTCATCCTCCAACACCCACTTCTCGCCATTAGCGCCACGACCATAGGCCGGAGGATCGAGAATGATGCCATGGTACTTATTACCACGACGCACCTCTCGCTCCACAAATTTCGTTGCATCCTCCACAATCCAGCGCACACCATCCATGCCCGAGGCCTCCATATTCTCCCTCGACCATGTTACCACCTGCTTCACCGAGTCCACATGTGTGACATCGGCACCCGCAGCACGTGCCGCCAGCGTAGCACCACCCGTATAGGCAAAGAGATTGAGCACCCGAGGATGTTCTATACCCCTATCTCGCAGCTCCTCGATAGTATCGTAGATAAACTCCCAATTGGCAGCCTGCTCCGGGAAGATGAGACATGCTTAAACGAGGTGAGCGCAAGACGCATGTTCAAATGCATCTCTTTATAGTTTAAGCGCACCTGCCAGCGTGACGGCATAGAGGGTTTCATGCGCCACTCGCCACGCTCCTCCGACTTCGCATCGCGCAGAAACGAAGCATCGGCCTTGAGCCACATACTCTCCGAAAGGCTCTTACGCCAAATAGCTTGCGGCTCGGGACGACGTACGACATATTCCCCAAAGCGCTCCAGCTTCTCGCCATCACCCGTGTCGAGAAGTTCATAATCCGAGAAGTTGGGCGTTAATTGCTTTATCATTTTTGTCTAAAGTTTTCAGTTTCAGAATAGTCCACAAGTGACATACGGCAGTTCTTGCAGTCGAAATCGAGAAGATAGCGGTGGCGGCCATGCTCGATATAGAGCCTATCGCGGAGCTTTGAGCCTCGCTTTAGGCACTCGCCAATCTCACGACGTATGCAGTAGCTCGACTCCATAACCCTCTCGCCGTGTGTCGTGGCCCAGCTATCCAAGCCCTCGACAATATGCTCCACACCATGTCGCCGATAGAAGCGTCGCGAAAGCGAGTTCACGACATTATGCTGTGGCGACAATCTCTTCTCGGAATATTGAAACTCGCTATTCTCGGCCCGCACATAATGCTTGGCCGAAGAGGTGGGGATACGCAACACCGCGAGCTTCGACAGGGCCTCACGGCGCAGCTCGGCAAGAAACTTCGCCGTAGCAAACCACTCGGCACCCTCGACCTCAACGCCCGTAACTCGAAAGATGCTGTCGCCACTCTTTGCCATCTGCTCCTCGGCAACCGCGCGCATCTTCTCTACACTCTTCGCCGGGTCGAGATGAACATCACGCACAACATCTACACGATGTCCCTCCTCATCGGTATAGCTCACCGCCACACTATCGGACGAGAGCACCACACGACAGACTGCATCTATGGCACGACGTATGCGACTACGTTCGACCTGCTGCGTAAAGCGATGGTCATAGTTGCGATAAACCTCCATACCTGCCTTAATGCCATCCATGCGATTAGGCTCGACAACACTCCCATCAACGCGATTGATATTTGTACCCACCATGCCATCGCCGGCCACAAAACAGAGTCCATCACCGGCATTGAGCGACACCTTACCGACAATCTTAAAGTCGCGGCGCGTGGTCGTAGCAACACAGCCCACATACTCACCCAAAGCCTTGGGCGTATTGAACGAAGCGATACCGCCACGCTTACCCATAAACATATACTCGCCACCATCCCGCGTAAAGCTCTTCCTCGGGTCGGGAACAAACTCCACCTCGGAACGTCCCACCGACGAGCGCACACACTCGGAACGCACAGCCAAAGCATCGTCTATCTTGCGACGGTAGTGGCTTACGACATTCTTGATGTAGTTGTCATCCTTGAGGCGACCCTCAATCTTGAAGGAGACAACCCCCGCATCAATCAACTCACCTATGCGCTCCGAGAGGTCAAAATCCTTGACCGACAGAAGATGCTTACCCTTAATCAGCTTCTCGCCACGCTCCGTAACGAGGTCATAGGTAAGGCGACAAGGCTGCGAGCACTCGCCACGGTTACCCGAGCGCGAGGACTGCGAGCGCGACAAATAGCAACGACCACTATGTCCCACACATATTGCGCCATGCACGAAACACTCTAAATCGACGGTCGTGGCGCGACGTATCGCCTTAATCTCCTCAAGCGACAAGGCGCGCTCCAAGATAACACGCTCAAAACCACACTCCTCAAGAAATTTTACTCCCTCCGGAGTCATGTTACACACCTGTGTAGAGGCGTGCAAAGCGATAGGTAAACCCATCTCGTGATAGGCCATATCCTGCACGATAAGGGCATCGACACCAACATCTACAAGCTCACAAGCAAGAGCCTCGGCATGCTGCAACTCACTATCATAGAGGATGGTGTTGAGCGTAACAAAGACCTTAACACCAAACAAATGTGCATAGTCCACTACGCGGGCTATATCCTCGGTTGTGTTCGTTGCCCCACGACGTGCACCAAAGTTGCCGGCACCAATATACACCGCATCGGCACCGCAGTCGATGGCTGCGATAGCTGCGCGGTAGTCACGGGCAGGGCATAGTAGCTCGATATGTCGCTTCGAAGTAGTCATACTTATATTATCTCTATATCGCGCAAAGATACAAAAATTTGCGGTAGTATGGAACAATATTATCAAAATGTTGTATCTTTGTCATCTGAAAATAAAACTAAACGTAGAATTATGCTTACACTAAAGCAATTACGCGATAACAAGCAGGAGGCTATTTGTCGTCTTGCAAAGAAGGGCGTCGAGGCCGAACCTATAATCGCCGCCATCGAGGAGCTCGACGACCGTCGTAAGGCCCTACAGGTGGAGTTGGACAATTGTCTTGCAGAGCAGAATCAAGCAGCCAAGCAGATTGGTGCACTTATGGGAAAGGGGCTCAAGGAAGAGGCCGAGGCCAAGAAACAGGAGGTGGCAGCGCTCAAGACACGCTCACAGCAGCTCAAAGAGGAGTCGGAGCGTGTGGCCATGGAGCTACAAAATGAGATTGTCAAGCTCCCCAACCTCCCCGCAGATATCGTACCCGAGGGACGTACAGCAGAGGACAATGTTGTGGTGAAGCTCGTAGAGAACTATACCGAGATACCCGGTGAGGCACTGCCCCACTGGGAGCTTGCAAAGAAGTATGACATCATCGACTTCGACCTCGGCGTGAAGCTAACAGGTGCAGGCTTCCCCGTATATAAGGGTAAGGGTGCACGTTTGCAGCGCGCCCTGATTAACTACTTCCTCGACTGCAACACAAAGGCCGGCTATCAGGAGGTTGAGCCTCCAATCATGGTAAACGAGGCGTCAGGCTTCGGCACAGGTCAGCTGCCCGATAAGGAGGGACAGATGTACCACGCCACGGCCGATGGCTACTATCTTGTACCTACTGCCGAGGTACCCGTAACAAATATATTCCGCGATGTCATCCTTGAGCAGAGCGAGTTGCCCGTGAAGATGACAGCCTACACCCCCTGCTTCCGTCGCGAGGCGGGCTCATACGGCAAGGATGTTCGTGGTCTTAATCGCTTGCACCAGTTCGACAAGGTGGAGATTGTGCAGGTATCACACCCCGACAAGTCGTATGAGGCTCTCGATAAGATGGTTGAGCACGTAGAGCGCATTGTTGCATCACTCGGACTACCCTATCGTATCTTGCGCCTCTGTGGTGGCGACATGTCCTTCACGTCGGCCCTAACCTACGACTTTGAGGTCTATTCAGAGGCACAGAAGCGCTGGCTGGAGGTGTCGTCGGTATCGAACTTCGAGTCGTTCCAGGCAAACCGCCTCAAGCTCCGCTATCGCGATGATAATCGCAAAACACAGCTGGCACACACACTCAATGGCTCGTCTCTTGCATTACCCCGCATAGTAGCGGCTCTGCTCGAAAACAACCAAACAGAGGAGGGAATACGCATACCCGAAGTATTAATTCCTTACACAGGATTTGATATTATAAAATAAGTTTGTATATTTGCAGTGTGGAAACTGTAATCACTCATTAAAACTAAAAGTAATATGGCTTACAAAATTTCAGATTCTTGCGTTGCATGTGGTACATGTATCGACGAGTGCCCCGTTGAGGCAATTTCAGCAGGTGACATCTATGTAATTGACCCCAGCAAGTGCATCGACTGCGGTACTTGCGCAGGCGTATGTCCTTCTGAGGCTATCGCTCCCGAGGCATAATCCAAGGAGGATAGTTATAATATGGTGGGTGACTAAAAGTAAAATAGTCACCCACTTTTTTATGTCACGTAACCACGCAATAACCGCTACTCCACAAACAGACGCCACCCCTCCTCAACATCACGGCGAGAAGCCGATACACCATTCTCAATCTCCGAGATGGCCATAACAAAGGCGATCATATCGCGCTCGCTGCGCGTATCCACAACCTCATCGGGTGCTATACCCGTCTTATGCGATACAAAGCG
Organism: Alistipes sp.; assembly: GCA_045588935.1. GTDB lineage: Bacteria > Bacteroidota > Bacteroidia > Bacteroidales > Rikenellaceae > Alistipes. The sequence goes on along the minus strand of JAZNFC010000044.1, from coordinate 21,116 downwards.
AATATACCCCTCTGTAAAGTTCTCCTCGGGAGGAGCATAGCGGTTAAGCATCTGACGTATGGTAGTTAATCCATAGCGACGACGATAAGTGTCCAGCAACACAAAGATAGCACGATAGCCATATGCAAGACTTTGAAACTGCTTGAAGCAGACATCCTGCGAGGGCACAACTTCTCCCTTATACCTTACACCCGAGCGTCGAATATTTCCCGGGTTATTGTTTCTTAAACCTCTACTCATCGTCCAACTCCTTATCTATGCGCCGCTTCACCCAGCGACCCAACCTCTCAAAGAGTGGTGACTCACTTATCGTTGTCGCATTCTCCAAGAATGACCACATCTCCACACCACAAATAAAGCCGGCAAAGAGCTTGGCAAGGTTAAGCGACACCACATCCACCAACATCACATCTATGAGCCACATCATAACGATAGCGACTGAAACAAGACCCGCCTTGGCCACCGTGCGCCACGCCTTGCGGCTCTCGAACCACCACGCACGAGCTTCACGACGCGCTACAGCGCGCGAAGCACAGACGCCCGTCACAAAATCGACGAAGATAAAGCTCAAGGCCGTGACGATGACGGAGGTTATAGGGCACAGCAACGCAGCAAAGGCCACCGTAAGACCACTAAAATATTTGAACAACGCCTCCATCTATAGAACAATGATTTAAGGGGTTAACTTCAGGATTATACTCCGCATAGCTCGCCTCATTGCGGTTAAGCTCATCACTTAAACGACGAGTTAGGCTCTGCGCATGACGACGCAGGTGAGCAAGACGCAGCCCTAACAGCTCCTCGTCCTTCGACGAGGTAGCAGAACAGTGGCTACAGCGCTCCGCAAGGTGGGGCTCGACAATATATCTCACCCATGCAGCAACCGCAGGTACAACATAATCACTGCGTAGTGCTCCATACTCACCTCGGGCAAGAGCCGCAACCAAAGCCTCACCCAACACGGGACAGACATGTCGAGACTCCGCCGCGAGAATATCGTTCTCGGTAATCACGGCCACGTTATAAGCCTCCTCCTTGCCAAAGGCTGCAGCAAAGAGTTCCTTGGCATTGGTTAATATATTCATAATTTTAAGTTTACTCTACTGAACGAATGTTATACTTTGTTATCTGCGATAGGAAAAGCTGCTGCTCCGGGTCACTCTCATCATAATCCAAACCATCGGACTTGCGCGCCTCCCAAACCTTCATGTATATAGGCTTCGAGCGTGTAGGCGGCTGATTGATAATCTCCAACGACGAAGCATCAAGACCCAACACTTGCGTAATAATGGCTCGTATAGGCTCAAGCAGCTGCTCCTGCTCCGAAAGTATCACCGTATTGAGCGCCACCTCATACTCATGCAGGATACGCTCCTGCGAAAAGCCCGCAGCATAGTCAAGCCCCGAGAGCGAGCGAAACCATGAATGAGCAATAACAAGATCGCTCTCGGCCTGCGCATGTAGCTTCACCCAATCCCCCTCGGCGGTAGCATCTATAGGGATAAAGCGCGAATTATCACCATCATTGTGGTCACGCAGCACGAAGAGCACCTGCCCCGGATTACCGGCAAACTTCTCCTCGGCAAGACGCACAATACGATCGGCCTCCTCCTCGCTATCGACCACACTGTCGAGCATCATCACACCCGAGAGCTGAAACGAATTCTCAATGCGCGAGATATTCCACTTATCTGTCTTATAGACTATCGCTGCAGCATCCAGACCTGCAATATATGGTGCCACGCCATAGTGTGTAAACATAGGCTCGTAGTCCTTGTAGTGCACCATTGTACGCAGGGTACCATCCTCCAACTCCTCGAAATCGGGATAGAGAGGCAGGGAGCGCGCCTCGGCAGGTCGAAAGTTAGCCCAATTATGATGCAGTATCACATGGCGTGAGTCACGCGACAGACGACAAGTGGATGCATCGACATGGAAAAAGGAGAGAAAACTGTGCTGCGCATCGGTCACCACCTCCAAAAAGGCATTACCGAACATAGCCTCGTCAAGTGCCAAACGAGCGATGACACTACGCAGGCTCTCCCCCGAGCCATTGGCGCAGAGCGTAAGCTGCTTGAGCAGAGGCATATCCTCACGACAAGCAATCCCCTTGCCTGCAATATAATCGGCCTTATCGTTGATTATACGACGGTGCGCCACCGAGCGTCGCGCCAGCAACGAAAGCGCATAGGGCAGCATATTATCATCACCCCACCGCCATATCTTATTATAGCTACACCCCGCCACCGAGGTCGAGCCCAAAAGTGACTCGACTCGGTTTTTGGGAGCTGCTATGCGTGTTGTAACTTTCTGTTCCGACATAGCTTGACAATGTTTAGATTAATTACTCGATACGAGCAGCTACGATAAGCGACTCATCCAACACCTCGCAACCCACGAGGAAGGTAGCACGCTGACGATTCTCCATCTGGTCGGGGTTATACCACATACGCACCTCCGAGCCCGGATAGTCGGCCGTATTGACAGCCAAGACAAGGTTGCGACGATCTGTCAAGATGCAATGTGAACTTGTCTCTGTTCTAAAGAGTGGCATATACTGCGTAATGCCCATATCCACAATCTTGATACCGTGATACATCAACTCGCGACGACCCGTTTGTGCATCGACGTAAGAGCTATCCGTGCCACTGCCGTCGAGGTACAACTCATAGGCATCATAGATATCCGATGTGACGAAGAAGGAGAGATTACCCTCGGCCTTGAGAGCCTTGAGTGAGGGCGTCGCCTTCTCCCACATATTCTGGAACATCGTGGCTACCGTATCCGTCGAGATGCTCTCGACACGAACATACGGTATCAGCGTCGAATTCAGACGATTGTAGATTGTCGGAAGGAAGCCATCGAACTCGTTGAAGTCATTGCCCGCGGTATCGCCAATCCACATCATCACACGCAAGCTCTCGGCGATAGCCGCACGGAACATCTCGGTCTCGGCCTGCTCAAGTTCCGAGCCGGTGAGGTCATCAAGATTGACATCGGCACGACCCGTAATAAGTTCATAGACCTGGCCGAAGTAGTCTGACGCAGAGAAGCCAACCTCGGCCTTAATCTTATGAAGGTCTATTGTCTTCTGCTTACGCACCGCAGAGTCACCGCCACTCCAACCCGAAGAGTAGGTCTGAAGGATGTTCGACTGAGGGCTCCAGAGCTGAATGGTTGTAGGTACAGGCATATTGTAGAGTACGCGAATACCAAGTTGCTCGGCATTTTCGCCCGCAAACATCGGACGGAAGAAGATAGTCTCAAGGTCACGACCCGTGTAGGTCTTAGGATTTTCAATAAGTCCCATAATTCAAAAGTTTTAAGTGTTAATAGAAATAGTCGATTGCGATTGTCGCCTGACAATCAATCTTTAAGCATTCAATTAAAGTGTGTTATCGAACACGCATATTGCGCGCGTCACTCTCATAAGCACGACTGCGCGAGTCGGCCACCTCGCCTCCAAGTTTGGGGTCATCCTCCTCCTTGACGGCTGTAGGCTGCGCCTGACGCTGCCCCTCATCAAGGGTTATCGACGTGGTAGCAACCGTATCCGTCGGAAGCTTCAGCGCGACATCCTCCTTGCTACGTGCTACAACATTGATATCATCTCCCAGAGCATCACCCGCGGCATTAAGTCCCATAGCCTTCAGCAGAGCCTTAACGCCACTCTTGGCTCGCTCTGCGAAGCTGCTCTCCGTGTCGGATGCTACAGTAGGCGTAATAGTCGCATCGACCAAGCCCTCGGCAATAGCCTCCTCGGGTGAGAGCCAGCGACCACGGCCGCCGTTGTCGGACATAAGCGTCGCAATATCCTCGATGCTGCGACCCGAGCGCGATGCATATATCTCGGCAAGACGCCTATCCGTCTGACGCAACATCTCGACCTCTGCCTCAAGTTCATCGGCATTACCTTCGGCCGCGCACAGCGAGTTATGGATAAGATAGAGCGACGTAGGAGCGATAAGTCGCAGACCGGGGCTTGCCGCCTGCGCCACGATGGTTGCTGCCGAGGCAACATAGCCATAGCAGCAGGTAGTAACCGTAGCTCCGGTTGCACGTAGCGCCTCATAAATAAGCAACGCATCGTTGACATCACCCCCTGTAGAGCGAATATTCACACGTATATGAGCATTTTCAATGTCGGCAATACGCGATACCGACTCTTTAAACTGCTCGTAGGTAGCCACCCTGCTCTCGGGATTTTCAAACTGCCAAGCCTCGGCAAGGCCAATGGTACCCTCGATGTCGATTATCGTAACATCAACATCATTCTTAATCTTAATCTCTGATTTCATGACATTTAATAGTTGATTATTAATCTTTGAGTATCTGCTGAAATGTACATTTTGCAATCCTCTTTTCCACATCGTAATCACCCATCTCCTCAAGACGAAAGAGCGCGCTGCTACCCTCAACGTCAAGGCGAAAGTATGAGCGCAGCGAGGCTCCACAGCCCATAGGGTCAAAGAACGATATATACTCCTCGGGGGTGAGATATATCGAACAGGTCAACAGCTGACGTGTACGACACTCGGCCAACTCACTATCGTAGTAACGATGCAGGCCCTGACAGCCATCCCTATCCTCAAAGCAGAGTGTCTCACCAAAAGAGGCACCATGAAACGTCGCCAACGGGTATCCGTTATCACCATTCGGCGAATCCCATATCTCCCCCTTGGGCAAGGTCTTAACGCCATGATAGAGCACAATGCGCGGCTCAAGCTGTGCCTCCTTGGTCACGGCATTACGGTTGCCGACGGTAAGCACCACTGCCGAGGGAGCTCCACCCGACACTCCCGTGAACGAGGCGGTGGGCATGAAGAGTGGATTGACATGGGAATCGACACTATGTTTTGCTGCGTAGCTTTCATGGTGAGAGTGCCACACACCAAGCTCATCATCCGACGACACCATGGCTCGCACAGCTCCATCGCCGGCGATATATCGATAGGTCGTATGCTCGAAGCTCTCGGGTGAGCACTCCACGAGTTCTACATCACCGACCTGACGGCTACGCCAATCGACCTCAGCACCGGAGAAGAAATCGTCATAGGGCTCAATAACAACACATTGCGACGCAGGATGAGGATAAAATCGCAAATTAAACATATGTGCCACAGCCTCCATAACATCGGCCTCCGAGACATCTATGTTGGCCATATCGCGATACTCCGCCTCTTCGCCATATCCGGGGGCACCACTAAAGATTGGCTCGATGCTACACCCTCGCTTCAGAGTAAGCTCCTGACCGGGCTCCGCACCACCGATATAGAGGTCATTGAAGCTTTTCGAACTTTTAGCTCCGAGGTGCTCGAAAGGGGTGCGGATGGTTATCTCGACGTCGCGCACTCCCGCGCCAGAGACATAACCATTATACAGCGCCCAATCACCCATATACTCCCGAAACTCGGCATCATCCTTATGATGATAGTAGAGGTGCGCCTTCGATACCGAATTCGACTCAAACACCAGCGTGCTATTTGCCGCAGAGATATCACCATAACCCTCCAATCTATACACGCAGTCTGGGCTGTAGTCGAAAATCATCAGCGTATAGGCAATCCTCGACACCACACTATCGCGTTGATCCTCATAGGGATTTTGCAGCTCAACATGCACCTCACAGTCGTTGCCCACATAGATACGATCAAAGCCCGTAAGACGACGCGAGGAGCTCACCCGAAACTGCGTTCTATATCGCAGATGAATATCGAAGGCCACGCGCACCTCGCGTAGAGGCTTAAAGCATGGACGCCCGGCATCGAAGACAAAGCAGTTGTTCATGGCATAGGCATCGCTCACAGTTTGTCCATCTTCATCGAGTGTTGCGCTATTTACCGTATCCACTAAAGCTCCAATATTGGTGGCAAAGATCGGTTCGGAGAGATATACCCGCCCATCACTGCCAGCTGCCAGTGTCGAGCTCCTACTACGCACAGCCTTAAAGCCCATGGTTGCAAGTGCATGGTCGCCATCCATACTACGATAGTTACCACTAATCATCAACTGCGAGGCAAGACTCGAATTGAGAAAGTTACTATCTATACGATAACCACTCTTGCGCGCCACACTCTCGAAGATGCTACGTACAGCGATAAAAGGATGATAGTCCTGTGGTAGACGCGTCTTCTGTGCGACATAGAGTCCCGTGGCCTCAGGCTCATCATAGCTATCATAACACAACGGTAGCATACGTACCACCGAGTCCCCATACCACGAGTTTTCGATATCTTGTAGAGTCATTCGCTGCGTATATGCGATATCGGCTCCCGAGAGGCGTGTGAGAGCGGCGCTATTAGCCCACTCCGCACCACCACGACGTATGGTAAAGAGTAGCAACTCAACGCCCTCACGATGCTTTGCTCCAACAAAGATTGCCACACCATCGAAGACCACAACACCATCTGCGATAAGCTCGGCATGGTGATAGCTATCATTGAAGTATTTAGGACGATGCAACAGGTCATTATAGTGTAGCAATACCCTGACATCGGGCGTTGCAACCACCTCCACCCGCACACTCTCGCCATTACGCCACGTTTCAATACTTCGCAAACGTTTAGCACTGAAGCCCGGAAGATAAATCCTTTCATCCGATAGCGGGCAAGGCATTCCATCTATTCGCAGCTCTACCATAAAGCACCCCCTTTCCACTCTTCAACACAATCTAACTCCAAGCGCGACAGGCGACCGTGACTATCAAGCATAAGCTCGCGAGATAGTAACCGCAAGGGTTGTAATTTTCGATTTGTGACATCGTATAGCTCGGGAGAACGAAGCATGCCCACGACACGATTCATATCTGTCTGCAGCTCGTTATGCGACAACAAACGATAGGAGACCGAACTCTCAACAACACGCCCGGGCAATACATCCTGACATCGACTATCGACCCGAACATCAACCTTGCGAGGTGTAGCCACAGGAAAGGTATAACACTCCACACCTCCACGCTCATTATACCACACCACACGTCGTGACATCTCCAAAGGCTCAACAATTTCAACCTCAAACTCCCTATCAATCTCATCATCAATACGCAGTGTAACACACAATGTGCAAGCACTCACATCAAGCGGACTTATCGGTATCACAATCTCCACGGGCGAGGGCACATCAACAATAAGTCTCTGACTGTGGGACACATCGTCATCTTCACGCCTAATCGTGTAAGCCACATCAATATGCGAGCCTACAACAGCACTCAACATAAACGAGTCGCCTCGTGCAATGCCATGTACGAAGCTGCCATGACTTAAGATGGTAGCGATATCCATATGCACACTCTCTCTAAAAAATTGCAACATAGGAGAATAGACCCCATTGGCCACAACATAGACGCAGATTGCCGAAGGAGATACGACCACCGTCGCCGAGGAGGTCACGATAGGCTCTACCGACACCGCCCCAAGAATATAGGGCGCAATATTAACCTCTGCCGCAGTAATCCGGTGAAGGAGCTGCCTACCAAGGACTCGTCCTGTGTAAACCTCCTTAATCTCAATCTCAACATCCTGCTCCGCCTCACTCTCGGTGTCAATGGCATAGAGCAGAGGTTTTCGCCACGAGGAGCCATTTTTAGGTACAGAAACAAATTTCATAAGTTAAATAATTTATATTACATTTTAAGCGTAACCACCCCCATTATTGCATGATTTAAAATCGTACAAATCACATAGACATCATTATGTCAATTATATGTTTACAATGAGTTAATAGATGTTTACAACTTTTATATATTACACGTTTACAATAATATATAGTGTTTATAAATATATTATTACTTTTTCCGCCTCGGTTCTGATTATTAGTTATTCCGATTTCGTTTAACTCTGTTTTCTGGTGCAAATATACAACGTCGAAAAGCCCTTGTCAAGAGTTTTAGTTAAATTTTTTATACAAATTTTATACTCGATTATCAAATTGTTTAACATACAGCTAATTAACGTCTATATGAAATTTGAAAAAATTTCGTTATATTTGCGCGGAAATTAATATAACTACGTATAATGGCAGATAATTCTATATTGGTTCGTCTTGACGGCTTGCGCCTGAAGTACGAGGAGATTGGCCAGAAATTGACTGACCCCGAAGTGATTGCCGATGTCAAGCAGTTTGTCCAGTTGACAAAGGAGTATAAGGAGCTGGAGCCCATCATCGAGACTTCGGAGCGTTTCCGCACAGCTTTAGCCAACCTTGCCGAAGCAAAGGATGTGTTGGCAAACGAGAAGGATGAGGAGTTTCGTGAGATTGCTCGCGAGGAGATTGCCTCACTTGAGCCCGCCATCGAGAAGATGGAGGAGGAGATTAAGCTCCTGCTCATCCCGAAGGATCCACAGGATGACAAGAATGCCATCGTCGAGATTCGCGGTGGTACGGGTGGTGATGAGGCTGCAATATTTGCAGGTGACTTGTTACGTATGTACACCAAATATATCGAATCAAAGGGTTGGCGTTACGAGATTACATCCTCGTCGGATGGTGCTGCGGGTGGCTACAAGGAGGTTGTGCTCAAAGTTACAGGCCAGAGTGTCTATGGCACTTTGAAATATGAGTCGGGCGTACACCGTGTGCAGCGCGTACCTCAGACCGAGACCCAGGGACGTGTACACACCTCAGCAGCCTCTGTTGCCGTATTGCCCGAGGCCGAGGAGTTCGATATCGAGATCTCGATGAACGATATCCGCAAGGATATATTCTGTGCATCGGGCCCCGGAGGTCAATCGGTGAACACCACCTACTCGGCTATACGTCTTACACATATCCCCACAGGCATTGTCGTGCAGTGTCAGGACCAGAAGTCGCAGCTCAAGAACTTCGACAAGGCTTTTGAGGAGCTACGTACACGCGTCTTCAACCTTGAGTACTCGAAGTACCTCGACGAGATTGCATCAAAGCGTAAGACCATGGTTTCGACAGGTGACCGCTCGGCAAAGATTCGCACCTACAACTATCCGCAGGGACGCATCACCGATCATCGTATCAACTATACGATTTACAACCTCTCGGCATTTATGGATGGCGACATTCAGGATGTTATCGACCAGCTCATCGTAGCCGAGAATGCCGAGCGTTTGAAGGAGAGCGAGCTTTAGCATGTAGAGTCTTCGGCGTGCCATGACTTTACAGATTATCGGCTAAATCCTCTCCATAGGGGTTTAGCCGATTTTTGTATATATAGACAACATAGCGCAAATAGATTTATTGTTGGATGAAAAGAGGTGTATTGCTCATACTATGCTTTGCTTGGGTGCTCACAACTGCAGCACGTGAGCCTCTATATGTTGTCAATGGAGAGATCGTTGCAGGTATCGAGAATATTCCTCAAGAGGATATCGAGAGCATCGACATACTTCCTGCCAACGAGGAGACCATTGCCGATTGGGGCATGGAGGCCTCCGAGGGCGTCATCCTTGTACAGCTGCGCTACGACACAAGGGCAACATTCTCAATCGAAGGATACAACAATTTCACGACATGGCTCACTCACAATGTACGTTGGGATAGCGATATGCCTGCCGAGCGCGTATCGTTGCGCTTGACGATCGATGCTTCAGGAAAGGCTTCCGTTGGCGAGGTGCTGGAGGCCACGTCGCGTACCCTACTCAAGCGTGTGAGCAAGGCCATATCCACAGCTCCCAAGTGGCAACCGGCAATGCGCAATGGCACACCATGCAGCAGCTATCACCTCGTAAACCTACAACTACCCGAGGGTAAAGAGCGCAAGTCGGAGCGCGCCGTAATAATACTATAGACATGACCATATCTCGAGATATATATACAACCGTAACATCGAGCCTCACGCTCTATGACCTGCAGCGCATGATTAGGTCAACACTTGAGCGTAACTTCGATGCACCCGTGTGGATAAGTGCCGAGATATCGGAGATAAAGATAAACCGCACAGGACACTGCTACATCAACCTTGTGGAGAAGGGGGCAAATGAGGGGGCGCCACGTGCTGAAGCACGTGCCGTCATCTGGCGCACGGCATATAGCGCGATATCGGCCTCGTTTCGTGCAGCCACAAATATGTCGCTCGCTGCGGGCATGGGTATTCTTGCTCGCGTGGTGGTGACCTATCATGAGGTTTATGGTCTATCGTTGCAGATATTGGAGATAGATGCTAACTACACGATAGGCGATGTTGAGCGTCGTCGTCGCGAGACCATCGCGCGTCTTCAGTCCGAGGGGGTATGGGATATGAACCATGAGCTTAAGCTCAACATTCCGACATTACGCATAGCCGTAGTATCAAGTCCCACGGCAGCCGGTTATCAGGATTTTGTGCGTGAGCTCTCACGCTCACCATACCGATTTAAGGTTACACTCTACGCGAGCCTTATGCAGGGAGAGGAGGCCGTAGCAAGCGTCACACAAGCCCTCTATGCCATTGCCGAGGAGGAGAACTGCTACGATGTCGTGGTTATCATCCGTGGCGGTGGCTCAACCAGCGACCTTGCACTCTTCGACTCCTACGACATAGCCTCGTTAGTGGCTCAACATCCGCTACCCATACTTGCCGGCATAGGACACGACAAGGATGTGAGCATAACCGATATGGTGGCACACACCTCGTGCAAGACGCCTACGGCCGTGGCCACCTATCTCGTGGAGCGGGCCATGACGCAGCATAACCAAATAGAGCTTCTCGCCGAGGATATTGTATCGGCGGCCCAGACGATGCTGCAACAAGAGACAATACACATGTACCGCTGTACCGTAGATATCGAGCGGTTGGCCCTCGACACCATACGTCGCAAGCAAAGCGACATCGAGGTGCTTCGCAGCGCTATATACGAGCAGGCACGCAAGAGTATCGAGAGCCAAGAGCATAGGTTGCATGATGCTGCGCGCATGACCGATAGTTACTCGGTGGATAATATCCTCAAGATGGGCTTTGCGCTACTGCGCCACAACAACAAGATAATAGCCTCGGCCAAGGAGTTAGAGCGAGGTTCAATTATCGACATAGAACTTACGACAAACACGATAAGTGCCACGATAACAGATATTAAGAGCAAACGATAATATGGCAAAGAGAGTAGTAAAGGGGGCTAAATCCTATAAGGAGGCCGCCACCGAGTTAGAGCGTATTTTAGAGCAGCTGCGCAGTGGCGAATTAGGCGTAGATGAGCTCACGGCCACGGTGCTGCGTGCCAAGGAGCTTATCGAATATTGCCGCACACAGCTTCTGCAGACAAAGGAGGAGCTTGAGAGCATAACCCAAGAGGAGGCATAGCGATGAAGGAGCTGGTGCGCTGGGTGCTAAATCGTGTGCCACGTGTGTGGTTGCAACGCTTCGCCGGAGTGCTTGTCCCAATTGTGGGCCTGGCATACCTCGGACGTAGTCGCGAATGCCCCATCTGTGGAACACGTCGTCGTCGCTTCCTTCCCTACGGATATGTCACATCGCGCGAAGATGCCCTATGCCCCTCATGCCTCTCACTCGAAAGACACCGCATGATATGGCTCTGGATACGAAACAACACCTCGCTTCTTGCAGAGCGACCTATGCTTCTACATATCGCCCCCGAGGTATCGCTCATGTCGCGCCTAAAGCGACTATATCGAGGTACGACACACTACATTACGGCCGACCTCGAATCGCCACTTGCCGACTACCACTTCGACGTGGAGAAGATACCCTTGGAGAATGAGAGCATGGAGGTTATCATCTGTAACCACCTATTCGAGCATGTCAAGGATGATCGACGTGCCATGTGCGAGCTCTACCGCATCATGCGCCCCGGAGGCTGGGGCATCATGATTGTGCCCGAGGATAGGTCACGCGCCACAACCTTCGAGGATGACACCATCACCGACCCCAAGGAGCGCACACGCCTCTTCGGGCAGTATGACCACCGTCGCATCTATGGGCGCGACTACGACAAACGCCTTGCCGAGGCGGGATTTATTGTCGAGCGCATACCCTTCGAGGCACAACTTACGCCCGAGGAGCAGAGCCTCTACCGTGTAGGAGGAGATGACCTTGTGGTGGTACGTAAGAGCAACAAATAACAGACAACAAAAATGAACAACACTATATTCGAGAGATACAAATCGTTGCGTGACTATATCACGTCGCACTACTCGGCCGAGACGCTGTCCATGGTAGAGCAAGCTCTGCTCTTTGCCGATGAACACCTCAAGAGTGTTACGCGCTACGACCAGAGCCCCATGCTCGACCATGGTGCCGCCGTAGCCCACATCGTCGCCGAGGAGATAGGCCTTGGTCGCAACTCGATGGTCGCAGCCATCATCCACGATGTGGTGCGCATAGCCATACAGCAGAAGAGCGCAATGCTCGATGAACTCACCACGATCATACGTAATAAGTTTGGCGAGGAGGTGCTGGGCATAACCCTTGCTTTGAGCAAGATATCCGACATCAAGCTCAAGGTCGCAAAGGAACAGGCCTCCGACTTTCGCGACATGATAGTATCCTACTCCGAGGATCCGCGTGTCATACTCATCAAGCTCGCCGACCGCCTCGAGGTTATGCGCTCGCTCGATATCTTCCCCGAGAAGAAGCACCGCACGAAGAGCTGGGAGAGCCTCAACCTCTATGCGCAGATTGCCCATAAGTTGGGTCTATACAGCATTAAGAGCGAGCTTGAGGACTTGTCACTCAAGTACCTTGAGCCCGAGGCCTACCGCAACATTGTGCAGGAGCTCAAAGAGAGCGAAGAGGAGCGCATGGCCTTTATCGAGCGCTTTCTGGAGCCTGTGCGCAAATTGCTCGACGGCGATGGCATAAAGTATCACATCAAGAGCCGCACGAAGTCCGTCTTCTCAATCTTTCAGAAGATGCGCAAGCAGAGAGTCAGCTTCAAGGGCGTTTATGATATCTTCGCACTACGTATCATTATCGACTGCCCTATAGAGCGCGAGAAGGCACAGTGTTGGACCGTATATTCACACGTCACGGGGCTCTATAAGCCCAACCCCGAGCGCATGCGCGACTGGATATCTATTCCGAAGTCAAATGGCTATGAGTCATTGCACACGACGGTGGTTACGGAGGATGGTCGCTGGGTGGAGGTACAGATACGTACCGAGCGCATGGATGAGGTTGCCGAGCGCGGTATCGCTGCTCACTGGCGATACAAAGGTGTTAAGCAGGGGGGCATGGGTGCCGAAGAGTGGCTTGGCCGCCTGCGCACACTGCTCGAAGATACCACCTCGGAGTCGATAGCTCGTCGCTTTGAGGCGACACCTACCACGGGAGAGATCTTCGTCTTCACACCCTCGGGCGATATACGCAAGCTGCCCGAAGGAGCTACGGTATTGGACTTCGCATTCGACATCCACACCTCACTTGGTGCTATATGCGTAGGTGGCAAGGTCGGAGGACGCGTTGTGCCAATCAAAGAGCCGCTAAAGAATGGCGATATATGTGAGGTCCTCACTCGCAAGGATCAGACGCCTAAGGCCGACTGGCTCACCATCTGCGTAACACAGAAAGCACGCTCACGCATACGTGCCTACCTCCGCGAGGAGAAGCAGAAACATGCACGTTTGGGCCGTGAAGAGCTTGAGCGCAAGATTAAGAATTGGAAGATGGATGTGGCCATTGACGAGGCTGTGGCCTATCTCTGTAAGTACTTCAAGCTACGTCGCGGCAACGAAGTATATACGCTCATTGCCGAGCAGAAGACCGACATCTCACAAATAAAGGATATTCTGCAACGCTGGCTCTCGGGCGAGGCCGATGAGGCGCGTCGTCAGGCAGCTGCCGAGGTCGAGGAGCGTAAGGCTCGTATGCGCGACGAGCGCAGTGAGGAGAGCTCAACACAAAGCGATGCCCTCGTTATAGATGACTCGATAAACAACATAGAGTATAAACTGGGGCGGTGTTGCAACCCCATTAAGGGTGATGATATCTTCGGCTTTATCACCATCAGCTCGGGCATCACCATACATCGTAGCGACTGCCCTAATGCACGTCGCATGCGTGAGCGCTATCCCTACCGTGTGATTGAGGCTCGCTGGCGCAGCAATGCCCAAGGCGCCTTCCGTGTCACAGTGGCGATTTCAGCCGCCGATATTGCGGGGCTTGCCACAACGATTATGGATGTCGCCAGCAAGGAGCTGAAGCTCTCGGTCCGCGGTATAAACTATATGCCCAAGGGAGACGGCACGGCCTCGGCGCAGCTCACGGTCGAAGTGCCGGGCGTAGGTGTTGTGGATATGTTACTACACGCCCTGCGACGTATCAAGGGCGTAAGAAATGCTTATAGAATAAACTAACCGAAAAAAACATATAGAGTATGGATTTTGAAAGTATCCGTTGCCCATGGAGCGACACTTTGAAAACATGCGCCATCACGGTTGCAGACCTCGACGGCGTTATTCTCTACCAAAACCCACGCTCGCGCGAGGTTAACGGCGATATGCGCGGTAGGTCGATGATACCCTGCCACTCGGAGCGTTCACGCGCCATAATCAGCCGTCTTATGAGCGAGGGCAGCAACAATGTATATACCATTCAGAAGGGTGAAATGCGTAAGCTCATCTACCAAACACCATGGTATGAGTCGGGAGAAGTGGCAGGCCTTGTCGAGTTCTCGTTGGAGATACCCGAGGATATGCCTCACTATGTGAGATAGCAAAAAATCTTTGATTATGAGCCATATACTACGATATAGCCGCCGTACTACACACGAGGTGCGCATTGGCGGTACGACCATTGGCGGCATGCAGCCTATAGCCGTGCAGTCGATGACCAATACCCCCACCTCGGATGTCGAGGCTACAACGGCACAATCTCTACGTATAGCCGAGGCAGGTGCCGAGATAGTACGCCTCACGGCACAAGGTAAAAAAGAGGGTGAAGCGTTGGCTCCAATCATGGAGAAGCTGCGCGCAGCGGGCTCCACAGCAGCCATCGTTGCCGACATACACTTCACACCCGAGATAGCGATGATAGCTGCCGAGGCGGTAGATAAGGTGCGCATCAATCCGGGTAACTTCCGCACCACAAATGGTGAGCTCGACCGTCTTATCGAGATATGTCGCCGTCGTGGCGTAGCACTGCGTATAGGTGTAAATCATGGCTCGCTGGCCAAGCGTATATTCGATGAGTATGGAGATACGCCCGAAGGCATGGTGGCCTCGGCCATGGAGTTTTTGAGAATGTGCCGCACGGCGGAGTTCCACAATGTCGTAGTGTCGATGAAGTCGAGCAACACGCGCGTCATGGTGCATGCCTATCGTCTGCTTGTCAAGGCAATGGAGCGTGAAGGCATGACCTTCCCCCTACACCTCGGTGTTACGGAGGCAGGTGATGGCATCGAGGGGCGCATAAAGAGTGCCGTAGGCATCGGAGCGCTACTGGCAGATGGCATAGGAGATACGTTGCGTGTTTCTCTCACCGAGACCCCCGAAAATGAGGTTCCCGTAGGCCGCATCCTTGTTGAGCACTTCGCTCATCGCAGTGGAGAGTTTACGGTTGAGTGCATGGAGCACTACTCGCCCACGCAGTTCCGGCCACGCACCTCGGCAAAGCCCATAGTACATAGCGAGCTTACCGAGGAGTATGATGTTGTGGAGGCCGTGACAGAAAATCCTACGCATGAGTGGCGGGCAGCAATCCTTAACCGTAAGGATTGTCGTCCTATAGTTCTGCGTCGCAGGTATAGGGAGAGCTCGGCCGAGCTGGTAGCGATATATGCTGCTGCCGACATGGGACAGCTCCTTATCGACGGTCTGGCCGATGGCGTATGGATAGATGCTCCGATGCTTGATGAAGCGACGATAAACGATATCGAGCTTATGCTCTTGCAAGCCTCGCGTCTGCGCTTCTCACGCACCGAGTATATAGCCTGCCCAAGCTGCGGTCGCACACTCTACGACATACAATCTACGCTTGCCGCAATCAAGGCACGCACCTCGCACCTCAAGGACTTGAAGATTGGTGTGATGGGTTGCATCGTAAATGGCCCGGGAGAGATGGCCGATGCTGACTATGGATATGTAGGCTCCTCGCCCGAGCATATTACGCTCTATCGTGGTCGCGAGGTCGTCGAGCGCAATATTCACCAAAGCGAAGCCCTTGACCACCTTATCGAGATTATCAAGCGCGACGGTCGCTGGCATGACTAACCCATGGCAATGAAATCATATAAGGCACGTGGCATCATTCTCGGCACACTGAAGTATGGCGAGAAGGGCATTGTCGTACATATGCTCACCGACACCATGGGCCGCCAAAGTTATATGATTCAGGGCATACGACCCTCGGCAAAGGGGTCGAAAATGGCACTATTGCAGCCCATGTTTGCCGTAGAATTCGAAGGCTTGGTATCACCCAAGATGGAGCTACACAGAGTCAAGGAGCTCTCCTCGGGCATGGTGTTGCAGAGCACCCCCTTCGATATTCGCAAATCGACGATGGCGCTCTTCATGGCCGAGGTACTATACCGTCTGGTGCGTGAGAGCGAGCCCGGAGCGGCACTCTTCGACTTTGTGTGGGGCTCGGTGGCGGCGTTGGATGCTTTGGAGGAGGGCATCGCAAACTTCCATCTATGGTTTCTTGCCAACTTAAGCCGACCTCTCGGCTTCTCACCCGACAACGAGTACTACGATGGCGCATGGCTCGACATCCGTGATGGACACTTCACGCCTCACGCCCTGATACCGAGCATGGCACTCACGCCGGAGAATGCCCGCATCCTGCACGATATGTTGGAGTGCGACGTGCCCTCCCTCGGCGAGATAGGCCTCAACCGCAACGAGCGCGTGGAGTTTCTTGACGCTATGCTCAAATACTACGCCTTCCACCTCGAGGCGATACATAACGTCGAGTCACTGCGCATACTGCGTGAGGTATTTTAGTCGGATGCTTGTTTCTTATGGGTTAATTTAGTATATTTGCAAATAGTCGAACATAAACAAAAAAAAGAGATACCATGAAGAGAATAGTTGTTACGGGTGCCACCTCGGGTATAGGTCGCGCCACAGCACTGCGCCTTGCCGCTGCCGACACCGAGATTATCATCACGGGACGTCGCGCCGACCGCCTGGAGTTCCTCCGCAAGGAGGTGGAGGCCAAGGGCGCAAAATGTACCGTACTTAACTTCGATGTACGCTCCGAGGCGGAGTGTATCAAGCACCTGAAGCCTTTGGGCAGAGTAGATATCCTTATCAACAACGCAGGTCTTGCCGCCGGCTTGGAGCATATCGACAAGGGTGACTCACGCGACTGGGATGCTATGATTGACACCAACGTCAAGGGGCTTCTCTACGTGACAAAGATTATCAGTGGAGCCATGGTTGAGGCCGGCAAGGGTGGACATATCATCAACATAGGCTCTATCGCCGGCACAGAGCCCTACGAGAATGGCGCAGTGTATTGCGCCTCGAAGCATGCCGTACATGCCATCTCACAGGCTATGCGCGCCGACCTGTTGAGCGCCGGCATCAAGGTGGGCGAGGTACGCCCCGGCATGGTGGAGACCGAATTCTCGGAGGTGCGCTTCCATGGCGATAAGGAGCGTGCTGCAGGCGTATATAAAGGCGTGGAGGCTTTGCAGGGCGAGGATATCGCCGAGGCGATACATTGGATGCTGAACCTCCCCGCACACATGAACGTAAACGATATCGTGCTTATGCCCACGTGTCAGGCAGGAGCATACTACACCTACCGTAAATAAGTTATAAAGCTATGAGGCGATATACGATTTTTGCATTCTGCATGGCTCTTACAGCCCTTATATCATGCAGTGCAGATGATAATAATTACACCAAGGAGCCGACACTCGCACCTCCGGCCGAGCGTTTTGAGGTCTTCCAGCTCCTCAACCCTACGGATATACCCTATCGCATACCGGCACTCGCCACAACAAAGAGTGGTCGCCTTGTTGCTGTGGCCGACTACCGACATAGCGGAACAGATATCGGTGTGACGGACAAGGGACGTATAGACCTTCACTACCGCTACAGCGAGGATAACGGCAACACGTGGAGCGAGGTCATGAGTCTCATAGATGGCAAGGGCGCCGAGTCACCCGACTTTATGAATGTGGGGTATGGAGACCCCTGCATCGTGGCAGATAGAGAGTCCGAGCGCGTGTTGCTGTTGAGCTGCGCCGGCAATGTATCATTCCAGAATGGCACACGCCAAAACCACCAATGCATCGCCCGCTTCTACTCCGAGGATGGAGGCAAGACATGGGGCGCTCCCGAGGATATCGCCGAGGGTATATATGCGCAGTTTGATAATAGCAACTATGGCCCCGTGCGCTCAATGTTCGTAGCATCGGGTCGCATCTTCCAGAGCCGCATGGTGAAGATTGGAGGATACTATCGTTTGTATTGCGCCGTATTGGTGCGCGATAAGTCAGCTACACATATGAACTATGTCCTCTACTCGGATGACTTCGGAGGCGAATGGCACATATTGGGCGATATCAACACCCCTGCGGTGTATAATACGGCGGATGAACCCAAGGTCGAGGAGCTGCCTGATGGCTCGCTGCTTATCAGCTCGCGCTATACGGGAGGCCGCTACTACAATATCTACACCTTCACGGATGCTGCCACGGCAGCGGGCAGCTGGGATAAGGCTGCATTCTCGGGTGCTGCGAATAATGGCGTGGTGGCAAATAATAACTCGACAAATGGCGAGGTTATGGTGCTTCCCGTTGTGCGTACGGAGGATGACGAGCCTATGTCGCTGCTCTTGCAGTCTGTACCCATGGGCCCGGAACGTACAAATGTAGGCATATACTATAAGGAGATTATCGACGAGGCTATCTATACTCCCATGCTTCTTGCCAAGGATTGGACAGGCGTAAAGCAGATTACCACCCTTCCCTCGGCCTACTCAACCATGAGTTGGCAGAAGGATAACCGCCTCGGCTTCCTCTACGAGGAGGAGACCTATGGCAAGAATAATTTTGCCTATGGCGGTTATACGATGGTCTATGAGTGCTTAACGGTAGAGGATATCACCGACGGCAAATACCGCTACCGCAAAGAGTAGCCAGCAAAGCAATATCAATGTGCATGGTGGGTGACTAAAAAGTAGAATAGTCACCCACCTTTTGTTCGGAGGTTGTATAAAAAGATATAGTTTTAGGCTCGCATACCGTAAAGGCGCAATCTATTAGCTGTAAAGAGCCTTTTACGGACACGGCAGATGCCGGTTATCCCTCCTTTACAACTTTATATTTGACGACGCATACGCGCCACAGGTATATCCAACATCTCTCGATACTTCGCCACGGTACGACGCGCGATACGATAACCCTTCTCGTTAAGTATATCCATAAGGTTTTCATCAGTGAGAGGATGGCGCTTATCCTCATTGTCGATGCACTGCTGCAGAATGGTCTTAATCTCATGGCTTGACACCTCCTCACCAGATGTGGTCTGCATGCCCTCGGAGAAGAGAGACTTCAAAAGGATGATACCAAAAGGAGTTTGTATATACTTACTATTCACCACGCGCGAGATTGTCGATACATCCAAGTCCGTGCGGTCTGCTATATCCTTAAGTATCATCGGCTTAAGCTTGCTCTTATCGCCATCCACGAAGTAGTCATGCTGGAAGTCGAGGATGGTTTGCATCGTGCGCATAAGGGTGTCGTGACGTTGCTTTATGGCCGAGATAAACCACTTTGCCGAGTCTATCTTCGACTTTACGAACTGCAAGGCCTCACGATCCTCGGCCTTCACCGTACCATCCGAAGCCACCATATCGCGCATCATCTCTCGATAGCGACGTGATATACGCACCTCGGGGATACCCGAGGAGTTGAGCATCAGGCGCAAGCCTCCATCTGTTGTATCGAGCAAGAAGTCGGGCACGATATAGGGGGCGGCATCTATACCTCCATCGGTATAGAGGTTCCCCGGCTTGGGTGATAGTGTGCGAATATAAGCTATAGCCTCGCGGAATTGCTCCTCGGAGAGGGAGAGGCGGGCAATAAGTTTCTCGTAGTGCTTCTTCGAGAAGGCTTCGAAGTGATTTGATATGATTCGATATGCTGCGCGCTTGGCCGGAGTGTCGAGCTGCAGACGTTGCATCTGCAGAAGCAGGCTCTCCTGAAGTGTACGAGCGCCTATACCTGCAGGCTCAAGCTCATGTACTATGGCAAGTATGCGTTCTACCTCTTCAGTCGTAACATCAAGACCGCGCGTGAAGGCTAAATCATCCGAGAGTGAGGCGAGGTCGCGACGTAGATAGCCATCATCGTCAATGCTGCCAACGATGTAGGCCGCGATGGTCATCTCCTCCTCCGTGAGCGAGCGGAAGCGCAGCTGCTCGATAAGCGACTCGCCGAGCGAGCGTCCCTCGGTGATATATACAGGACGCTGTTTATCATCCTTCGAGAAATTATTTATACGCGCCTTATACGAGGGTGTATCATCCTCACGACCAATATACTCCTCAACAGATATCTTCTCGGGCGCCTCCTCCGCCTCGTTCTTATTCTCGCTCTCCTCCTCCAACACGATGTTATCCTCTATCTCGCGCTTGATACGCTCCTCGAGCTGCATGGTGGGAAGCTCCAGAAGCTTTATCATCTGAATCTGCTGCGGCGAAATCTTCGTCTGCAGTTGGATTGTTTGTTGAAGTCTGTTTGCCATAATAACTCTATCGGTGCACTAAAATTAAAAACGGTCGGCCATGGGCCGGCCGTCTATAGAGGCATTATTGCTTAAAACTCTGCATTCTTCGGAGTACGAGGGAAGGGTATAACATCGCGAATGTTACCCATACCCGTAACAAAGAGAAGCAGACGCTCAAAGCCCAAGCCAAAGCCCGAGTGAGGTGCCGAACCCCAACGACGTGTATCGAGGTACCACCACAGCTCCTTGCGGCTCATGCCTAACTCATCTACTCTTGCACAAAGCTTGCCAAAGTCGGCCTCACGCTCCGAACCACCGATAATTTCGCCAATCTGGGGGAACAAAACGTCCATAGCACGCACGGTCTTGCCGTCGTCGTTCTGCTTCATATAGAATGCCTTAATCTCCTTGGGATAGTTGATAAGGATTACGGGGCGCTTGAAGTGCTCCTCTACGAGGTAGCGTTCGTGCTCCGACTGAAGGTCGCAACCCCAGTCGCAGGGGAACTCGAACTTCTTGCCCGAAGCCTTCAA
>JAZNFC010000043.1:0-2202 GCA_045588935.1 Alistipes sp. | reverse complement strand
AAAGTATAAAAAATAAAAAATAGTTGTTGAGAAGTTCGGGGGTGGCGGCCTCGAAAAACCAAACGTAGAGCTCGGTTTATACTCTGTATAAACTCTTTTATCGTTATACTATTTAATTTTCATAAAAATTTTTATACCTTTGCGTAATTAAACTTATTGTTATGCAGATAGCTCAGAACAAATTAGAGGAGCTTCGAAGCCTGCTCTCTACGCCGCAGTCGATAGTTATACTCTCGCATACCAACCCCGATGGTGACGCCATAGGCTCGTCACTATCTTGGGCAGAGATATTACGCAAGCATGGTCACAGCGTTACATGTATAATTCCGAATCGCTACCCCTATTACCTCGAATTTATGCCTAACATAGGCGACATGGTGATATACAAGAGCGATAGGGAGGGTCGTGCCGAGGCTGCAGTGAAGAGTGCCGACCTTATCTTCTGTCTCGACTTCCATACAATGTCGCGTTTGGAGGGTCTTGGCGAACTCTTGGATTGTAACCAGCGTGCCCGCCGCATATTGATAGACCACCACCTCGACCCCATGGAGGATTTCGACCTTATGATATCCTATCCCGAGGCCTCGAGCACCTGCTATCTGGTGGCACTTATCATCGAGTCGCTATTCGGTGCCGAGAGCATATCTGCTACGATGGCCGAAAACCTCTTTGTCGGCATGATGACCGATACGGGCAATTTCGCCTTCTCGACAGTCACCCCCGACCTCTTCCGTATGGTCTCGGTATTGGCCGCCACGGGTATCTCTATACCCTCGATACATAACCATGTCTATAACTCCTTTACCGAGGGTCGTGCCCGCCTCTTCGGATATGTCATCAACCGCAAGATGAAGATATTTCACAACGGCTCGGTGGCACACATGTCACTTACCGAGGATGAGCTACGCCGCTTCTGGTTCCAGCAGGGCGACTCCGAGGGTTTTGTGAACTATCCGCTAACAATCAAGAAGATGAAGCTCTCGGCGATGTTTACCGAGCACAGCGATTTTATACGTGTGTCGTTACGCTCACGAGGCGATATCGATGTCAATATCTTCGCTCAACGCTACTTCAATGGCGGTGGTCATCGCAATGCTGCGGGTGGTAAGTCGTTTGTCTCGATGAAGGAGACTTTGGAGCACTTCGAGCGCAGCATCAAGGAGTTTGCAAGCGAAGGGTTGCTATAATAGAGTAGATAAATATTTGAGAGCCCAATGGTGAATACCTCGGGTCGATAGTAAGAAGCATGCTTAAAACATATTTTAGGCTCTTGGGCTTCGCAAAGCCCCTCAGCCGATATACAATTCCCTATTTCTTCTTCGCAGCGTTGCACGCCGTGTTTAACACCTTCAACTATGCGATGATTATCCCTATACTCAACGCCATGTTCGAGAGCGATGGAGGATTTAATTTTGTACCTACATATAGCTTTCCACCAATAGAGTTCAATGCCGATGGCTTCAATGCCATATTATGCTACCTTTATACCATATCTTTGGGTGAGGATTTCAGCCAAATATACTTCTTGGCACTGTTGGGTATCGTAACGGTGATGATGAACCTGCTGAGTAACACCTTCCGTTATGCTGCTGCGATGACCGTCGAGCGTATGAGGGTTAAGAGCGTGCAGCGTATGCGTGATGCTATGTTCTCGCGTGTTGTGGATATGAACGTAGGTTACTTCTCGGAGCAGCGCAAGGGTGATATAATGTCGAAGATTACGCAAGATGTCATGGTCGTACAGTTCTGCATTACAAATACGTTGCAGGTAGCCTTCCGTGACCCCTTCCTCATCATCGGCTTCCTAACCCTTATGATTGGCATCTCGTGGCAACTATCACTCTTTGCCGTTATCTTCCTGCCCATCGTAGGCTTTGTTATGGGTAGCATCGTCAAGCGTCTGCGTCATCCGGCACAGCGCGGTCAGGAGCGTATGGGAGATATGGTCTCGGTGCTGGATGAGGTGCTATCGGGAATAAAGATTGTAAAGGGTTATAACGCCTCGGGATTTATCGCCCGCAAGTTCGAGGAGCTCAATAGTGACTACTCGCGCCTGATGATTGCTATGGCACGCCGCCAGCAGTTGGCATCACCCATGAGCGAGTTTATGGGTATCACGGCCGTAGCCATAATCCTCGTATTCCGAGGCCTTCTTGTAGCCAACGACATGGTTACGGGCGCAGGCTTCATAGCCTACATCGC
>JAZNFC010000042.1:0-20400 GCA_045588935.1 Alistipes sp. | reverse complement strand
AGCCGTTATCGAGCTGCGCGATGCGAGTGGTGACACCTTGGAGGAGATAACCATTGTGCAGAGAGGTAAGAGCGCGGAGGATGAGGAGCCTGGTAGCGAGGTGCCCAATAACGAGATTTGGTACACCACTACCGATGGTATTGAGCTTGACCTATATAATACAACGGTCTTTGGTGCTAATCTTATCAATAATACCTATGTCGATGGTAAGGGTGTTCTTCTTTTTGATGGCGATGTAACCACGATTGGAGGTTCTGCATTCCATGATTGCAGAAGCCTGACGAGTATAAGAATACCCAATAGCGTAACGACGATAGAATATGGTGCATTCCAGTATTGCAGCAGCCTGACAAGCATCACCATCCCCGATAACGTAACAGCGATTGGAGATGGGGCATTCGCTGGTTGCAGCAGCCTGACAGAGTTTAAGGGTAAGTTTGCATCTGAAGATGGACGTTGCTTGATTATCGATGGAACACTGAACTCATTTGCTCATGTGGGAGTTACCGAATATACTATCCCCGATAGCGTAACGACGATTGGATATGGTGCATTCGAGTATTGCAGCAGCCTGACAAGTATCACTATCCCCGATAGCATAACAGCGATTGGAGATTATGCATTCCAATATTGCAGCAGCCTGACAAGTATAACAATCCCCGATAGCGTAACGACGATTGGAGGTTCGGTATTCTGTGGTTGCAGCAGCCTGACAGAGTTTAAGGGTAAGTTTGCATCTGAAGATGGACGTTGCTTGATTATCGATGGAACGCTAAACTCATTTGCTCCTGCTGGAGTTACCGAATATACTATCCCCAATAGCGTAACAGCGATTGGATATGGGGCATTCGAGGATTGCATCAGCCTTACAAGTATAACAATCCCCGATAGCGTAACGACGATTGGAGAGGATGCATTCTATGAGTGTAGCAGCCTGCAAAGTGTAACTATTGGCAATAGCGTAACAACGATTGGATATAAGGCATTCGCTTATTGCAGTAGCCTGACAAGTGTAACTATTGGTAATGGCGTAACGGAGATTGGAGATTATGCATTCTATGATTGCAGTAGCCTAACAAGTGTAACTCTCCCCGATAGCGTAACAACGATTGGAAGTTATGCTTTTAATAGCTGTACTGACCTATCTTCGCTCGACCTGGGTAATGGTGTTGAGTCAATTGGTTTTGCCGCCTTTGCATATTGCGATAACTTGGAGAGCGTTACCATACCTGACAGCGTGACAACATTGTCTGATGCCGTCTTCTGCGGATGTTCCAATATACAGCAGTTCGAGGGTAAGTTTGCACACAGCAGTGGCCTTTGCTTGATTGTCGATGATAGATATATCGCATTTGCTGCCGGAGTTTCGGGTACTATATATGAGATTCCCGCAGGTGTGACGACTATCGGCGTCGGAGCATTTGAGAATACATATAATATCGCAAAGATTGTAGTTCCTGATAGTGTAACAGGAATTGAGCGCGCAGCATTCTATAATTGTGATGGCCTTCAGGTTGTAGATTTCTATTCGCAGACTTTGAACTATGTCGGAGATAGCATATTTGCGGAGTGCGACATCCTGTCATATATACGTGTTCCATATCAGGCATATTACACCTATTGGGAGGCGTTTGGAAGTGCCGTTATGGTTGTGGCTTATGACTATGAGAATGACGTAGAGGTAGATATGGCTGTCGAACCTACCGATTTGGCAAAACGCTGGATTGGCACATGGAGCTCAACAGTACAGAGTACCTACTGCCCTCAGACGGGAGAGTTTGACAATACGCCTGTTACCTTTGACATAGAGATTACGGCTCATCCAATGTACTCTAATAGGGTGTTGGTTACGGGCTTGATCGTAAGTGATCCCTCTCTTGCATTGGTCGGCATTGTCAACGACGATGGCTCGCTCGGAATTTTGAACTATCAGGAGCTATATAGCGATGGTACATATATGTACTTTGTGAGTGGCTTGAACGAGCAGTGGAGCTTGTCAATGGATAGTAACTTTGCGGCCTATACCATGACCATGGATGATTATGGTAACGTTAGCTGTACGGTAGGTACTATTGACAATCTTCCTATTATTATGTACGGTGTCTTTGCTTTAGAGATGGCAACAGATTCTCTCTACTTCACTGATACGTCATTGTCGTACTATTCAGGTCCTATGACTTGGGAGCGTGTCGGTGGTGATGAGTCTGACCTTGAGGATAGTGGCGAGGAGACACCTAACGAGTGGAGTAGCACAGCTCCTTTGTTTAAGCAGCCGAAGATTGATAAGACCTTGTCAAAGAAGTTGAGCATCGCATCGAAGAGAGCGATGTAGGTACGTTAACAAGGTGAACTTGTTATAACGATAGAGGATGTCTGAACACCTTCAGACATCCTCTATTGTTGCTATTCTCCTCTGTCAATACTACTTCCCGAATACCTCGAAGAAGCGCTCCTTGTAGTTCTCGCCCAAGGGTATATACTCGCCATTGTCGAGGAAGATACGACCCTTCGTGTAGCTCGATATGCGCTTCATGTTGACGATATAGGAGCGATGTACGCGCAGGAATATATCCTGTGGCAGCGAGGCCTCCATATTCTTTAATCGAAAGAGGGTGGTGATGGTCGAGCTGCCCTCGATATGTAGGCGCACATACTCGCCCGCACTCTCCAAATATACTATGTCGGCAACCTTCACCAACTGCGTTTTATAGTCCGCCTTGACCGATATAACCTCATTCCCCGAGCTCTCGGCCTCGTTCTGCGCTATGGCGTTCTCCGCAGCATGGCAACGCTCAACGAGGTCCACAAGCGATATAACCTTCTGCGTAGCCTTCATAAACTCATCGTAGCTGAAAGGCTTCATAAGGTAGTCTATGGCATTGAGCTTAAAGCCCTCGAGAGCAAACTCCGAGTGTGCCGTAGTGAAGACTATGTAGTGTGACGAGGTGAGAGCACGCACAAAATCAAGACCATTCATATCGGGCATGTTTATATCCACAAATATGAGATCTATGGGGCTTTCGCTGATAACCCTCTGTGCCTCCATTGCGCTACGGCATGTTGCTACGAGCTCCAGCTGCTCGGTGCGCTCGATGTAGCTTTTAATTTGTCGTAGAGCCAAGGGCTCATCATCTATTGCTATGCACTTTACCATTCTTATTACTTATTATCCTTTATGGGTATTATCAATTCGACAATATATCGTTTACTGTCCGACTTATCTGTGGTGAGCGTGTAGCTGTTGCCATAGAGCAGGTCGAGGCGTCGTTGTATATTGTTTAGTCCTATGCCACTATGCTCGGTGCGTCGCTGCATGTCGTGTCGGCTGTTGGCCACGATGCAACACAGCTGGTTGTTATCGACGGCAATACGTATATTGATAAACGACCGACGATTATAGCTTATACCATGCTTAAAGGCATTCTCCACAAGCACGATAAGCAGGAGTGGCGGTAGCGACACCTTGCGGCATGTGGTGATGTCGGGCGCGTCGAGCTCTATCTCCACATCGTCGATATAGCGTATGCGCATCAGCTCGATGTAGTTGCGTAGGAAGTCGAGCTCCTTGTCGAGTGTCGTGGACTGCTCGCCCGAGTCGTAGAGCACATGGCGCATCAGACGTGAGAGGTCCATGACGCTCTTACGCGCCATCTCGCTGTCAAACTCAATCATCGCATGGATGTTGTTGAGTGTATTCATCAGAAAGTGTGGGTTTATCTGATACTTCAGATACAGCATTTGCGTCTCGATGTTCTGCTTCTCGAGCATGGCGATACGTTGATCGGTGTGTATTGCGCGGTAGTAGAGCTTAATCATGGTGTTGGCTCCCGCCATCATAATACCGAAGAGGATGTTCCAATACCACTCGAGCTCCGTGAGCGAGGCCTTGTCGCGCAATGTAGCATCGCTCTGCCAATATCGAAAGTCAAGCACCTCGATTGTTCCGAAGACTACAGATACGACCAATACCAGCAGTATGCTGTACCATACATACCTGTTGCGCAGAAGAAGCGGCGCCAGCAAGTAGTTGTTGGTCATGAAGATGATGAAGTAGGGCGTAATCTTCACCCACGAGATAATCACGATATTGAAGTTTATGCTATGCTCCGACATCAGATGGGCATTCATGAAGGGTATAAGGTAGATGGCTGCCCACACTACGGAGTAGAACATGTTCTCTCCAAGACTGATATTTTTGAAAAAACTCAAATTCATAAAGGCAAAAGTAACATTTTATTGGTTACCGACAAAACATTTGTATCAAATATAAACCATCGCGTAGTTTTGTTCAGCGAAAAGTCGTAACTTTGGAGCAAAATGTTGCGCAATAAATAATAAGAGGATATATGCTTAAGGGATTACTTTTCGATATGGATGGTGTTCTTGTCGATAACCTCGATATCCACCGTGCGGCCTTTGCCGAGTTCTTTCGTCGCCATGGTGTTGAGCGTAGCTTCGACGAGCTTAACCGCCACTTCGGTCGTGGCAACGACGATATTATGGGCGACCTTATGCCTCGCGATATTGTCGAGCGTGTTGGTGTTCATGCCCTGGGCGAGGAGAAGGAGGCTATATATCGTGAGATATACGCCCCTACGATATCTCCCGTTGCGGGCTTGCGTGAGTTTCTTGCTGCGAGCCACGAGGCGGGCTTGCGGGCAGCTGTGGGCTCCTCGGGCTTTAAGGCAAATGTCGATTTTGTGCTCGACAAGTGCGATATAAGGGGTTATTTCTCGGCTACTGTAGCCGGCGACCAGGTGACACGCTGCAAGCCCGATCCCGAGATATATCTCACGGCGGCAGCCAAGCTCGGACTCGAGCCCGGGGAGTGTGTGGTGTTCGAGGATGCCGAGGCGGGCATCGAGGCGGCAAAGCGTGCCGGCATGAAGGTCGTAGCTCTTGCAACAACCTTCGATAGGGCGTTCCTTGCCACTACCGAGGCAGATATGATTATCAACGATTTTCGAGATATTACGCTTGAGGCTCTCTATGCGTTGTTAGACGCGGTCGAGTAGTCGCGATATTATCGGCAGGCGTAGGGCTATATTGAGTGCGCGTGCCGGCAGTAGGGAGCATACCGCCACCACAATTTTGGTGAAGAGCCCCGGTGTTACTCTGCGTCGCCCCCGCAATAGGGCCTTCACGCCACGTCGAGCTATCACCTCGGGGCGCATCATTATGCCGAGGCGTACGAAGCGTCGTCGCATGCTCTCCTCGAGGTTGTAGAGGGGCGTATCCACGGCCCCGGGAAATACCACTGTGACATTCACACCATAGCGGTGCAGCTCATACCATAGCGCAAAGGCGAAGTTCTTTATATAGCTCTTCGTTGCGCTGTAGTGCGATATCGTGGGGTAGGGTAGCCATGCCGTGGATGACGACATAAGGAGTATGCCTCCTTTGCGACGCTCCTTCATGCGCTGGCCAAAGAGACGACATAGGAGAGTTACGGTTATGCAGTGTAGCTCGATGATTTTAACTAAACGTGCAGGCTCGGTACGCATGAGTGTCGAGAAGAGTAACATGCCGGCATTACATATCAGCACCTCCACCTCCCAAGCCTCGGCCTCACAGCGCGCGAATATGTCGTGTGCGGCATTGCGCTCGGTGAGGTCTATGCATATGCACCTCACCGTGACGTTGTAGTCGCGCTCGATCTCCGCTTGTGTCTGTATCAGCGCCTCGGCCTGATTGCTTATGGCGATGATGTTGTATCCTCGGGCTGCCATTTCGTTGACATAGCAACGACCTATGCCCGATGATGCTCCTGTGATTAATGCGTAACTCATAGGACAAAGATACGAAAAAATTTCTTATCTTTACCTCGTATAACGCGCGATATTATGGCAAAGAAGATAGATAAGACCAATGCTGCCCGCCTGCTGGATAGGGCGAAGATAGCCTATGAGCTTGTACCATATAGGGTTGATGAGGATAACCTCGCAGCTACGCATGTTGCCGAGGAGCTTGGCGAGGATATAGCCACGGTCTTTAAGACGCTTATCCTGCGTGGTGACCGCACGGGACACTTCGTCTGCGTTGTTCCGGGCGACCATGAGGTCGATTTGAAGGCCGCGGCGCGCGTGTCGGGCAATAAGTGGGCGGAGATGATACCTATGAAGGAGCTGCTACCCACGACGGGGTATATACGTGGTGGATGCTCGCCCATAGGCATGAAGCGCAGCTTTCCGACCTTCATACACTCGAGCAGCCTATCTCATCCGAAGATATATATCAGTGCAGGTGTTCGGGGTCTGCAGATAGCTATCTCGCCGCAGTCGCTTATTGACTTTGTGGGAGCTGTTGTTGCCGAGATTTCGCACCCCATGTAGGGAAATGAGAGAGTACGGAGCAAAGATGAAAGAGGGAGCTTTTTGGCATAAGATATAAAAAATCGGATGACGTAATGTCATCCGATTTGTCTGCTCAACTGATTATATATCAGTATGTTTGCCTATTAATACTCCTCCTCGTTGAAGAAGAAATCATCCTTTGAGGGATAGTCGGGCCAGATGTCCTCGATAGACTCATAGATATCACCCTCATCCTCAATCTCCTGTAAGTTCTCCAATACCTCGAGTGGCGCACCCGAACGTACAGCGTAATCAATAAGTTCCTCCTTTGTTGCGGGCCATGGTGCATCCTCCAATTTCGATGCAAGCTCTAAAGTCCAATACATAGTTCTATAGTTTAGTTATTTTACAATCTCACTGCTCTATATACGTATGGTTACGTTGTTTTAGCGTGCAAATGTATAAAATAATTTTTTATGTGCAATAGTCGAGCGTATAAAAATATGACCCTCAAACGCTTTGCTATATCTCTCGGCTATGGCTCCCAAAGGGTCTCCTCGACCTTCAAACGCTCTGTGAGCAGCCTGCCGAGGGTGTATAGGTAGTCAGAAAGACGATTGAGGTAGCGCGTGGCAGTAGTGTCGATTGAGCCCTCTGCGATATCTGCAGCACGCAGCGCCGAGCGCTCGGCACGACGACATACCGTACGGCATACGTGGCACAATGAGCAGGCGTGATGACCTCCCGGGATGGTGAAGCGCGCAATGGGCTTTAGCTCACCCTGCATCCTGTCTATCGCCCCCTCGAGGTCGGTAATCTGCGCCTCATTGAGTGGCGCTACCTTGCCCTCGCCACCGCGACCTACGGCCAAAAGCGCAGCAACGCTCATCAGTCGGCACTCTATCGTGCGAAGCTCCGCAACGAGGCACTCCGTGCGCTCGTCAT
Source organism: Alistipes sp. (assembly GCA_045588935.1). Taxonomy (GTDB): domain Bacteria; phylum Bacteroidota; class Bacteroidia; order Bacteroidales; family Rikenellaceae; genus Alistipes. The sequence goes on along the minus strand of JAZNFC010000042.1, from coordinate 13,162 downwards.
CCATCAGCATATCGCCCAGCAGAGCGATATATGCCGTAAGCTCATCTACGGTGCCATATGCCTCCACACGGCAGTCATACTTCTTGACACGCTCGCCACCGATTAGCGACGTCGTGCCATCATCTCCGGTCTTTGTGTATATCTTCATAGTAGTACGTTATAATCTAAATCGTTGTCGGGGTAGGTGGTTGTTGAATATCAGCAGGTAGGCGCGGTTATCGACCGTCGTCGAGGAATGCGCCTCGATAAGTTTTCGGCACCTCTCCCAACGCTCGGCATTGAGGTAGGGGCTCATAATGCAGAGCGTGGCCCCGCGCTCACGCGTCTTGTTATAGTATTCCTCAAACTCCCTATTGGGGGTCTGCGTCGTTAGGATTGTGAGGTCGGCCTCTGCCTGGCTATCCACCACACAACATCGATACTCGCAGTGTGTGGCGAGGTTTTGCAGCTGCACGGCGCGTCGCTGGGCTATGCCACATGCCACAAGGGTGTCGTATAGCTCATGTTCCTCACCTCGCAACTTCTTCGCCATAAATACCTGACGCACGATATTATATATATATGGAGAGTGTACGCCATGGCCACGAAAGTAACGCGCACGGCTTATATGCGAGGGGAGGTGTTTGATGCCATACAACCTCTGCTTGAGTGTCCGTCCTGAACGTTTCATGCTGTGATATTTTCGGTTATTACTTCTTTAGCTGTCCTGCCAGGCGACCCGTGGAGAATGCTATTTGCATGTTGTAGCCTCCCGTATTGGCGTCGATATCGAGCACCTCGCCGGCAAAGTACAGACCCTTAATCTTGAGTGACTCCATGGTGTACTTATTCACCTCGTCACACGACACACCGCCGGCCGTCACAATGGCATATTGGAAGGGAGCATAATCCGTGATGGGAAATACCATGCCCTTGAGTATCTTTACTAAACGCTCCTTCTCGGCCTCGGTGAGCTTGCCTACGTATGTCTTGGAGTGGAAGTCCACCTCTTTGGCCAAGGGTACAACCATCTGCTTGGGCACGAGCTTGCGCAGCAGCTCCGAGAAGAACTCCGAGGGTTGCATCTCGGCTATCTCGCGGTTGATACGCGCAAGCAGGGTATCGGCGTCGAGTGCGGGCTTCAGATCGACGACTATCTTCACCTTGCGCTCGTCGATAATGGCATCTACGGCATCACGGCTCATGCGCAGGGCCACGGCGCCCTCAATGCCTCGCTCCGAGAATCCGAGCTCGCCAAACTCCTCCTGCGCCAGCTCATTGTCGATATAGAGCTTCGCGCCCACATTCTTGAGCAGCAGCCCATTGAGGTATTCGCGTTGTGGGTGTGAGGTGACAAGGGGCGTAAGCGAGGGACGCACAGGCTCGATTGAGTGGCCTACAGATGCTGCGAAGTCGTAGCCATCGCCCGTGGAGCCGGTCGAGGGGTAGCTTACACCTCCCGTGGCCACGATAACATTCTCGGCCTCCTCTCTACGCTCAAAGCCTCGGGCATTACGGTAGCGCACGCCCATAACCTTACCATCGAGGGTCTCGATGCCCGTTACTTGTGTTTTATAGACTATTTTGACCCCCTTATCCTCGCAGAAATCGACCAGGGCATTGGCTATGTCCCACGCCTTGCCACTCTTGGGAAAGACGCGCTCGCCGCGCTCCGTCTCCAGCTTCACGCCTATGCGCTCGAAGAAGCGTACCGTAGCGCGGTTGTTGAACTCGGCAAAGGCTACGGAGAAGAACTCTTGGTTTGTGCGCACCTTCTCGAGGAACTCCTCGGCAGGGCGGGCATTGGTGAGGTTACATCTGCCTTTACCCGTGATGCGAATCTTGCGCCCCGCCTTCTCCATCTTCTCGAGGAGAAGTACCGAGCGGCCACTCATTGCTGCTGTGCCTGCGGCCATCAAGCCTGCGGCACCGGCACCTATAACTATAAGGTCGTACATATATATATCAGCTCTTTTATTATCGTGTAAGGTGTGTCACCTCCTCTATGCCGTCAATTGTCGAGATGCTCTGCATGACCATCTGCAGCTGCGAGAGCGAGTGCACCGAGAAGTCGATGGTGCAGATGGCTATGCGGTCGATATTCTCGGTGGCGAGTGACGACATCGAGAGGTGTAGTTTATCTGTGATGCAATCTATGAGGTCGCTCATAAGGTGGTAGCGGTCAATGCCCTGTATGCGTATGCGGACAGGGTAGAGGAAGGCTTTATTCTCCTCGAAGTTGACCGACACTATAGAGTCGCCATGCTGTGAGGCAAGACGTATCGCCGTACCGCAGTCGCGCTTGTGAAGTACCGTGTGTCCATCATTCGTGCGGAAGCCTATCACCTCGTCACCGGGTAGGGGATGGCAGTGCTCGCAACGCTCATACTCCAATGTCGGGAGATTGGCGAAGTAGCTGCGCAGGTAACGCTTGGCGCGATATGTCGATACATGCTCCATCCACTCGGGCTCGGGCTTGGCATCATCGGCCGTGCCTATCTCCACGCAGTCGCCACGATGCAGCACCGTGCGTAGCGACATCAGTTTGCCGTTGATACGTGCATATACCGCCTTGGGGCCTATCTCGCTGTGTATCTCGAAGGCGAAGTCGAGGGCTGTAGCCCCCTTGGGAAGTATCACGCCGCGCCCCTTGGGTGTGAAGACCATGATGTCGTCGTTGTAGAATGTCGAGGTCACGCCATCCATAAACTCCATGTCATGACTGTCGTCTGCCACATCTTGAAGGATGTTTTTGAACTTCTCGAGCCATGCCGTAACGTTATCCTCGGTGCGCTCGGCGGCACATCCGAGGCGCGAGTTGCGCACCATGCGCTCCGATGAGATGTGCACCTCCTCCCAGATACCCTGCTCGCTTAAGAGCTTAACATGGAAGCTCTGATAGCCATTCTCCTTCGGGGCGTCTATGTAGTTTGCCACGCTGCCGGGCTTCTCCTTGAAGTGGTCGGTGAGCACGGAGTATATTGCTAAACTCTGCACCTTCTCGCTGGTGGTGTCACTCACGGGGTAGATGATACGTATGTAGTGCTTGCCATCGACATGCTTGAGGTCGCAGCCCTTGGCCTGCATCTTACGCCAGATGCTGTATGGTTGACGGTAGCGCACCTCGGTGCGAACATTAAGACCGGCATTGCGCAGTATCTCGTCAATCTTTGTCGTGAAGCGCGTAAGACGCTCCATGTCGGACTTGCGCTCGGCCTCGAGCATGACACCTACGGTGTTGTAGTCGCGGGGACAGCGGTAGCGGAACGAGAGATTTTCGAGCTCGGTCTTGATATGGTATAGGCCGAGGCGGTTGGCAAGGGGGGCATAGAAGTAGTCGGTCTCACCGGCAATCTTCATCTGCTTGTCGGGGCGCATGCTCTCAAGCGTACGCATATTGTGCAGGCGGTCTGCCAACTTGATAAGCAGGGCGCGGATATCATAGTGTACGGACTCGAGTATCTGACGATAGTTATCCACCTGCTTCGAGTGTTCGTAGCTATCCTTCTTACGTTTGGTTACCGTATCTACGAGGAAGGCTACATCGTCGCCGAAACGCTCACGTATATCTTCAACGGTGTATTCCGTATCCTCTACCACATCGTGTAGAAAGGCCGATATTATGGGGTTCTCGCCCAGCTCCAACTCCTCGGCGACGATTGCCGCCACGGCGATGGGATGTATGATATAGGGCTCGCCACTCTTGCGGCGCTGCTCCTTGTGTGCCTCGGCAGCAAGCTCGTAGGCGGCGCGCATGCGCATCATCTCACTCTCGGTTGAGCGTGGAGCCATTCTTTGGAATAGACCATCGATGCTATTGCGAATTAGGGTTTCGTAGTTCTCTCGCATAACGATAACATTTAACCGCAAATTTAACAAAAAAATCGTGATGTTATTCACTCTGCGGCCAAAATAGTCTGATGTTGAGAGAATTTTTAGCCTGTTCGTTTAAAATGCGGGGTGTAGTTGTTTGTCATTTTGAAAAATATCGTAAATTTGCCGAGTGTTAATATAATAAACTATTGAAATATATGCATCGATTTTTATGCTATGTGGCAGCTGTTGTGATGGCTGCGGCTATGGTTGGCTGTGAGAGTGGGGATGATGGTAACAGTGGCAAGAAACCCGAGAAGACTCCCTCCTATAGCAAGGAGTTTAAGTTCGAGAATATTGCCATGGGTCATACCATGTTCTCGATAGATGTTACTCCCGAGGATGAGAGTATGGAGTATATCATCTATATGTCGGAGGTGGACTACTTCAGAACCCAGCAGATAGATACGCCCGAGGAGCTCTTGAGGATGATTATATCTATTTCTCGGAGTATGCCGAGACGATGAAAATGGGTCTTCATGACTTCTTGCAGCAGGCTTCGTGGGTGGCTACGGGTGCGAAGCAGGGCTTTAAGGGTGTGAAGCTTATGCCCGACACACGCTATGTGGTTTACTGCTATGGCGTGGCGTTTGATGGCGATAGCTATGAGCCCACGACCGATATCAACTACGTCGTTATTACCACCACAGCGCCAAAGTTGGAGAGCGTGGAGTTTGACTTCGAGATTGCGGTTGAGGGAAATGATATAGATGTTATTATCGACCCTGTGCAGTATGACGGCCTCTATACCTACTACTTTGTCTCGGAGAATGATCCATCCTTCATTGCGGAGAATATAGAAGAGATACCCGAGGGCATGTTGGCCACCTATCGTGATGATGTGTTGAAGAGGTCGCGCGAGCAGGATGAGGAGAATGAGACGCAGCTATGCTATGAGGGTACGACGACCATCAATCGACGTGTTATGCCCAATACGACATATATGCTTATGTGTTTTGCCGTTACCGACGACCAGGAGCCTATCATGTCGTCGAAGCCTGTGATCCGCTATATTAAGTCGGAGGGCGTCAACTACTCGGATATGACCTTCGATATTCAGGTCTCGAATATCACCTCTTATCATGCGTGGCTCGATATCACGCCCTCGACCGACGAGCCCTATGCCTGTGTCTTTATCACGGCCAATCAGATGCCCGATTATGAGGATGAGGCGATGATTATCGAGTCTATACTTCTGGGCTATGATCCTTCGATATTCGAGGGTAAGCATAGCGAGGCCTTGACGCCATTGCTCCCTGGTGGTAGTTATGTTGTTGTAGCCTTTGGCTTTGATGGTGTATCGCCTACCACTCGCCTCTTTAAATATGAGTTTACAACTCCGGAGCAGCCTGTGAGCGATGTGGTGATTGAGGATATCGAGATTTTGAAGGTCTATGATTTGGCGGAGATTGCAGCTATCGACGAGCGCTATGCAACGTTGATGAGTGAGGAGAATGACTATAAGGAGTGCTTGGTGTTGGTTGAGGCGAAGACCAACAAACCCTATAAGGCCCTCTATTACTATTATTATTATGAGGTTGAGCGTGATGTCCCGAGCGAGGAGGCCTACTATGAAGATTTCTTGCTCTATGAGCCTACGCCCTCGCCCACGGTTATTCCTTTGTGGTACTCTAACGGCTTCAAGGAGTTCTTCTTCGCAGGTATTGCCGAGGATGAGGAGGGCTACTATAGTGAGATATATTTCGGTGAGGCCTTCGAGGTTACACGTGAGATGTGCAGCCCTGCCGAGGAGTTCTTCACGGGAGGTGTGGATGTCTATAATCCGAAACCCGTAATCCCTTATTAGTAGGAGCGTTCCATAAACATAAAAATAGATAACCTCGTGGTTGAAGTGCCACGAGGTTATCTATTTTTGCTATATGGAGAACTCTCTTATCGTCTGCTCTTTGCGGGCAGTGTCATGGCTTTTGCACTGCTCTGTGAGGCTAAAAACTCCTCGGCGGGTGATAGTTTAGATAATTTTATGTTGAGTATCAAATGTGTAAATGTGTAAATATGTCCAATAAGGGAACTGATATATAGTGAAAAATGAGTGTGAATAATTTGCATGCAGAGGAAATAGTTGCTACTTTTGTATATCTTCTCATGCGAGGGGTGTATATCAGATATTGATGCTATGATACGATTTAATTCCGACTATATGGCGGGGGCTCATCCCGAGATTATGGATGAGCTTTTGCGTACAAACATGGAGCATACGGTGGGCTATGGCAACGATAGCTATACGGCTGAGGCTCGTAGGCTTATACGCGAAGCGGTGGGGTGTCCCGACGCCGAGGTATTCTTTCTTGTGGGCGGCACGCAGACCAATGCTACGGCTATAGATGGTCTTTTAGCGCGACATGAGGGTGTGTTGGCGGCCGAGAGTGGCCATATTGCCGTGCATGAGTCGGGGGCTATCGAGGCCTCGGGACATAAGGTGTTAACCTTGCCGCATCGTGATGGCAAGGTTGCTGCCGCGGATGTCGAGCGATATATCGAGGAGTTCTATGCCGATGATACCTATCAGCATATGGTTGCTCCGGGCATGCTCTACATCTCCCAGCCTACGGAGTTCGGAGCGATATATACGCTTGCCGAGTTGGAGTCGTTGAGTGCTGTATGCCATAGCCACGATATACCTTTGTATATAGATGGCGCGCGCATGGCTTATGGACTGAAGGCCGAGGGCGCAGATTTTACATTGAGGGATATCGCCCGTTTTGCTGATGTATTCTATATTGGCGGCACGAAGTGCGGTGCGCTCTTTGGCGAGGCGCTGGTTGTTACGAATGGAGGGTTGTTGAAAAATCTCTTTCCGCTTGTCAAGCAGCATGGCGCACTGCTTGCTAAGGGCAGATTGTTGGGTATTCAGTTTGGGGTGCTGTTCCGCGACGGGCTCTATGAACGCATAGGTGAGGATGCTGTGAAGCATGCAGTAAGGCTGCGTGATGCCTTCCGTGCTGCGGGCTATGATATGGTTGTCGAGTCGCCTACAAATCAGCAGTTTGTACGCCTGCCAAATAGTGTTATTGATAGATTGCGCGAGAGCGTGTCGTTCGACTATTGGGGGCCGCGTGGCGAGTGTGAGAGTGTCGTGCGCTTTGTTACAAGCTGGGCCACCACCGAGCAGGATGTTGACAAATTATGTTCGCTGATAGAGTAAAACGTAACAGGGCGTAGCGATAAAAAATCATGAGGGGGTGTCACGATAGACACACCCTCACAAAGGTAAATAAAATAATTCTCTTATTCTTCTACTAATTCAAAATCTTCTTTGGTCACTCCACAAAGTGGGCAAGCCCAATCATCTGGAATAGCTTCGAATGGAGTTCCTGGAGCGATACCGCTATCTGGGTCACCTACTGCTGGGTCGTAAATCCAATTGCAAACTGTGCATACATACTTTTTCATAATCTTATCTGTTTTTAATGTTATTCAATTCTTTTGTTTTTCTCTGATGCAAAGGTAGAGGAAATGCATTTTGTCTCCAACAGATAAAATCTATGGTATTATAAATAAAATCTATTTCGTACCTTTGTACCCGTAAACAAGACAATGAAATGATTATGGAATTTTTGAAAACTAATAACAAAGCTGTTTATTCGGGTATTCTAGTGGTACTCGCTGTATGCCTCTTGTTGGGGTATGTGCCGGGCATGTCGGCTTTTTCTTCATGGGTAACTCCTCCGGTAGCATTGTTCTTGGGGCTGGCATTTGCTCTTTTGTGTGGACAAGCTTATCCGAAGTTTAATAAGAAAGTTTCAAAGAAGCTATTACAATATTCAGTTGTAGGTTTAGGATTCGGTATGAATCTTCATACTTCTTTAGCCTCTGGTAAGGAAGGGATGATGTTTACCATAATCTCTGTTGTTGGTACGATGATTATCGGTATGTTCATTGGTCGGAAAATGTTGAAGGTAAATCGGGATACTTCTTATCTGATCAGTTCGGGTACAGCTATTTGTGGTGGTAGTGCCATTGCAGCTGTTGGTCCGGTTATCAAGGCAAAGGATAGTGATATGTCGGTGGCGTTGGCTACCATTTTTGTATTGAATGCTATTGCTTTGTTTATTTTTCCAGTGATGGGTGATTGGTTAGGATTGACTCAACAGGAGTTCGGCACTTGGGCCGCCATTGCGATTCATGATACCAGTTCGGTAGTAGGTGCTGGTGCTGCTTATGGTGAAGAGGCGCTTCAAGTGGCAACAACTATCAAGTTGACTCGTGCTTTGTGGATTATTCCATTGGCTTTGGTTACTTCAGTTATCTTTAAGAATGGTGGAAAGAAAATTAGTATTCCATGGTTTATCCTTTGGTTTATTGTCGCAATTTTGCTGAATACATACATACTCGATAGTGTTCCAGAAGTGGGTAAAGCTATTTCAGGATTGGCTCGGAAAGGACTAATCATTACCATGTTCTTTATTGGTGCTTCCCTTTCTACCGATGTGTTGAAGGCGGTCGGGGTCAAGCCGTTGTTGCAAGGTGTTTTACTTTGGTTAGTGATAAGTATAGGTTCGTTAATATATATATATTAGTAGGGTAGAGGGTGCATCTTGTGGACACACCCTCATGATTTTGTGTATATGCTGCCTCATTATGTTGCTTGACCTCTGCGCGTTACTGCTCTATGCTTCTAAGTGTCGCAAGTATCTCCTCGCGTAGAGCCTTGGGCGTTACATTCTTCTGTATGACAAGCATATAGGAGTTGTATATCTGCTCATATATAAAGCTCTCGGCAAGGTCGCCCGTTAGACGTATGGCATTCCAGTGGCGCTTGTTGAAGTGCCACGCCTCGGTTATCTCCTCGTGAAGGTCGCGCAGCTCTATGGCGATATCCGGGTCGCACTTCACCACAACCTTGTCGTTCTGGTCGAGGTCGGCCACGGCAAACCACTTCCCTCCGACCTTATATACGAGTGTCGTATCGTCGAAGGGCATCGTCTCCACGGTGTAGGGTAGCGAGAGGGCGTATGTACGTATCTCTTCGATGCTCATGCCTCTTAATGGTGGCTGCCACATTCGTGGTGGTTGCAGCTCTCGCCCGAGTCGAGGATAAAGCCGAGGAGGTAGCCACGTACCACGGCCTCGATATCGCCCTTGCAGCCACGTATAACACGTATGTTGTGGCTCTCGAGCTTATTTTTTGCTCCCTCGCCCATGTTGCCTGCGAGCATCAGCTCGATGCCCATCTCCTGCATCACCGAGGCGATGTTCGACTTACATCCGCATCCCTCGGGGGAGTCAAGACGCGAGGTAGAGATAATCTCCTTATTCTCGATCTCGAAGATGGTATAGTATGCGCAATGTCCGAAGTGGTCGTCTATATGACCATCGCGTGTGGGTACTGCTATTTTCATGGTTAAAAGTGTATGGTGATAGTCTGTTTTGCCTGAATGGTGTAGATGTGTCGCCATCATAAAAGAAGACCCCGAGGGGTAGTACATTGTGCTACTCTCCGAGGGGTCTTACTTTAGATGATAGCGCGCAGGTGTACTGCTATCGCAAGAAATTACAAATTGGGATTAATCTTTGACCACTCCTCAATAGCGGGAACAATACCCAAAGTCACCAACTCGTCACGCATCTTGCAGAGGTGTGCGTATGAAGCGTCGAGCTTTGCAAGCTCCTCCTCTGTGCCTACGGGCATCTTGTACGAGCAACCGTTCTTATCGAGTACGGTGTCCATGGCCATCATGATGTGGTTGTACTTCTCGTTAGATACGTATGTACCTGCAGGGAAGCGGAAGGGCTCGCCACCCATTACCGCGCGAATCATCTCTACAGAGAGGTATGAGGGGCTCTGGAATGATGAGCGGCCACGGAGCTTGATGATTGCAGCACCGCCCTGTGTTACATCCTTCTTCATCTGCTCCCACTCTGCCTCGGGGAACTCTGCTGTGCCGATGATGTCTGTGAGCTTGCGACCTGCAACCTTCACTGCGCTACCAAATACAGCCATCTGCTCGCCGTGGCCACCATATGTTGCGCAGCCCTCAATCTCGCTCTGCATTACGCCAAACTTCTTTGCAAGGGCACTCTTAAGACGTGTGGTGTCGAGACCTGCAAGTGTAGTCACCTGACCGGGCTTCAAGCCAGAGTAGAGAAGTGTTACAAGACCTGTGAGGTCGGCGGGGTTGAAGATGATAACCACGTGCTTGACATCGGGGCAGTATGTCTTGATGTTCTTACCGAGCTGCTCGGCAATCTCGCAGTTGCCCTTCAACAAGTCCTCGCGTGTCATGCCCTCCTTACGGGGAGCACCACCTGAAGAGATGATATACTTTGCATCCTTGAAAGCCTCGGCTACGTCAGTTGTAGCTGTGATGTTCACATTGTCGAAGCCGCTCTGGCGCATCTCCTCGGCTACACCCTCGGGTGAGAATACGTCATAGAGGCAGATGTTGTTGGTAAGGCCCATCATAAGGGCTGACTGCACCATGTTTGAGCCGATCATGCCGGCAGCACCCACGATTACGAGCTTGTCATTTGTAAGAAAAGCCATAGTTTTAATCTTTTTAAATTGTTTGTTTGTTGTATTATTGCTTTGTTATATTTCGCTATATGCAAATATCTTCGCAAAATTAGAAAACATTTCAGCTATATGCAAGCAAAAAGCCAATTAAATTATAAGGTGCTCTATTTTTATGGTGATATAGACGGAAGAATTGTGAGAAATGTGTATATTTGTGAGGAATTGGATTTCGTCGTATATATTTGACAAATACAAATAATATGAAACACTCCTTTATACTGACACTCCTTATTGGTATTATCATTACCGGATGTGCATTTGACGGGCTTGATGATTTTTCAGATGGCAATGATGGTGCAACAATCTATAGTGACCTTAAGGTTAATGTTTTGGAGTAGATTATGGTTGGATTTTTGTCTATGGCGATAGTTATTGTTTGTTAAATGGAGTATGATGAATAGTACGAAACTATATGTGGGTCGTGCGCATGACCTTCTCTCGGAGGTGCTTCCTGCGGGACGTGTGGTGGTTATTACGGATGTCAATATCGACCGTCTCTATCCGCAGCTTGTGCGTCGCTATGACCATATAATCATCGGCCTTGGTGAGACGAATAAGAGCTTGCAGACGGTAGAGAATATCTATAGCCGACTTATGGAGATAGGTGCCGACCGCTCGACCTTTATCCTCGGCATAGGTGGCGGCATTGTGACCGATATCGCAGGCTTTGTCGCGGCTACATATATGCGTGGCCTCGACTTCGGCTTTGTCTCTACGACGTTGCTTGGCGAGGTGGATGCCTCGATAGGGGGTAAGAATGGAGTTAATATCGGCGGATATAAAAATATGGTTGGCACGTTCCGTGCACCGCGCTTCGTAATCTCTGATATGGAGATGCTCGCGACGCTGCCACAGCGCGAGCTGCGTGCCGGCATGGCCGAGGTGGTTAAGGCAGCTCTTGTGGGCGATGCCGAGCTCTTTGACTATATCGAGAGGTATGCCTCGGAGGATATCTATCGCGATATCTCGAAGATGCGCTATATTGTCGAAAGAGCCGTGGCTGTTAAGATGCGCATTGTTGAGGCCGACGCCCTGGAGGGTGGCCTACGTCGTGTGCTTAACCTCGGACATACGTTGGGACACGCCATCGAGCGTTGTTCGCGCGAGGTGAACCATGGCGAGGCCGTGGCGATGGGCTTGGTGCTTATTGCTCGCGCTGCGGTGCGTTACGGCGTGCTGTCTATCGAGTGTGCCGAGCGTGTCGAGGCTCTGCTGTCACGCCTCGGATTTAAGCTCCAGACCCCTGTATCGCTACATGATGTGCTGCGTGAGGTTAAGTATGATAAGAAGAAGAGAGATAATATCTTGCGCGTTGTTATGCCTTGCGAGGTGGGGCGTTGCGAGATTGTCGAGATGACGTTCGATGAATTTGAAAGATTATTTGAGTAGATGAGACGAGCATATATACTTTTGGCCGAGGGCTTCGAGTGTGTCGAGGCGATGGCTCCGATAGATGTTATGCACCGCGCGGGTGTCAAGGTGGTGCGTGTAGCTGTGGGTGAGAGTCTGGATGTCACCTCGTCACACGGTCTTATGACGTTGCATTGCGACTGCTTCGTTGATGAGGTAGATGCTGAAGATGGCGATGCGCTGATACTTCCCGGTGGCAACCCGGGATATGTCAATCTGCGCAACTCGACCGAGGTGTTGCGTCTTGTGCGTGGCTATTTTGCCGATGAGCGCTTGGTGGCTGCGATCTGTGGTGCGCCCACGGTGTTGGCTGCTGCGGGTGTGGCAAGAGGTAGGGCTATAACCTGTCATACGACGGTTGTCGATGAGATGGGCGACTATCATTTTGAGGGTGGTAATGTCGTCGAGGATGGTAACCTTATTACGGCTGCGGGTGCCGGCCTCTCGGTGGAGTTCGCACTCACCATTGTCGAGCGACTTGTGGATAAGGATACATTGTCGCGTGTGCGTCGTGGTATGGAGGTGTAGTTATAATAAACCGGCCTTATAGTATAAGACTATCTGTTCGAGTAGGCGGTCTTCGCCCGTGGGGTCGTACTCGAGCTTGAGGTTGTTGCCAAAGAGCTTGGCTATCATCTGGTAGAAGCCCGCGGTGAAGCCCGAGCGAAAATCCTTGATGATGTTATATGCCGTATAGTTGGTTTCGCGGTCGAGAAGCTTGAGAAGTATCTTACCCTCGTAGCGCGTCATCTTCCATAGCATCGGCGTGAGCTCCTCCTTGAGGGCCTCCTCTATGGCTTTGGTATATGCCTTCTTATCTTTGTTTCGTTCACGCGCAGCGAGCTCCTCTTCGAGGTTTTCCATGCGCATGGCGGCCTCTAATGCCAGGGGATAGACCTTCTTTACGGCGCGTATCATGCGTTCATGCTGCTTCAGGGATTGTAGGTCGAGCCTTATGTTTACGGGTAATAACGTGATATATAGTATCGAGTCGCCACGACTGTCTGTGCGCCATGATGCAGCGCTCGCGCCACGTACACGGTGTCGGCGAGATTGTGCCAAGGCCTCCTCTGAAGGGATGGTGACCATGGCAACAATAAGGGCAAGTATCAGCATCAGTCGTTTCATGCTACAAAGATAACGTATAAAATGGTAGTTTAGTTGTTTTATCACGATTTAATTTCTATTTTTGGAATAATCTCATAATCCGCTAAGAATAAAATGTTTATGCGGAAAGTTTAAGAACGAGGTAATGAGTTGGCAACTGTTCTGATTTCTACATACTTGCGTGATTTGCATTGATGTACAACTCATCTTGGAACAAAGGTACAACTTTTTTATGAACGAGCAAAAAGGTGGTGC
>JAZNFC010000041.1:0-53950 GCA_045588935.1 Alistipes sp. | reverse complement strand
GTGTGAAGCCACGCACGCCGTTCTGGTCGAGCATACGGTCGATACGGTCAGTAAGCGCCTGATTGTATGATACAAAAAATGCTTTCATCTATATTTCGGTTTTATCGTCGGCAGAGGGCGTAACACCCCCTGCCAACGTTTGTTTATTACTTCTGTTTTTCTGCCTCTTCTGCCGCCTTCTTGCGAAGCTGCTCACGGATAAAGTCCTCCTCGGCCTTCTCACGGCGTGCCTTACGTGCCGCCTTACGCTCCTTGCGACCCTGCAACATAGCGTAGAGCGCGGGGACGATAAAGAGTGTTAGGAATGTCGAGAAGATAAGACCACCTACCACGGCAATACCCATAGGCTGCCATATCTCAGAGCCTTCGCCGATACCCATAGCCATAGGCACCATACCGAGCACCGTGGTGAGTGACGTCATAAGCACGGGACGAAGACGGCTCTTACCTCCCTCGATAACGGCATCAGCAACCGACTTGCCACGCTCCACAAGAAGGTTCATGTAGTCAACCATAACGATACCGTTCTTCGTAACGATACCCACAAGCATGATGGCACCGATTAAGGCGATAATCGAGAGCGGTGTATTGGTCATCCACAATGCGATAAACACACCCGACATAGCGAAGGGAATGGTAAACATGATGATGAAGGGGTATAGCAACGACTCAAACTGCGTAGCCATCACGATGTAAACCAAGAGGACGATAAGCACCAACAAGGCACTGATATCGCTGAAGGCCTCGCCCTGATCCTCGACACTACCACCAAGCATGAGTGTGATACCTGTGGGTGTCTCGTAGTCCTTTATGATTGTGTTCACCTCATTCACAGCATCACCCAGAGCCACACCGGCACCTACAGAGCCCTTCACAGTGATGATACGCTGACGGTTCTCGCGCTCGATGGTCGGTGATGCGAAGTCCTCCGAGATGGTAGCTACATCCTTGAGCTTGATGGGGCGACCCATAGCCGTGTAGAGGGTGATATTCTCCACATCCTCGATACTCTCGCGGAAAGGCTCGGCATAGCGTACTACGATATCGTACTCATCGCCATCCTCGCGGTACTTCGTACACTCATAACCATAGATGCGGTTACGTACGAACTGCGCAATAGTCGAGGCGTTAAGACCATAGTAGGCGAGCTTCTCGCGGTCGAACTGAACATTAAACTCGGGCTCGAGATCCTCTCGCGAGAGCTGCACATCACGCATAGTACTCAAGGTTGACATCTTCTCGCGAAGATCCTTGGCTGTGGCCAAAGCATCGTCCATATTGTGTCCGAAGACCTTGATATCCACGGTACTTGCGCCACCACCACCGGGACCATTCGAGCCACCTGGTGTTACGGTATATTCGCGAATCTCGGGTATCTTGTCGAGCTCCTTGCGCAAATCATCGGCAATCTCGAAGATTGTAGGACGCTCCATGTCGGTGATACGGGGCATACGGATATTGTAGTTGATGATATGCGAGCCCGTTGTCTGCATCGCTGCAAAGGCGTTGTTCGACGAGTTGGCACCTGCCGACGTAGATACCATGTAGATGTAGGGATACTTCTCGGCAATGATATTATCAATCTGACGAGCAACCTTCGCCGTCTCATCTACGTGTGTATTCTGCGGCACCTTAACCATCATCGTGATACGTGCGTTATCCGTTGAGGGGAAGAACTCGGTAGGTACTTGCTTAACGAGTATGAGCGATATGGCAAAGAATACCATCAGAGCAAATACCACACTCTTCTTCCAGCGTACGGCAAAACGCAATGCCTTCTCATATACACCATCGAGCCAGTGTAGGAACTTGTCGATAGGCTTATAGATGATGCCGATACCCTTGTATGAGTGCTCGCCACCCTCGAGCTTAAGCATATATGCCGAGAGCATAGGGGTAAGCGTAATAGCAGCACAGGTAGATGTACATACCACGATGGTAACGATCCATCCGAGCTCTCTAAACAAGATACCCGACATGCCGGGGATCATCGTCAAGGGCATAAATACGGCAACGACAACCAATGTCGTGGCAATAACCGACAACCATACCTCGTTTGTGGCGTAGATAGCCGCCTCCTTGGGCTTTGAGCCTCGCTCGATATGCGTGGTGATATTCTCCAATACCACGATGGCGTCATCCACAACCATACCGATAGCAATCGAGAGGGCCGAGAGTGAGATGATGTTCAGCGTCGAGCCCGTAGCGAAGAGGTAGATGAAGGCGCAGATAAGCGAGATAGGAATAGTCAAGCAGATGATGAACGTAGCGCGCCAACGACCAAGGAAGAACATCACAACCAAGATGACGAAGATAAAGGCGTACATGATGGTCTCGGCTAACGAGTTGATGGCGTTCTTGATATCGCGTGACGACTCGAAGATGGTCTCCACCTTACAGTCGGGGGGTAGCGTGGGAATGATCTTCTCCAAACGCTCCTGCACCTCCTCGATAATCTGCACGCTGTTGGCTCCTGTCTGCTTCTGAATCATCACACGCACGCCGCGACGGCCATTTATGCGCTCGTCCATCGTCGCCTCCTCCAACGTATCGATAATCTCGGCTACATCCTTAAGCATCACGGTGCGACCACCCTGATTAGATATAACGATATCGAGCAACTCGCGGCTGTCATCAAACTCGAGGTCGGTCTTGAGGTTGAAGGTCTGCGTGCCAAGGTCGAGTGAGCCTGCGGGCACGTTGATATTCTCCGAGGCGATAAGCTGTCCGAGTGATTCCACTGTAAGACCATATGCCTCAAGTTTCTTGGGGTCAACATTTACCTGTACCTCACGCTCACGAGCACCGACAACGGCCACCGAGCCAATACCGTTCACGCGGTTAAGCTCATTGACCATGCGGTCATCGAGAATCTTCGAGAGGGCAGCATAGCTCTCCTCTGCCGTAACCGAGAGCATCATGATAGGCATCATCGACGACGATAGCTTCATGACGGTAGGATACTCCACATTATCAGGGAGTAGGGATTGTGTACGGCTGACGATATCTCGGACATCGTTAGCCGCCTCGGTAAGGTCACAGCCATATTCAAACTCCATGGTAATCATCGAGAAGTTATCCTTCGACTGTGAGGTTATCTTGTCGAGATTATCTACGGAGTTAAGCTGATCCTCCAGGATACGTGTGATGTTAGTCTCGATATCCTCGGCATTACCTCCGGGGTACATCGTGATAACGCTGACGTAGGGTACTTCGATATCAGGGTAATAATCCACGCCCAACTTCATCAACGAGAAGATGCCGAAGACGATGATACCCACAAATATAAGTGCAACCGAAATCGGTTTTCGCACGGCGGTTTCATAAATTTTCATCTCTCAATAGAGTTATTTCGTGTGAAACACTAAAATATCTTTGTCCGAAGAATTTGATTATTCGTTGGCAATCTCCACCTTCTTGCCCTGAAGAAGACGGACGAATGACGTCGTGGCTACCTGCTCACCGGCCTCAAGACCCTCGATAATTTCAATCATGTCACCTACGCGACGGCCATCCTTCACCACGCGATACTCCGCTACGCCATCCTTGATGACATATACATATCGCTCCGAAGAGCCTATCTGCTTCTGCAGTGCCATGTCGGGAATCATCACACTCTCGCGTGAGCCCATGTTGAACGTAGCACGTGCGTACATGCCCGGACGAAGACGCTCCTTGGCATTAGGAATGGTAATCTCCACGCCGAAGGTGCGTGTCTGTGCATCGAAGGCGGGGTTGATGCGCGATATGCGACCCTCGAAGCTCTCACCGGGGAAGATATCTACCTCGATGGCAACCTTCTGACCAACCTTCACACCGGTGTAGTACTGCTCTGAAATATTGGCCTTGACCTTGAGCTGATCAATCTGCATGATGTGCAAGATGGGCATCGAGGCAAAAAGGTCGCCAGACTCGAAGTTACGAGCTGTTACGACGCCCGAGATAGGTGATACGATAACCGAGTTCTTGCGGAGGTTCTCAACCACCTCACGCTGAAGGTTAAGCGTATTCTCGAGCTGTGTCATTTGCTGATCCGAGATGCCTCCCGATGCGTGTACGGGCTTCATGCGGTTGTAGTTATCCTCGGTTGTTGCAAGGTTAAGCTCCTGCTGCTTGAGCGAGGTTTGATCCATCTCGACGATAACCTGACCCTTCTTTACGTGGTCACCTACATCGACCTTAATCTTGTCGATATGAAGACCTGCCACGGCAGGTGTGATGTCATTCTCCTTGTAGGCCTTAATCTCCGAGGTGTAGGTCTCGTTGATGTCGATGTTCTGTGCTGTGGCCGTAGCAACCTTTACAAGCACTGCGCTCTCAACCTCGGGGGTTGTATTCGTAGCCTCGTTCTTCTGCTCGCTTGTGCCACATGCAACAAAGGCTGCGGCAGCAAGGATGATGATAAGATTCTTTTTCATGATGTTTATGCGTTTTATTTTCTATTTTTCTTTAGGTTACTCGGCTGTGTACTCCGTGCCCAAGGCCTTTTCATACTCGGCGTGGGCAGAGAGATAGTTGTAGATCGACTGCGAATAGTTGAGTTGTGCCTGTGTCAGCGAGAGCTGCGAGCTGTTGAGCTCGAGAATGGTGCCGGCACCGGCGTTGTAGCGCGTGTAGGCGATGTCGTAGGCCTTCTGTGCCTGCTCTACGGTGAGCTCGTTGGCAAGCATCGTCTCACGTGCTGTAAGCAACGTGTTTATCGACTGCTGTACCTGGAGCTTCACGCCACGCTCGGCATAGTCACGCTGGATGTCGAGCTGCATACGCTGGTTGCGCACGGCACGAAGCTGGTTAGTCTTGTTGAAGCCCGCAAAGAGGGGTATAGATATCTGTGCACCCACCGATATAGGGTACTGCCACCAAAACTTCGACTGATCGGTTGTCGAGCTGCCGCCACCTAATGCGCCACCTAATGCACCAAGGTTAACGCGCTCCTGACCGATATATGATATCTGTCCAAAGGCAGCGATTGTCGGCATGCGTGTGGTCTGTATCAACTTCTCCTGATGCATTAGAAGCTCACGCTGCAGGTCGAGACTCTTCAGCGTGGTATTCTCCGAGATATCCTGCGAGTAATCCTCCTGAAGGAGTACCTGCGCGCTAAAGTCATCGAGTGTACCCATCACCTCGATATCCTTCTCCTCGGGGATTGAAAGGTACATCTTAAGCTGCAGCTTGGTGATGTCTATGCCGCTCTGTGCCTGCAAGACCTGGGGCTTGAGGTTTGAGAGCTGCACCTGTGCCGTGATATAGTCGTACTCGGCAGCAAGACCATTCTCATAGAGGTCGCGTGTATTCTCCACCACCTGCTCGGTTGTGGCAATAGCCTCCTCCAGTACCTTGAGAGACTGCTCGGCAAGCAAGACGTTGTAGTATGCCGAGCGTACGGCAGCCACCATCTCTATGCGGCTGGCGCGAGCGCTTTCCACGGCCGTTGCCATCTGTGCGCGGGTGAGCTTCATTTGTCGATATACCGATGGAGCAAACAACGGAAGCGAAACGCTACCTGCCACGTTAAATGTGTTTTTACCGCCAAACGAGAGGCCCTGTGCCATCTCCTGTCGTCGTATAGCCAAAGAGTACTGCGCCGAAGCATCAACCTTGGGGTAGAGTGACGATACGGCCTGCTTATAGACATAGTCGTAGCGCTCGATCTCGAGGTCGGCAACCTTGATTGTGGGGTTGTCCGAGAGGGCAATCTCTATCGCCTCATCGAGCGACAGCTGAATTTGAGCCTCTGCAGTCATAACTGATGCGATGCTCAAACAGATAATCACCAAATACTTTTTCATGTTACACTCTTAAATATTTATTACTTTTATCCTTGTTTTCGCTTAGCCATATTAATATTATAACGTATCGGGCGAGGGAATATTGCCGAAATACTTGTCGAAACACTCGTCAATAATCTCCATGCCGCGTGTGGTGCATAGACCACGTATGAAGATTATTAGTGAGTAGAACATCAGCGATATTATCTCTATCGAGTCGCGCATCTCGTGACGCTCCGATACCATGATGCCCTGTACGCTGTCGTTGAGTACCTTGGCTACAAAGTCGCAGTCGGCAGTTTTTGTGAAGTAACCCTGTTCGACACACTTCTTAATCCATCCGCGGAGATGCTCAAAAGAGTTGTTGTAGGCATTCTTCTCCAGACGCTCGAATACGGCAGGGTAGAAGCGCTGCATATTACGACGCATACGTGATGCTATAGGTGTCATGGATATCATATCCTTCAGACACATAATCATAATTTCGAGGTCGTTATCCAACTTTTTGATGCTGTTCATGCGACGCTTTTGTGTCTCGATGATATAGTATGATATGCTTTGATAGAGTAGCTCCTCTTTGTCGCCGAAGAGTTCATATAGAGTGCGTTTCGAGACACTCAAAGACTGTGCAATATCATCCATGCGCACGGCCTTAACACCCTGTGATACGAACATCTGTGCTGCGTGTTCTACGATTATCTCCTTTTGTGTCATACTACTCCACGTTAAATGATGGTGCAAATATACAAAGAAAACTTGAAAAACAAAAAAAGTTTTCAAGTTTTTTTACACGGCAATTTTCTTGCCGCTCTCAATAACATATATATTATACGAAAACAGGGGTTGTCCCTTAAATTTGCCGGACAACCCCTGTTTGCGAATTTGTGTAACAAGAGCTATTTTTGTGGCTGCTCGCAGATCGTAAAAGCGTAGTTTATTGGATAAACAGACATTTTACGGATAAAGCAGATGCCGAGAGAGCTCTGTTATACAGATTATATTCTCTATTTTATATCTGCGATGTGACCTGGTTTTTACTACTGCAGGCCGGGACCGCTTGTGCTATTTTCGTGCCACTCATACCACCATGTGATGAAGTCGTCAACATCGCCAGCACCATCTACGTTAGGTGTAACACGACGCTCGAAGCGCTTACTCAAGTAGCCGTCATTGTCGATAACAACACCTACGAAGATGTAATTGTTATCCCAAGGAGCGAAATAATATGTATCCTTGGCGAGTCCACCCTGCACGACGCCAAGCTCGACCTGCTGCATCATGTAGATGAAGTGATCAGTCCACTCCTTATCACCGTATTTATCGTCGGTAGTGTCAGAGTAGTAGAAATCATACAAGAACATCTTGTAGTCGCCCTCCTTAAGAACATTGCCATCCTTGTCCTTTACGATAGGCCTGATGGGGAATACCACCTGGTCCTTTACCGTATCACTGCTAAAAGCAGATGCAATCTGATCATCATCAGCGTTTGCAAGCTCGTTAGCTGCATAGTAGCCCAAGTCTGCAAGCTCGAATGTGAGATCGCTATACTCATCTGACTTTGTAGTGAACTTAAAGGTATCCATTCTGTCATTGGTAGCAACACCACCGCGTGAACCGAAAGCATAACCTACATACTCTGTGCCGGGGGTAAGATTTGACAAGTAGTAAATATCGCTACCCTTATTGAGCTCCCAATTGCCATCTGCAAGAATCTTTGCCTTGCGGGCTGCGTCATCAGCACCCAAAGCGTTCCACTCCTCGGTAGTTACGAAATTACATATGTAGTAGTCGTTATTAGAGGGAATAACCGTAGCTGTTGCAGAGTAGGGAGTGATGTTTGCATAGGTGATCTCTACACTGATATCAGATGGTTTAGCATCACCGGTTCTAACCTCAACCCACTGTGGCACTGACTTGCAAAGTCCTGTCTCGGGATCCATCTTAAATGCGTAGAGGTAGTAGTCCCAGTTAGCAAGAAGCTCAAATGTACAGGTGTGCATGGGGTTACCGTTAATGTCATTGCCAACGCATGAGTATTGACCGATAATTTGTTCAGCACTCATCTCCTCATTGTGCATCATCTTGAAAATCGAATCAGCCCAGAAATACTCCATGAATGCAGCCTCATTGTCGAAGTACTGCACAAAATCATTGAGAATAACGCCATTGAGCATATCGAAGTAGTAGTCGCCTGTATCCTCAGGATTCTTGGGTGTAACCGTAGCTGTAACCTCTGTGCCATCAACCTTGAATGTCATATCGAACTCGGCAGTGACCTTTTCAGGGCTCTTTGTTTTAACATCCAAAGTAGCAACCTCTGAAACGAGGGCACCGGTCTTGTAGTCGAAGTAGTATGCGTGCACGGTGTATGTCTCGGAAGATGTACCATTTTTTAAAGTCTGGGTGTGGTCACCCATCTTTGCGATGCTCTGCATGTACTGTACTACATTCTGTCCGTACAAGCCGCATATAGAGTTGAAGTAGGCAAAATCATTCTCATACAACTGCTCACCTGTAGTAATGCCGCCAAGGATGAGGTCAAGCTTTGAATCACTCTGGATGATGTAGGGCTTTGTCTTATCCTCGGGAACGAACTTTACGGTGAAATCGAAGAGATTGGTCTCTACAAGCTCAATCTTAATCTTCTTGTCGGTCATGTTAGAACCCTGCTTAACAGTGAAGTTCACGCTGTAAGCAAAGCGATACTTAACGGTTACAATAGTCTCGCGGCTCTTGCCATCCTCGCTAGCCTTAACCTTGAATGACAATACTCCATCAACCGAGTTGTCAAAGTCGTAAACCCAATCATCGGCAGCTGTTGCAGTTACAACCTCACCCTCGTGGGGGCTGCTGATGGTGTACTCCATAGCGTAAGTACCACCCTTCAATGAAGCCTCTACCTCGGTAGCCTTCAAGTTGATTGTTGAGTCCTTAATTGTTGAGTCCTTAGTGCTTACACCCTGATCTTTTGTACAGCTGCCAAGCAGTGTAAAAGCCAAGATGGCCATCAAACCCATAAATTTGTTAATGTTTTTCATGGATAATAAATGTTTAAAGTGGTTATAATTAATTAGTTACCTATCTTTTGCGTATAATATCTTTCAGCACTGTCTTCTCTATTTTCTAAAAATATTAGAAAATACACTCTTCATCACGGAGCAAATATAATAATAAATTTGCAATTAATATAGATATACGTATCTTTTTTTAATATATATACTTACTTTGGCAGTGGTTTGTTAGCGGGTTAAGAGCCCTTTTATAAATTAGTGAAAGAGTTATTCGTAGCTTCGAGAAATAGCCTCGAAATAATCTTCAAAATCATCTCGACCCAATCTATAGAAGGGTTCTTATGTAAATTGAGACTTTCCCGATTGAGGTATTGATAATTTCAAAAGAAAATAATATCTTTGTCGTCGTAAACAAAGAAAATTGACCATGAGAAAACTATTTACATTTTTATTTTTGTCGGTGCTTTGCGTCTTGCTTGTTGCTTGTACCAAGGATGTAAATGCCACTAATGGTGGAGGTGACGAAGCAGATAAGTTGGAGGTAAGGCTCGAGTGCAGTGAGTATAACGTAAGCCCCGAGGGAGGAGAGTTCAGCGTTGGGTATGAGGTGATTAATGGTGTGGATGGCTTTGATATCGTAGCTACGTATATAGCTACGTGGGTTAAAAACTATTGGACGGAGGAGGGACAGCTCTTCTTCGATGTAGAGCCCAATACGACGATGGATCATCGCAGTGCCGAGATATCGATTAAGTATCCAAATTATCCTGTAATTAAGCTGATGCTCAGACAGCGTGCACAGAGTAAGTGTTCATTTGAATTTGTTGCCGAGCAGAATACCACAACGAGCTGTAAAACCCATATAATACCCTCCGATCCCGAGGCATACTATGTTACGTATGTTGCCGAGAAGGAGTATCTTCTTGCCAAGGGCATTGCCAAGAGTGAACAGGTCTTTCAGGATGACTACGAATTTTTCATGAGCATAGTTGAGCCATATCTGGATCAGATCTCGGATGTTCGTGGTTTCTTCTTATTGAATGGCATGGTATATCAGGGTGAGGCTACGGTAATATGGGAGAGTATGCTCCCTAATAAAGAATATGTGGTTTATGCCTATGCCGTAGAGTTTGATGAGGATAATATGGATTACCATATAGTTGCTCCTGTGGACCACTGTATTGTGACACTTGAGCCTAACGAACTTATTGATGTGCCCTTTGATGTTGACGTAGAGGTGGAGGGCCCGAACCTTACATACAACATAGATACGCTTGATTGGGAGGGTTATTACTATCTCGAGGTTATCCCCGAGGGTGGTAGCGGCATGTATCTTCCCGAGGGCGTAGAGCCGGATAAGGAGTATTGCGATATGTTGGTTAACAGATGGCTATCGATGACCGTAGATAACATGGCATCAGGATTTACGGCCCAGGAGATTTTGGACTATATGTGTCTTAAGGGTGATGATAGCTGGAGCGAGGAGCGAGAGTCGGATACCAACTATATGATGTATATATACGCTGTGGATATGGTTGACGGAGTGCCACAGATGGTGTCAAAGCCACAGCTTGTGCACTTCGCAACGAAGCCTGTGCTACCCTCCGAGATGACCTTTGAGATAAAGATGGAGAATTGCCATGTACGTATTGCCGATATCACGGTTACACCCTCGAAAGATGACTCTTATACAATGGTTATCGTGCCTGCGAATGAGGTGCCCGAGGGCTCGAACGAGGAGATTATCACTTCGGTTATCGAATATCAGAAATCGACGTATGGCCGTGTAGAGCGTTATAAGGGTGTATATTCGGAGCACCTTAATACCCTTCAGCCCGATAAGGAGTATTCGTTTTTAGCCTTTGGCTATCTTGGCGGCGTTGCGACAACGGACCTCTTCCGCTATGACTTCAAGACGGAGCCCGAGGGGGAGTGTCAGAATAGCGTTATACGTGTAGATTTCAATGGTCCATATAGTGCTGCGGAGTATGAGCAGTACTATCCCGGCAAACTTACTCCTTCGGGACAGTTGTATGAGGATATGGGCTACTATGTTATGTGGTCGGAGATTATCACCGAGAAGCCTGCACGTGATGTCTTCCACTACTTCTATGCTCCCACAAACTTTATGGATAATGAGCATATAGCTGCTGTTAAGGCCGACTTGATTACTTCGTCGAAGAATAATATTATGGTATATACATCACGCTCGAGTGTCGAGTGGGTGATGTGTGGTGCTGTGCTTGATGAGTTGGGTAACTGCAGTGAGATGTGGTCGTCAACACCCTTCAGCTATAGCTATCCCAGACAAAAGCGCGATATCAACGAGCTTCTCGATAAACTCGGTTACTATGATGGCGCAGAGAAGAGCGTCGTCATAGAGTAGCGATATGCTCATCAATGGCTATAAGGCTGTCTAACATAGCTCTTACGGCATCTCTCTATCCGTAACATGCTATTTTATTATAGTCGCCATAAAGAGAGCTCTTGGTATTAAACCTCCAAATAACACGTGGGGGACTATTTTACTTTTTAGTCACCCACGTGTTATCTATATCTTACTCAACAATCATATAACTCGAGGCACGACCATTGGGGTAGAGGCCATCTATCGAGGTTATCTTCTCGGTCATGCGGTTGATATCTTCGACGCTATACACGGCTCGGTCGTTGATATGCGTGATAATGAAGCCCGCCTTTATTCGGCAACGCTCCAATATGCCTCCCGACTTTATGGCCGTCACCTCTACACCACCCTTGATGTCGAGCTTCGTGCAGATGCTCTGTGGCGCATTGCTCAAGCTGCCGCCAAGGGCCTCCACAACTTCTATACTCTCGCGCTTAAGGAGCGCGGTGTTACCTGCGCGATTTTGGAGTGTTGCAGTGAGCTTAAGTGTTTTATCGCCACGGCGTACAGTGATATCGACCTTATCTCCGGGACGACGCATGCCTATCTGCTCAAGCAGTGTCGCCGAGTCATTCATCGCTATGCCCTCAATCGAGGTGATGATATCGCCTTTGCGTATTCCGGCCTCCGAGGCGGCACCCTCGGCAGTTACCGAGGCGACGTAGAGCCCACCTACGGCATCTATGCCCGTCATCTCGCCCATCTCGTCGATAAATTGCTGGTCTATAGCGCGGAATGAGATGCCGAGTACGGCACGCTGTACAACGCCCGACTCCTTGAGATCTACAACGACTTTGCGCACGATGGTCTCAGGCACGGCAAAGGAGTAACCCACGTAACTACCCGTAGAGCTCTTGATGATGGTGTTAATGCCCACAAGTTCACCTCGCGTATTTACAAGAGCACCGCCCGAGTTGCCGGGGTTTACTGCGGCGTCGGTCTGGATGAAGGACTCGATGCTGCTGTTGGAATCTATAGCTCCGAGCTGTCGAGCCTTGGCTGAGACGATACCTGCCGTGATGGTAGATTGCAACTGCATGGGGTAGCCGATGGCGAGCACCCACTCACCAAGACGCAACTCCTCCGATGAACCAAAAGGAAGGGTGGGGAGCCCCGAGCCCTCAACCTTGATAAGGGCTACATCCGTAGTGGGGTCGGAGCCTATGACCGTGGCAGCAAAGGTGCGACCATCGTTAAGTGTTACGCGCAGCTCTGTAGAGTTCTCTATAACATGGTTGTTCGTGACGATATATCCATCTTCGGAGATGATCACTCCCGAGCCGCCGGCCTCGGCACGTCGTGGTGAACCCTTACCTCCGGAGTAGCCGAAGAACTCCAGAAATGGGTCGTAGCTGCGCTCGACAATGCGTGTAGCCTTGATGTTTACAACCGCCTTCACGGCATTCTCGGCGGCGTATGTAAGGTCGGGATAGTGGCTGCTCACCACCGAGGATGCAAAATGTGCATCCGTGACGGGGTTTTCGCGGAAAGGGTGCTCCGCGTAGTCGTTCATGGCTGTTGTAGCTTTGTTGCCCATAGAGGCCTTGCTGCTTATGAACTGTGTCGTAGCAGCGCCTGTAGCTGCCGCAAGAATAGCAACAGACAGGTAGGTAATCACTCTCTTCATAATTCAAATATTAAAAATCGTAGGCAACTTCTCTACATAGGCAAATCGGTTTTGTGTTAATCAAACAAAAAACGCCCACATGGGGCGTTATATTGTCTATAGGTCATACTATTTTTACGAGCGTTATTTCTCAAGGATATAGACTGTCTCGCCAGCGCGTTGCATGTGGTATTGCTCGCGGGCAAATCGCTCCATAAATTCGGGCGAGGAGCTTATCTCCTTGATAAAGATGCTGTCGGCCTCGATCTTCGCCTCAAGGCGCTCAATCTTTTGGTCGAGTTTCCATATTTGGTAGCGGGTACGTACCATATCGCTGATGGTACTTATCGAAACCAACAGCGTGCCAAAGGCGATGAGCACCGTGAGTGTCACCCAAAAGTAATTTATAACCTTATGTTGCGTCTCCTCCGTCATTGCGGGTTATGGTATATGCATAAATTTATGTGTCTGTATCGAGATATTCCACTCGGGGTGTGCCTTGACCCATTCGACCATCATGCCGATAATCGACTCATAGCGACTCCATTCGGGTTGTAGGTAGAGGCGACACTTGCGACTTACGTGCTTGCTGCACTCCTCGGCCCATGTGATATCCTCCTCGCTCTGCACTATGACCTTCAGCTCGTCTGCACGACGAAAGGCCTCCTCCATGGGGGGCATCTGTCGCTTGGGCGAGAGACATATCCAGTCGAACTCTCCGCTTATGGGGTTTGTTCCCGAGGTCTCGAGGAAAATCTCCAAGCCTCGTGCATGGAGCTGACGTGTGAGCTCCCCCAAGGGGTAGAGTAAAGGCTCGCCACCCGTGATGACGATGGCCTGTGCCGAGCATGACGAGGCGCGCTCCACAATAACATCTATATTTGTCGGAGGGTATATCTTCGGATTCCACGTATATTTGGCATCACACCAACGACATCCCACGTCACAACCGCCAAGGCGGATGAAGTAGGCGGGCTTACCGGCATGGTATCCCTCACCCTGTATGGTGTAAAAATCCTCAACGAGAGGTAACTTCAGACCTCCCTCAAGAAGCTCTATGTCGGGGTTAATCTTCATCGAGAACGTATATATCTTTAAGGTTGCGGCCCACTTGATTGTAGTCCAAGCCATAGCCTACGATAAACTCATTACCTATGGGCATCGCCACATAGTCGATTTTATACTCGTAGAGGAACTTCTCGGGCTTGAAGAAGAGCGTGCATATCGAGATGCTTGCAGGGTTGCGCTGCTGGAGATAGTCGATGAGGTAGTTCATACTGTGTCCTGTCTCAATGATATCCTCGACGATGATTATATCCTTGCCCTCGATGTCGAAGTCAATGCCGAGCTGCTGCTGTACACGCCCCGTAGATTCTGTGCCGTTGTACGAAGATATCTTCACGAAGGCTAAACGCGAGTCGAAAGTAATCTTTCGCACCAGGTCGCTCAAGAAGAGAAATGCGCCACTCAATACACCGAGGAAGATGGGGGTCTTGCCGACATATCGCTCGTTGAGCTGCTCGGCAACACGTGTCACAGCCTTGTCTATCTCGCTGGCAGGTATCATCGTCTTGAACTTGCGGTCAAGAATCTGTATGTGCTCAATGTTTTCCGTCATGGCTTATAAGAAACGGTGTTGATATTAACTATGTTAGTCTGTTGCTATGAGAATAAGTCGCGGTCTCTTTGTGACCTATTTTGGCATCTATTCACTCGTGAAACTTGAAAAAAAAAGTTTGCTATTACCAGCTCTCAAGAAGTGAACATCCGCTCACAATAATTTCACAAATAATCTCGCGTAAAATTCAAACAGCCTCTAAATTTTCTTCAAAGGTAGGTAATTTATTCTAATTATGCAATTAGCGGCTCTTAACACGCTCGAGTATGCCTGTCAGCGCTGCGATGATAATGCCGTAGTTTGTTATTGCCACTCCCTGCTTGCGGGCGCGCTCTACACGGCTCAACACATGTTTGCGATTAAACATGCAGGCTCCGCAGTGAATGACAAGGTCGTATGGTGTCAAGTCCTCGGGATAGTCCATGCCCCCGACAATATCTATCAAGAGCTCTGCACCAAACCTTTTATGCAGCATCGCGGGGAGCTTCACACGGCCTATATCCTCGCTCTGCGGTGCATGAGTGCAGGCCTCGGCGATAAGTACGCGCGAGGAGGGGGTGAGGCGACCTAATGCCTTTGCTCCCTCGATAAAGAGGTCGATATCGCCCTTATATCGGGCAAAGAGTATCGAGAAGGAAGTGAGTACAGACTCCGCAGGCTTCAACACATACACCTTGTCGAAGGCTTGCGAGTCGGTGATTATAAGCTTTGGTGCATGGTTCAACTTTGCCAACGCCTCGGCCATGGTATCGGGCGTACAGCATAGAGGCGTACATCCTCTGTCGAGCAGCTCGCGTATGGTCTGCACCTGTGGCTGTATAAGGCGTCCCTTGGGTGCCGACTTATCCTGTGGCATAACAAGAAGCACCATATCTCCTGCCTCGCAGAAACCCTCGGTTATCATACGCTCCTCGCGCGAGAAGTGCTTGGCAAGAGCCTCAAACAGCCTGTCAATGCCCTCACCCGTAGTCGCACTTACGGCTATAACATCATGATTTGTAAGAAGGTGTATATGTCTAATCAACGCCTCGCGCTCCTTGTAGTTATCAACCTTCGAGAGCACAACAACGGTAGTAATCTCGCGTATGCGACACTCCTCCAACAAGGCGAGTTCGACATCTGTACCCTGCTCCGTGAAGAGTATAATGGCGATATCGGCCTTGTCAAGCACCTTGGCGGTGCGCGCCATGCGGCTCTCGCCAAGCGTGGTGTTATCCTCCAATCCCGGGGTGTCGATAATCACCGCGGCACCGATATTTGGAAGCTCCATAGCCTTGTTTACGGGGTCGGTCGTTGTGCCCGCCTCGGGTGAAACAAGGGCTACATCCTGTCCCGTGAGGGCATTTATCAGCGATGACTTACCGGCATTTGTACGTCCGAAGATAGCAACGTGCACCCTCTCCGATGTGGGAGTTGTAACGCTCATATATGCAGAATGTTAGAAGCGGAAATCGCGCTTGCCGTTAATAATCTCCTGGAGATTGCGCTCGGTAATCTGGCGCACCTTCTCCGAGGGTATGACCTTTGTCAGGCGCTCAATCATCTGTGCTCCCGCGACCTTGACACGCGGTGAGGCGTAGTCCTCGAGGTACTCGGCCAAGGTCATCAGTGCATTGGGTGCGCAGCAGTTGCCTATCAGTCCGCGCTTGGCAAGCGACATGAAGCGGTCTCCCGTGCGACCCTCGCGATAGCAGGCGGTGCAGAAGCTTGGTATATATCCAAGGTCGAGCAGCCATCCAACGATATCGTCCAATGTGCGATTATCCGAGATATCGAACTGTGCCGACTCCTCGGCATCCTCAATGCCCTCGGCATAGCCTCCCACGCTTGTCTTCGAGCCTCCGCTGAGCTGTGATACACCCACATCGAGAACAAGCTCGCGTGAACGCTGCGACTCACGTGTAGAAACGATCATGCCAGTGTAGGGTACAGCAAGACGTAATACGGCAACGATGCGACGGAATACCTCATCGGTAACGGCATTTGGGAAATCTTTGGGGTCGATATCGTCGGCAGGACGGATACGTGGTACGCTGATGGTATGGGGTCCCACGCCAAAGCGTGCCTCAAGGTGCTCGGCGTGCATTAAGATGCCCACAACATCGTAGCGGTATGACGACAATCCAAAGAGCGCACCTACGCCTACATCGTCAATGCCTCCGAGCATGGCGCGGTCCATTGCCTCGGTGTGGTATGCCCAATCGCTCTTGGGACCTGTCGGGTGGAGCTCTTCGTAGGTCTTGCGGTCGTAAGTCTCCTCAAAGAGGATATATGTGCCGATGCCGGCATCCTTAAGACGTGTATAGTTCTCGATGGTGGTTGCCGCAATATTGACATTCACGCGACGTATAGCACCATTCTTATGGTGTATCGAGTAGATGGTATCGATAGACTCCAAGACATACTCTATGGGGCTCAACTTCGGGTGCTCGCCCGTCTCCAATGCCAAACGCTTATGACCCATATCCTGCAGGGCGATAACCTCGCGACGTATCTCCTCCTGTGTGAGCTTGCGGCGTGGTATGTGTCTATTCTGGGCATGATAAGGACAATATACACAGCCATTTACACAGTGGTTCGAGAGGTAGAGCGGAGCAAACATCACAATACGATTACCATAGATGCGCTCCTTGAGCTTGCGGGCAATGCAGTACATGCGCTCCTCAATCTCTTTATCCTCAACCTCGATAAGTACGGCCGCCTCGCGATGCGATATGCCGTTACCCTGCTCGGCCTTCGCGAGTATCTCCTCGATGAGGGCCTTATCATCTTTGTGCTTGAGAGCATACTCCAGTGTGGCGCGTATCTCACCATCGTGGATAAACTCCTCGGCTCGTTCCGATTTTACGTTATATTCTATCATCTTATAAATCCTTTTTCTTCTATGACGTATGATTATCTATTGTATATATAGTCACCTCTTGACCAATCTATATGATAGCCAATGGTGTTAAGTTCCATCTCCAATGCTTTAAGGCCCTCGGCGGCCTCCTTGCCCCACGATGCCTTATTCTCATATATGGCGTACTTGATACGTACATCCGGGGGTGAGAGGTTGGGCATCACGACATTTGCTCCCGAGAGTATTCCCTCGAGGCGCCCCGTGGGTGAGAGTGTAGCCAGAGCTGTAGTTGAGGGTATAAGAGCCTTGGGCAGCATCAGTCGCACAATGGCTATAGTGGCAAGCGTCAGGCGTAAATCTCCCGCGGGCTCCAGGCCCAGAGGCGTAGCCTTGTGTGGTAGGAAGGGACCTATGCCTACCATCTCGGGCTTCATCTCTCCGATAAGTTGTAAATCCTCTACAAGGTTATCAAGGGATTGACCCTTGACACCTATCATCATACCCATGCCGCGTTGATAGCCGAGTTTGCCAAGTGCCTCAAGACACTCTATGCGGTGGTTAAGACCTCGGCTTGTGGGGTGTAGCGAGGCGTAGAGCTCCTCGTTTGCGGCCTCATGACGTAGCAGATAGCGGTTAGCACCTGCCTCCTTAAGCTTGCGATAGGACTCCTCGCTACGCTCGCCAAGAGAGAGCGTGATGGCACAGTCGGGGTAGGTGGTGCGCATGGCCGATATCAGCTCCACAAGCCACGTGTCGGTATGTGTGCCATCCTCGCCACCCTGCAACACGAAGGTTTTAAAGCCTAATTTGTAGCCCTCGGCGCAGCAACGCAACACCTCCTCCTGTGTAAGACGATATCTCTCGGCCGTGCGGTTGCTACGACGTAGGCCGCAGTAGAGACAGTCGCAGCGACAGAAGCTCGACAGCTCGATAAGGCCACGTATATATATGCCAAGTCCGAACTGCTCACGAGCAGTTCGGACGGCACAATCGCGGAGCTGTTGTAGTACGTCATCATCCGTAGTACACTTTGAAAGTAGCGTACCGAGGCCCTCGGTGTCGAGCCTGCCGTAAGATGATAACTGCTCAACTAAACTCCTCATTCAGATTATCTCTTCAATAACTCTGCTGTAAATGTCTTCTTACCGGTGTCGTATGCCGTATGTACGCTCGGGCCCGAGATACATCCGCCGTCACATACCATCACCTCGATAAACTGTGCAGGAGCCTTGCCTGTCTTGCCGTAAGCCTTCAACAGACCTACATTCTTCTTATTAAGACCTGCAATCTGTAGGGTTGTAAAGTCAATCTTACCGGCTACGAGCTCCTTCACGGCGGCCGTAACACCACCATTCTCGGCAAAGCCATGTGCCGAGCGACGCGATGCGCAATCAACGGGGTGTATGTTAGTAGAACCAAGCTCAATGTTCATACCACCAAGGATGGCGTGAATCTCCTCGTAGGTAAGTACGTAGTCAATCTTCTCGGGAAGATCCTCGCGACGAGCCTCCTTGCGCTTTGCAATACAGGGGCCTACGAATACGACCTTCGCATCGGGGTGCTTCTGGTGAGCAATCTCGGCGGTATATACCATAGGTGAGTATGTCGATGAGATATACTTCTGAAGCTCGGGGGCGTGCTTACGTGCCATCTCCAT
This sequence comes from Alistipes sp., assembly GCA_045588935.1. Lineage (GTDB taxonomy): Bacteria > Bacteroidota > Bacteroidia > Bacteroidales > Rikenellaceae > Alistipes. Next base: position 35,038 of record JAZNFC010000041.1, on the reverse strand, counting down.
GTATGAAGGACAGCATGAAGTGGTCATAAAGGGCTGACCCTCCTCCATCTTCTCGGCAAACTCGTGAGTCTCCTTCTCAGTAGTAACCTCGGCACCGCGTGCCACCTCGATAACATCTGCAAAGCCGATAGCCTTGATAGCTCCATATACCTGCTCGGTGGGGGCATCATACTGCGACAAGATTGAAGGAGCAACTATAGCCACCACCTTCTCTCCACGACGTATGCTCTGAAGCACGTCGAATACCTGCGAGATCTCGAAGATAGCACCGAAGGGGCAAGCGTTCATGCACTTACCGCAGTAGATACACTTCGTCTCATCGATATGCTCTACGCCATACTCATCCTTCGAGATAGCGCCTACGGGACAAGCCTCCTCGCAGGGAACAGGGATATATACGATAGCGTGGTAGGGACAAGCAGCGAAACACTTACCGCAGCTGATACATACCTTGTGGTTGATCTTGCCCTGTGATGTGTCGGGGTCGAACTCGATAGCATTCTTCGGGCAGGCATGCTCACAAGCACGAGCCACACAACCACGGCAAAGGTTTGTGATATCGTAGTTGGTACGTACACATGAAGAACAAGCCTCGTCGATAACGCACATGATATTATCCTTTATAGCCTTGCGGTCGAGAGTCATCTTTGCGTAGTCCGACAAGGGCATAAGCTCATCAACCTCATCAGTCATGTCATATCCCAACAGAGGTAGCGATTTATACTTCCATACTGCGCGCTCCTTGTGGATGCAGCAGCGACCACGCACCTGCGAATTGCGGGGGCTAAACTCAATGGGCACACGGTCGATCTTCTCGACAAGCTGGCCCTCATTCCAGAGGCTCACAAGCTTCGTGAGAAGTCTCTGGCGAACGATCATAACGTTATTCTTAATTGCCATATCTTGATGGTTGTAGTTGTTAATTGAGCAAAGATACTACTTTTACTTTAATTATAGAGTATAAATCGGAATTTTTTTGTTCTAATGGCGTATTTTTTTTAACCGCTGTACCTATATCCTTTCTCGTTTTGGAACATTTATTGTTTGGGACGAGGTGTTAAACCTTTAAAAATGTGATTTATGAAAAAGTTTATCATTACCTCCTTCTCATTTTTGGTGGCCATTACGCTCTGTGCTGCCATGCCCGATGGTCGAGTCGCTCTGGATAAGTTGCCAAAGGCGACACATGCCTTTATTCATGAGTATATGTCGTCGAGTCCCGTGAAGTATGCCGAGGAGATGGGTGAGCATCATCCCTATTATGTGGTCTATTTCGAGAATGGCGATAAGGCGATGTTCGATAAGTCGAGTGGCAAGTGCACAGGGTTGGTTATGGCGCAGGGAGCTGTGCCCGAGCAGCTCATCCCCAAGAAGGTGGGTGATTACGTTAAGGCTCACTATTCGAGTGCGTGGATTGTAAGCATGAAGCATCGTGGCGATAAGCTCTATGCCTCGCTGAACGACGGTACGAAGCTCTGCTTCGATAAGGATGGCAACCTCGTGAAGAGGGAGTGCGACACCAAATGTTGCGACAAGTCGAAGTCAAAGCATGGTGATAAAATGTAGAGCGTGCTTACACAAAGATTTGAGGCTGAATAAAAAGTCTATTTAGTCGTTCTTTGCGGTAAAAGGCTATCATCTACTTCCGCTTGCTGAATTATCTTATCATGTCGCCTTGTTGTGCGCAGAGTGAGTACATGCGCTCGATAATCATATTGCGCACTATATCAACTTTGTGTCCGCCAAAAGGTGAGTGTAGAAGATAGCTGCGCGGTGCTTGGCTCAATAGCCGTTCGATGGCAATGTCGGGGGATAAACGACGTATAATATCAACCATCAGTGTGATATACTCCTCCATGGCGTTGTCGCTACCAAAGAGAAATCTCTCGGGATGCTCATGCCACTCCTCGGCGAGGGGTGTAGAACGATATATCTGCAGTTGGTGAAACTTGATAAAATCGATGCCGAGGGTATTTATCGCCTCGGGTAGGGCAAGAAGCATCTCGCGACTCTCGTGTGGTAGTCCGAGGATGAAGTGTGCTCCGACATCTATGCCATAGCTCTTTGTGAGGGCTATGGCATGTTTGCTTGTAGTGAAGTCATGGCCGCGGTTTACGGCCTTTAACGTGGTGTCGTATATCGACTCTATGCCATACTCTATGGCAACGTATTTATGTTTGGCTATTTGGGATATAAGTTCGAGCTTTTCGGAACTTATGCAATCGGGACGTGTCGCTATGATTAACCCTGAAATAGCGGGGTGCGATAATGCCTCTTGATATATCTTTTCGAGGTGGGATATAGTTGCAAGAGTATTTGTACCTGACTGAAAATAAGCAATATAAATGTCGGCACTGCGGTTTAGTGCCTTGTGAAATGCGATACCTTGCGTTATCTGTTCGGTTATGCTTTGGTGCTCGCGACAATAGCCCGGAGAAAATGCATCGTTAAGACAAAAAGTACAACCGCCCACACCGGTGTTGTTATTGCGGTGCGGGCAGCCCAAATGGGCATCTATGGCGATCTTCTGCATGCGTCCTCCGAAGCGTTGACGCATGGCTCTGCCATAGTCGTTATATGGCAGCTTACGGCTACTCATTGCCCTTGCTATAAATCCTGAATACGTGCTACGGGTGATACGTCGAGCGAGCTTACCTCGCCATTGAGATATCGGAAGTATCCTGCCGTAGCAATCATTGCAGCGTTGTCGGTCGTAAATTTCAACTCCGGAAGGAATGTGCGCCAGTTACGGCGACGCCCCATCTCGAGTATGCCGTTTCGCAGTCCCGAGTTTGCGGATACGCCTCCGGCAATGGCTATATCCTTGATGCCTGTTGCTTTTGAGGCCTTTACGAGCTTGTCGAGAAGTATCTCTATGATAGTGCGTTGTAGTGATGCTGCGAGGTCGGCTTTATGCTTCTCTACGAAGTCGGGCTCTCTCTTTATGGCATCCCGCAAAGTGTATAGGAACGAGGTCTTTAATCCGGAGAACGAGTAGTCGAACTCTCCTTCGACGTGGGGCTTTGCAAACTTAAATGCCGAACTATCGCCCTCCTTTGCCAAGCGGTCGATGATGGGGCCTCCGGGATAGGGTAGCCCCATAACTTTGGCACATTTATCGAATGCTTCGCCCGCGGCATCATCAATCGTCGTGCCGATAATCTCCATCTCGGTGGGTGAGTCCACGCGCACAATCTGCGTATGTCCACCGCTGACTAACAGACACAAGAACGGGAAGTCGGGGTGGGGGAGTTCGCGGTCGGGTAAATCGACAAAATGCGAGAGGATATGTCCTTGCAGATGGTTAACCTCGACAAGGGGGATGTTGTTGGCAATGGATAATCCCTTGGCAAATGATACGCCGACAAGCAGAGAGCCGAGAAGCCCCGGGCCACGTGTGAAGGCTATGGCATCAATCTTATCAATGGTCAGCCCGGCCTCCTTAAGGGCGGTGTCAACCACGGGGATGATGTTCTGCTGGTGAGCTCGTGAGGCGAGTTCGGGGATTACTCCTCCATACTTTTGGTGCACAGCCTGTGAGGCTATGACATTTGAAAGAAGTGTACGGTTGCGTATCACGGCAGCCGACGTGTCGTCACAAGAGGACTCTATGCCAAGTATCGTAATATCCATAATTTGGAGCCTTTATTTCGTATTTTCGTGTAATTTTTTTCTATTTTATAGAAAAATGATTACATTTGTAGGTTAATTGCAGTAAAGTGTAAAAATCCTATCGTAGGCTTTTCATGCGCAAAGGTATAAAAATATTGGTAAAGGTGTTATCGATGATTGTTTTGTTATCGATATTTTTGCCTATTGCCATTACTTTGGTGCTTAATGTCGAGTCGGTGCAAAACCGTATCATTGAGCGCGCTTCGCGCTTTGCAAGCGACTATATGGGAGTTACCGTGGCAATTGACCGCATAGATCTTGACCTTTTTTCGCGCGTGCGCGTCGAGGGTTTCTATGTCGAGGATCATGAGTGCGATACGTTGCTCTATGTGCGTCGTGCCCGTGCCGGCATCGGAAGTCTTAATATCGGTAAGGATGGCTTGGTGCTCAATAGTGCCGAGGCTGAGGGTGTAAAGTTCTTCTTGCGCGAGCTCTCGGATGGAGAGTTGAATATACGTCCCGTGGTTGACAGTCTGCGTAAGGAGGGTGAGAGTCGTTTTGTCATGCACATGGATGAGGCTGTGGCTCGTGATGTGGAGTTTCGTTATGAACGTCTGCAGCATCGTAATCCGGAGTATGGTATCGACTACTACGATATGCAGATTAAGGATATTGATGCTCGTGTGGAGAACTTCCTTGTGGAGCGAGGTCGTGTGGTGATGGATGTGCGCGAGCTCTCGGGTGTGGAGCGTAGCGGCTTTACGATTGAAGATATAGTCACAGGTCTGGAGGTGAATAGGGGTTTGATTGCCTTTACGGAGTTTCATGCTACGACACAGACCTCATCGATACACTTGCCCTCGATGCGATTGGAGGGACGTAGCTGGGATCAGTATGAGTATTATATCGACAGCGTACAGATGGTCGGCAGGATGTCTAATTCGACGCTCTCGACCGAGGATCTTGGTTATTTTGCTCCGGCTCTTCGTACATGGAATACCTCGGTGCGCAATGCTACGGCCGACTTCCGTGGTCTGGTGCGTCATTTTGAGGGTGTCGTGCACCATGCCGATATCGCCAAGGAGAGTCACTTTGCCGGCACATTCGATATCAAGGGTATCCCCGTATGGCAAACCTCAAAGTATGTCATCGGTGTAGAGGATTTGTACCTCCCCTCGAACGATATCCTTGCGTTGACGGATAATATTCTTCATGAGCCACTCGATGGCAAGGTGCGAGATATCGTGTCACGGGCCAAGTGGGTGAGTGCAAGAGGTACGTTTGGGGGCTATCTGCACAACTTCCGCGTAGTGGGCAATGTGGGCTCGGGTGAGGGAGGCCTCTCGGCGGATATAAAGATGGCAAAGGAGGAAGATGTACGACACCGCCTTCAGGGTCGTGTTAAGACATCGCGCCTCGATATGGGAGAGCTTCTGTCGCTTAATGTGCTACATGATATCGATTCCGATATCGTTGTCGATGGTTCGTTTGGCAGCCGTGATAGTGGCGGTGTGCGTGGAGATGTGAATGTGGATGTCTCGGGTTTGGGTCTTGGCAATTACCGCTACACGGCCATCTCGGGTATGGGTCATATCGATGGTGACAGCTATTATGCCGAGCTCTATGCCGATGACCCGAATATGGAGTTTGACCTCTACGCTAATGCCGAACTTAATGAGGAGATGCCCACCTATATGGCATCGTTGGGTCTGCGTCGTGCCGACCTGCATGCTCTGGGTATCAATCGCCGAGATTCTGTCTCGGTGCTTGAGGCGAATGTGGGTGTCGAGCTTTATGGTAGGGATATTGAGGAGCTCTCGGGAAATATCAGTATTGCCGATATAGAGTATCACTATCCGCAGGGAGAGCTCCACTCGGATCGTATGCGCATGGAGGTTGAGAGTGCCGAAGCACATAAATCCATAGGCATAGATTCCGATTTCTTCGATATCAGCTACCAGAGCCACTCTACCTATCGCGAGGTGTATGAGTATATCTACAACTCGCTGATGACCTATATTCCGCTGCTCTATGGCAATGCCGTAGAGTTGGGCACGACATCATGGGAGAGAAATGACCCTCGTAACTATACAGCCCTGTCGATACGTGCCAATGATGATGTCAACGTCTTCCTTGATGCCATAGCCTCGGGCTTTGTCATGGCTCCGGATACGAAGCTTGATATGACCTTCAATCCTCGTAGTAATAACATCACGTTGCGAGGCACGTCGGAGGCTATAGAGTATTCGGGAGTTATCATGGCTAATGTTGACCTTAATGTCAATAATAGCAGTGTCGATTCGCTCTCGTTGCGCGTTAAGTCCGAGGGCGTATATCTCGGCTCGCGCCTTATCATGCCTAACTTCAACCTGCATGGCGGCGCTCGCGAAAATCGAGTGAGCCTCACGGCAGGCTTCCGTGAGAGTGACAATAACTCGGCTCTTCTTGGTATGAGTGCGCGCTTTAGCCGAAATGCCGAGACGCATCGTCGAGCCGTGCATATAGATATCACGCCGTCGCACTTCACCTCCTCGACGCAGCAGTGGCGACTATACTCGCGAGGCATAGATATCGACTCGACGCGCATCAGTGTCAAAGATCTGCGCATTGCTCGTCCCGATCAGCAGTTGATAATCAACGGTGTGGCCTCGCGCCTGCGCACGGACTCCATACGTCTTGTTCTCGACAACTTCAATATCTCGCCTCTGACAACCATCACGGGACGTTATGGCTATGATGTAAGTGGAGTGTCGAATGGTTATGCTACGGTGAAGTCGGCACTCAACAATCCGCAGATCGAGGCATATATCGAGCTTGCAGATATAGATGTTAACGGCATTGTTGCTCCGCCGCAGCAGATAACCTCTAACTGGGATTTTGAGCGCAACCGAGCGCGCGTCATTGTTAGCGACCGCACGACGGCCGATACGGTGCTTCGAGGTTACTACCAGCCACAGGGTAATCGCTATTGGGCGCAGGCTCGCATGCCGAGGGTTGATGCTGCGATACTCTCACCCGTGCTGAAGGGTATAATCTCGGATATCACGGGTACGGCAGACGTCGAGGCACAGGTGCAGGGTATAGGCCGCATGGCCGAGCTTAATGGTCGTGCCATTATCGACTCTTTGGGTATGTCGGTGGACTATACGAAGGTGAGATACACTGCTCCACGAGGTGTTGTGGATATACGTAAGAACCATGTTCTGGCAGACAGAATCGAGGTCTATGACCCCGAGGGTAATAAGGGATATTACTCGATGGATGTGAGTCTGGAGCGTTTGGCAAATGTTACATACGACATAGATATCGATGTGGAAAAGATGTTGGTGCTCGACACGAAGCAGCGCGATAACGACCTCTTCTACGGACATGTCTATGCCTCGGGTGGAGCCTCGTTCCGAGGAGATAAGACAGGCATAAAGATGGATATCGAGGGTACGAGTGAGGATAACTCGCAGTTTTTTATGCCGCTGTCGGGTAAGGAGGATATTGCCTATGCCGACTTCGTGAAATTCCGTGAGGCGAATATTGAAGCCCCGGATACTACAGCGTTCCTTACACGCCGTATGATGGCTTATGAGCGTAAGCGTCGTCAGATAAGCTCGTCGGAGGGTGTAATGGATATGGATATCTCGCTCAACGTACAACCCAATATCGAGGTGCAGTTGGTTATCGACCCCACGGTGGGTGACATCATCAAGGGTCGCGGCTCGGGTCAGCTCGCTATGCATATTGTGCCTAAGGCCAATCTCTTCGAGATGCGAGGCGACTATACGATAACCGAGGGTACTTATCTTTTTACCCTGCAGAATATCCTGAACAAGCTCTTTACGGTGGTCCCCGGCTCGTCGATACATTGGTCCGGTGATCCGTTGGGTGCCAACCTTAATATCGATGCTATTTATAGCACAAAGGCATCGTTGCGTCCGTTGCTTGGCAGCTCGGTGCAGGGTATCGACGTATCACGTGCCGTGCCTGTGGATTGCTATATTAAGCTCTCGGATGAGCTTATGTCGCCCACGGTGACCTTCGATGTGCAGGTCCCCAATGTGGCCCCCGAGATACAGACGGTGTTACAGTCGGCGCTTAACGACCAGCAGGCTATAGCTACGCAGATGTTCTGGCTGCTTGCCGCCAACACCTTCTCGGCCGAGGATACAGGCTCTATGGGAGCCTCACTCTCTGCCACTACGGGCTTTGAGCTCCTTTCGAACCAGCTGAGTAACTGGCTCTCGGGAGAGAACTATAATATCGTGCTCCGCTACCGACCGCGTACCGAGCTTACGGGTGATGAGGTGGACTTTGGCTTCTCGAAGAGTTGGCTCGATAATCGTGTTATCGTGGAGTTTGAGGGTGGTTACCTCTCGGATGCCTCGGTGCAGATGCGACAGAATGCATCGAACTTCGTGGGTGAAGCCTTTATCACATGGCTCATAGATGCCGATGGTACATTCCGTCTGCGAGGCTTCACGCAGACTATCGACCGCTATGGTGAGAACCAAGGTATGCAGGAGTCGGGCGTGGGATTGTACTATCAGGAGAGCTTCAACTCCTTCAAGGACTTGGGACAGAGTCTGCGTAAGCGCTTCACGCGCAAGAATAAGCCTGCGACGAAGGAGCGTAAGCGAGCGCACAAGGATTCGAAGAGTAATAATGCGGAGGTGGTGGCGTTAGATATAGAGAGCGACACACTCCGTTATGAGGATGTGACAAACAGAGAAACAAATTAATAAATAATAACTTAAAATCTAAAAAGCTATGATTAACATTTTGACTGCTAAACCCGGTGTCGATGCCACTACGGAGCTCACACCTATCGATTCACTCGCCATGGCCGAGCAGGCTGTGGAAGCTGCTGTTACCGAAGAGCAGGTTGCTTCAATCGGCTTCTGGGACCTCTTCATGGGTGGCGGCTGGCTTATGTGGGTGTTGGTAGCCCTCGCTGCTGTGATGATTTTCATCTTTGTGGAGCGCTTTATCGCAATCCGTAAGGCTACACGCATCGACAACAACTTCATGAATCGTATCCGTGACTATATCTCTGAAGGTAATATCAATGCAGCTATCGACCTCTGTCGTCGTACCGACTCGCCCATTGCCCGCATGGTGGAGAAGGGCATTGAGCGTATAGGTCGTCCTATGGGAGATATCCAGAACGCTATCGAGAATGTCGCTAATGTCGAGGTTGCCAAGCTTGAGAATGGACTACCCTGGCTCGCCTCAATCTCGGGAGGTGCCCCTATGATTGGTTTCTTGGGCACGGTAGTAGGTATGGTGCGGGTCTTCATAGATATGTCTGCAAATCAGGGTGGCGGTATCGAACTGCAGCAGCTCTCGGCAGGTATGTACGTGGCTATGGTTACTACCGTAGGAGGTCTTATCGTGGGTATCCCTGCCTACTTTGCCCACAACTACCTTGTGGCACGTGTCGAGAAGCTTATCTTCCGCATGGAGGCTACAACCATTGCCTTTATGGATATCCTCAATCAGCCCGTTGTTAAATAAGAAGAGTTCAAAGATATATGGCAATTAAGCGAAGTTCAAAAGTAGATTCGTCGTTTTCATCGTCGTCGATGACCGACCTTATCTTCCTCTTGCTCGTCTTCTTCATCCTGGCTACGACGCTTATCAATCCGAATAACTCGGTTAAGCTCACCCTGCCCTCATCCTCGAGCCAGGAGGGTGACCCTTCGGTCATCGCACTCTCGGTTGTGGGTGATATGTCGAGCCCCTCGGGTTATAGCTATACGATAAACCGTAATGAGACGTATAGCAACGTGTCGGAGGTGGCGGCGGCTCTGAAGGTGCACTATGCCGAGTATGAGGGTCGTGCCGAGGAGGAGCGTCCCTATATCTCGTTGCGCTGTGACGAGAAGGTGACGGTGGATGCTCTTGTTGAGATTATCGACCTCACACGTGAGGAGAAATATAAGATGGTGCTTGCAACCAAAGATAAGAGATAATGGAGTATTACGATCCTATAGACCACCGCTCAAAGCCTATCGCTGCGGCCGTCACTCTTGTTGTGATGTCGCTCGGCGCTCTGCTGCTGTGGACTATGCGTATAGATATCAACCCTGCCCCCGAGGTGTTACCTCCTTTGGAGATTGTTTTCGAGGAGGTGGCCGAAGTTGAGGAGCCCAAGCCTGTGGTTCAGCAGAGTGCACCTACGGATGTGCGTCGTGACCGTGCGCAGGCACACGTAGAGAAGGCAACTAAGGAGCAGAGCGAGCAGACCTCGGGCGAGGCCGAGAAGACGCAGACGGTAAATCCCAATGCGCTCTTTAAGCCCGTTACGGGCAATAGCTCGGAACAGGTAGCCACAGGCAACCGCCTTGTTCCGGATGGCGAGGAGGAAAGCAACCAAGGTCAGGGTGCTGGGTATAACCTTCAGGGTACGGACCAGCTCGATGCAGGATTGCAGGGGCGTGGTCTGCGTGAGGGGCTGCCCAAGCCGAGTACGCACTACAACACGGCAGGTAAGGTCGTTGTCTATGTCACGATAGATGAGAGGGGCGATGTCATCACCGCCAAGGTCGATCTTGATGGTACGACGACATCGGATGAGACCCTGCGTCGTCTTGCTGTTGAGGCGGCCAAGAAGGCGAAGTTTAAGCCTAGTGCCCGAACGGCACAGGGTGGTAAGATAACCTATAACTTTAAGCTGCAATAGTCCCTATGCGACATCTCCTATGCTTGTTGCTCTGCTGTGGAGCTGTATTTTATGCTGTGGCCTCGACACCCGAGGGCGCAGATATAGAGTTTCAGACGAAGATTATAGACCTCGGCGTGCTCACCACGGAGGATGAGCCACAGGTGGTGCGCCTCCCATTCATCAATACGGGTGATGTGCCGTTGGTGGTTACGGAGGTGCGCACAAGCTGCTCGTGTACAACGGTGAAGCATGACCGCAAGCCTGTGCCGGTGGGCGAGCGTGGTGTGCTCACCATCACGATGAACCCTACGAAGGCACCTGTAGGTAGCTTCTACCGTGTGCTTCAGGTCTTCTCCACGGCACGAAGCGGCGTGGCGCATATAACCCTAAAAGCCGAGATAGAGGAGTAAGAGTCTGTTGTTGCGTTTTAAAACATTGATAGATTATGAATATTAAACGACTTGTTTTTAATCCCTTTAGGGAGAATACATATCTTGTGTGGGACGATACAAAGGAGTGTATCGTTGTCGATGCTGGCAATATGATGGAGCAGGAGCACCGTCGCCTTAACGAGGAGATTGAGGCTCTGGGGCTGACGCCCATCTTGGCGGTAAACACCCACGGACACTTCGACCATATCGGCGGTGTGGGTTACCTCAAGGAGCGTTATGGCGTGCAGTTTGCCTGCTCGTCGAAGGATAGCTTCCTTATTGAGGGTGCTGCGAGTCAGGCTGCGATGTTCGGCATGCAGTGTGGCGAGACCCCGAAGTTAGATATCGACCTTGATAGTGTTGAGGAGATAAAGTTTGGCTCAACCACACTCCGTGTCATCAAGACCCCGGGACATACGCCCGGCCATGTGTCGCTCTTTGCCGAGAGCGAGCGTGTACTCTTCACGGGGGATACCCTCTTTCGCGAGAGCATTGGCCGCACCGACCTCCCCGGTGGTGACTACTCGTGGATTATGAACTCCATACTCGAGGCTATTGTACCTCTGGGTGATGATGTCACCATCTACCCCGGACATGAGGAGAGCTCTACCATAGGTCATGAGACCCTCTACAACCCCTTTATCACCGAGGTGCTTAACAACGAAATAAACTATAAAGGCTAAACATAATACCACAAACCTATGCGTATAGATATTATCACCGTTGTTCCCGAGCTCTTGGCCTCACCCCTGAACGAATCTATACTCAAGCGTGCACAAGAGTCGGGCCATGCCGAGATATATGTCCACAACCTGCGCGACTATACCGATGATAAGCGTCGCACGGTGGATGACTATCCCTTTGGTGGTGAGGCAGGCATGGTGATGAAGATTGAGCCCGTCTATCGTTGTATCGAGAAGTTAAAGTCCGAGCGTGACTATGACGAGATAATCTTCACCTCGCCCGATGGTATAACTTACAACCAGCATGAGGCCAACCGCCTCTCGCTGATGAAGAACATCATTATCCTATGTGGTCACTATAAGGGTATCGACTACCGCATACGTGAGCACCTTATCACCCGTGAGATATCTATCGGTGACTATGTGCTTACCGGAGGCGAGCTTGCTGCCTGCGTCATTGCCGACTCTGTCGTGCGCATCATTCCCGGAGCCATAGGCGACGAGGCATCAGCCCTCACTGACTGCTTCCAGGATAACCTTTTGGCGCCCCCCGTCTATACCCGTCCTGCCGAGTTTAATGGTTGGAAGGTGCCCGATGTGCTTCTCTCGGGTAACTTTGCCGAGATTGAGAAGTGGCAGGAGGAGCAGGCGTTTGAGCGGACGAAGGCACTTCGCCCCGATTTGTTGTGATAAGGGGTCATCTACTTACGCTAACGAATTATCTCGTCAATGGGCAGTACGCCCAATGAAGTGACCCCAAAAGTTTGGACAAAAAACTTTTGGGGTCACTTCAAACTTCGTAATACCTCTACTTTATATCAAAGTTTAGTAGGGTCTTGCCTGCGATTGTCACTTTGTAGTTGTCGCCAGCCTTAGCCTCAAATGAGGTGGGTGAGCCGAGAAAAATCAAGTCGCCGATACGCAGGGTCATGCACTCCGAGAGATAGCCAACAATGCGATTAGCTGCAAAGCGCATATTGTCAAGCGTGATACGTGCCACCTCCTTATTATTAATATAGAATACGGCGCCCTCAAGCATAGAATCATTGGACAGCATGTCGAGTGACAATGCCGAGGAGTGGTCGAAGCCTACGGCCTCATCCCACGGAAGGCCCTCGCGACGGATCTCTTCGAGGCGTTCTATGGCGGTGAAGGTCACACCTGCCATAACACCATCTATGCAGCGCGGCGCGAAACGCTCGCTTATATACTTTGCTATGCGCGACACCTTCAATACGATATGCGGTTCGGCAACAACCCTGCCCACACCCTCGGGGATGTAGAAGGCGTCGTTATTACGTAAGAGCGCCGTATCGGCCTTGAGGTAGAAGCGCGGTTTGTCGCCCTCCGAGGTGTAGTTATTTATGATATTTATCAGCTTCATATTATCATAGAGTATTAACTATATCGCAAGCGAAGCGTCGTGATGCACCCTCGGGGCCAATCATTGCGCCAAGCTCCTCAAAGTCTCGGAGCATGCGCTCCCTCTCTCCACCCTCGGGAAGCACCGAGGCGAGCTCACGTGCCGCCACATCTATATCGAGCTTCGCCTTAACAAGCTCCTTCACGCACTCACGTCCGAGGTTGATATTTACCAGCGAGATATAGGGTATGCTCAAGAAGTAGGACTTCAACTTCTCGTACAACCACGGCACATGATATATCACCACCTCGGGGATATTCATCAGCGCCGTCTCGAGTGTTGCCGTGCCCGAGGTGACGACTGCCGCCACGGACATAGCCAAGGTTTGCTGTGTGCGATCCACAAGGTATTTGACATCGCTACCTGCAAGATACTTCTCGTAGAGCGCCCTGTCTATCCATGGTACGGCCGTAACAACAAATTGATACTCGGGAAAGCGACGTGCAAGAGCCACCATGTCGGGAAGGTTGGCCTTAATCTCCGATGCACGGCTACCGGCAACCAATGCCACGATAGCTCTATTATCGAGGCCGCACTCCTTGATAAAGGCCTCACGCGCAGGAAGTGTAGCTCTGCGCTCGACAATATCATCCATCAGAGGATTGCCGCAGAAGATGGGCTCTATGCCATGTTTACGGAAGTAGTCGCTCTCAAAGGGAAAGATCGTATAGAGTCTATCGACATATCTGCGCAGACTCTTCACTCGGCGCTCCTTCCATGCCCATACCTTCGGTGCAATGTAGTAATAGACCTTGATGCCGCGGCTCTTTGCCCACTTGGCTATACGAAGGTTGAAGGCGGGGTAGTCGATTAAGATAATCACATCGGGGTTGAAACTCTCGATGTCGGCCTTGACATTCTTCATCTGTCGTAAGATGGTAGGTAGGTTGCAAGCAACCTGTACAAAGCCAAAGAACGACATCTCGGTGTAGTGGTAGAGCATATTCTTTCTACCACCCACCGCAGCCATTCTATCTCCGCCCGAGAAGCGAAACTGCGCCTCACAATCCTCGCGCTTAATCTCGTACATGAGCTTTCCGCCATGGAGGTCCCCCGAGGGCTCTCCGGCAATAATATAGTACTTCACGATCTACTCTGGTTGTTTGTTGGTTATAGAGGTTCCCTTAATAAAGTTCAAAACAGCATCATAGTCCCATCTCCTCGATAAGCCAGCTTGCACCACCCACCTTGTCGATAACAAACAAGACATAGCGGATATCGCATATGATATTGCGACAGAGGGTCTCGTCAAACTCGATGTCCGACATTGTCGAGAGCCATGTGCGATCGAAGTTCACACCTATAAGCTCACCCTTGCCATTCAATACGGGAGAACCCGAGTTACCTCCTGTCGTGTGGTTGGTGGCGATAAAGCATACGGGAACGGTATATTTGCCATTTATTGTTATGCCCCAGCGACCATAATCCTTATTGGCATAGGCGTCGCGCAGTGACTGTGGCACGTTGTAGTCGTAAATCTCTGGGTTATCCTTCTCCATGATACCCTCGATGGTGGTCTGTGGCATGTGCCACTCGCCATCGGCATACTCATATCCCGCAACCTTACCATAGGCGACGCGCAGCGTGAGGTTGGCATCGGGGAAGAAGGCACGCTCCTTATCCCACTCCATTAGCGCCTTAACATAGGGGCGGAACCAACGCTCGATATCGGGGAGGTTGCTGAAGTTACGATAGGCGTATGGCTTCACACGCTTGAAGATAGGTGCTATAGCCTTCACAAACTCGGCCACAGGGTCGGCCAAGGCCGCCTCCACACTAAAGCCCTCAAACGTAGCGAGTGACGTATTATCGTAGAGCCACTCGGCATATCCTGCAGCGCCACCATGAGCCTCGAAGAGAGCCTTCAGCTCCTCGGAGATGTATGTGCCCTCCTTCTCGTAGGCCGTAAGCATGGCTATGGCGAGCTTGCGATCGACATCTACCTTGAAGTCCTTATAGAAGAGTGCCGCCTTGGCCTGCTTCTCCTCAGTGGTGAGCTTATCGTTCATGGCGATGTTTACCACCTGCTGAAGCTCGATGCCGTGCAAGGTTTCAGTGTAGAGCTCATAGTTGAAATACCCCTCCATATTACGGGCATAGGCTGCCGAGAGCGAGTCCAGCAGATAGGCCTTCGTGGGGTTCTCCTTGCGGAAGCGCTCCTCATAAGCTACCTTCTTGTCGTAGGTGCCGAGGCGGGTGATGCCAAGCACCTCACCCTGCCACTTCTTCCAAGCATTGGCTATGCTTGCCTGCTTGGCGGCATACTGAATACGTATCTCGGGAGATGTTGCCTGCGCAGCACCAATGATATCAAGGCGCTCGGTGCGAAGAGCTATCTTCTTGGGGTCTGAAATCTCGGCGATATACTTCACGGCATCCGAGGTGATATACTCCTGCGTGTTGCCCGGGAAGCCATAAATCATCGTGAAGTCCCCCTCCTTAACGCCATTTGTCGATATCTGGAAGTGACGTGCAGGGGTGTAGGGCTTGTTCTCTGCGCTGTAGCTTGCAGGGTTGTTATTCGCATCGGCATAGATGCGGAATATCGAGAAGTCACCCGTATGGCGTGGCCATATCCAGTTGTCATTGTCGGCGCCGAACTTGCCGATAGCCGTGGGAGGTGTACCTACGAGGCGCACATCCGAGAACTCGCGGCAGATGAAGAGGTAGGCCTCATTGCCATAGTACATAGACTCTACCTTGGCGAAGTAGCCCATGCCCTCCTTCTCGGCCTTGGCAACAATCTCCTCGCGGCTCTCACCCGCAGCAATGCGGTCGGTCACCTCCTCCATGCGAACAAGGATATGTACCTTAAGGCCGGGGCAGGGTAGCTCTTCGGCGTGCGTCATAGCCCAGAAGCCATCGGTGAGGTAGTCGTGCTCAACGGTAGAGAGCGCCTGTATAGCATCGTAACCGCAGTGATGGTTGGTGATAAGCAAGCCCTTCTCCGAAACAATCTCGCCTGTGCAGCCTCCATCGAAGAGTACCACGGCATCCTTCAGCGAGGCCTTGTTGATAGAGTAGATATCCTCGGCCGAGAGCTTAAAGCCCTTTGACTTCATATCCTTGATGCGTGACGAGATAAGTGACGGCAGCCACATGCCCTTATCGGCTATGGCCGAAAATGTTGTAGCACATAGAAGCGCAATAAGTAATAGGGTTCTTTTCATATTATCATAGTTTTTAATTAGTTACGATTACATATAACATGATGGCAGCTGCTCAATAAAACACTCCAGCTCACTACATAGACGTTGCACGGGCAGGCCCATAACATTGTAAAATGAGCCCTCGATAGCCTCGATGCCGACATAGCCTATCCACTCCTGTATGCCGTAGGCTCCGGCCTTATCCATTGGTTTGTAGTGCGTGATATAGTGCTCTATCTGTTCGTCGCTAAGTGTTGCGAAGCGTACCTTGCTAATTGAAGAGAAGGTATGAGTGCGCCCCGATGAACGTAGTGTAACACCCGTAACCACGGCATGCTCTCTGCCCGAGAGGTTGCGTAGCATCCTGCGTGCCTCCTCCTCATCGTACGGCTTCCCCAGCACTGTATTCTCCAAGACTACGGTAGTATCCGCCGTGATTAGCAGATCGTTATAGCCGAGAGCATGGGGGTATGCGCGGCTCTTTAGCTCCGAGAGATAGGGGGCTACGTCCAAGGCATGGAGTGTTGCAGAATACACCTCCTCGCACTCAAACTTCGAGGCCAGGTGGTACTCGATACCTGTGGCACGCAGTAACTCGCGGCGGCGTGGCGAGGCCGAAGCCAAGATGATATTATAGCTCTTAAGTTTCTCGTGTAGTAACATAATGACAAAGGTAGGAAAAATAATTGATTTTTCCTACCTTTGCTACGATAACTATCTATGAGGTCTATCGCGCGTACTCTCCTCATAGTACTTTTGGTCGTCGCCACTTGTCACATTATCCATCCACTCTTGGTTGTCCAAATACCAGCGACAGCTCCTTGCCGATAGCCGCCAATGCAAACTTCGCAACCTCACGTAGGGTTGAGTGACTGATGACTAACTTGTACGTGCGCAAGATGTAAAACCACGCAAAGGAGAAGAGCAGAGAGCCCAGCATCCAAATTGTCATTAAGTCCCAGTTGCCGTATGTCAATCCTCGGAACGGTCAAAGTATAAACAGCACCATGGCTGATGCAAAGACCGATATCATCAGGTCAATCAACAGAATAATCTTTGAGCTTAATTATCGCTCCAATAGCAACTTCTCAAGGTTGTATCTGTTTTTACGTGTCGTGACACGCATTTTGTTACTCGTCTATACTCTCTTTTACCTCGATATACTCATCCACAAGATCTATACTCACCGCCAACATGTTGGATAACTCTATGACGATATGGCGTTTTTTTGAGCCTCGCATGGTGAGCAGCTTGCCCTCATATCCATTTAGTGTGCCACCGACGATGCGTATTGTACGTCCGAGCATCAACTCTGTGAGCTCCTCCCCGGAGTAGTATCGGGGCGTGTTTGATGCTTCGACGGCTCCGATAAATCGTGCCATGTCATCATCCGGCACGGTGATGGGCTCGCAATATCTGCCTCCTCGCTTGTATCTATATTGCAGTGTCGGCGTCTTTGCAACTATAGGATCGAGATTCTCCTTGGTGTCGTAAACAAATAGCAGGTCTTGTATCGCCGGTATCTCTCGCCTAATCTGTTTGCCATTTCGAGTTATCAGTCGCGATACTATCGGGGTGAATACTTTGAATCCGGCTTGGGTGAGTTGTATGTATGCCGGCAACAAGGCGTTGCTGCGCTTGAGGTCGCGCATTGCATACCAATGCTTCTCAGGTGTTCCCTCCTCCATGGTCATTTCTTGTGTGATGGATGATATGTACACAATCTCTATTCATGCGCTGGCGCGTAACATGCGTATTCCCAGACGGTTATGCTTCGTGTTAATACAAGCTTGCAACTCATTGTTCTGTTACATTCCTCCCCTCTTAACACTATAAGGGAGTCTAATTGCGGTGTTTTATGCACTATCTGTTCCGCTTTGGAACCTATTTGTGTACTCAAAAATCCCACGGGGAAATTTGCTACTGCAAAGGTAAAAATTATTTTCTAAAAAGGAGCGTGTTTCGCTCTCTTTTTTTGTAGAATGTCGGCTTAATGGTCAAAAAATCCCTCCCCTCGCGGAAGAAATTGATATACAGTGACTTGTTATATCGGATTAGAATTTGGTTCATGTGGGCAAAAACAGGGGAATGAACATGGTTGTCCATCCCCCTGTTTTTATCGAAATGCCATGTCGATATTTATACTATTTTTTGTCTAAATTACAACGTTGATTTTGACTCTGCCGTCACCTCGCGACTAACCTTTGTGATGAGTCCCTGAAGAACTGTGCCTGGGCCTATCTCCGTATATTCGCTTATTCCGTCTTTGACCATGTTTTCAACTATTTGAGTCCATCGCACGGGGGCTGTGAGCTGTGCTATGAGGTTTTGCTTGATGAGTTCGGCGTCGGTGTATGGCATGGCGTCAACATTCTGATATACAGGACAAGATGGTGTCATGAACTTGGCTTCGGCAATTGCCTTCTCAAGCTCCTGACGAGCCGGCTCCATAAGGGGTGAGTGGAATGCTCCGCCGACAGGAAGACGCAGTGCGCGACGTGCGCCTGCCTCCTTAAGCTTTACACATGCCTCATCTACGGCGGCATCGGCGCCCGATATCACGAGCTGTCCGGGGCAGTTGTAGTTTGCGCCGATTACGATACCATCTACCGCAGCACATATATCCTCTACGGTCTTATCATCAAGGCCGAGCACGGCAGCCATACCTCCTGGCTGCTGCTCGCAGCACTTCTGCATTGCCATCGCGCGCTTGGATACCAAGCGTAGTCCATCCTCGAAAGAGAGTGCACCGGCTACGACGAGAGCCGAGAACTCGCCGAGCGAGTGTCCTGCTACGGCATCGGGCTTAACGCCGAGTGCCTTGGCGAGGATTACCGAGTGGAGAAATACTGCAGGCTGTGTTACCTTTGTCTGCTTGAGCTCCTCGGGTGTGCCCCCGAACATAATATCTGTGATGCGAAATCCGAGAATCTCGTTGGCTCTCTCAAAGAGCTCGCGCGCCTCGGGAACGTTGTCATAGATATCCTTGCCCATTCCTACGGCTTGAGAGCCTTGGCCTGGAAAAACGTATGCGTGTTTCATGTCTTTCTTAATTGGTTTGTTCTATATTTCGCGGCAAAGGTAAGAAAAAAAAAGTAATATAGAACAATCGCTCCTACAATATACGCTGATATTCGTACTCGTCGATATATCTGTCGGCACGGCGTATCCACTCTTTGCGGTGTGCCGAGCGGCTAAAGCCACACGCCTCGAATAGAGCGATGCTTGGGGTGTTGTCTGCGGCGATTGTCGCCCATATCTGCTTGAGGCACAGCACTTCGCCTGCATATTTAATGATAGCCTCTATGGCTGCACGTGCAATACCGCGGCGGCGCTCCTCGGCGGAGTATATAAGTATGCCGATGCCGAAGCGCAGGTGTTGTGGGTCAAAGTCTGTAATGTCGAGGGTGCCTACAGCCATGCCCTCAACATCTATTATGAGGCGCATGCCTCGTGTGGTGTAGAGATCGTATTGTTGCTCCTCGATAAATCGCGCAAGACGCTCGCGCGAGATGGGGGCTGTTGTGCCACTCACGCGCCACACCTCGGGGTCGTTCTCCCATAGGTATAATAGCTCTAAATCCGAGGGCTCGAGGGCTCGGAGCGTACAGCCGTTTATTGGTGTATGAAGCATGTTAAACGCCTATTATCTTGTTTCTTATTAGCATGGCCACGCCCCAGGCATTTGCACTGTCGGACATCTTTGATACTCGAAACTTCGTATCCTTATATACGAGGTTTAGCGAGTATTTGTTGGTTGAAGACTTCAGTGGCAGCATAAGGTATTCACCTGCCTGTGCGAGGTTGCCGCCTACGATTACGGTTTCGGGGTTGAAGGTGTTGATAAGGAAGGCCACGGCCTTGCCTACCTTCTCTCCAGCCTCCTCGATAAGCTCTATGGCGAGGTTGTCATCGTTGTGTGCTGCGGCTATGATGTCGTTGATGTGTATGCTCTCGCCGCGGTCGTACATCTCGCGCAGATGGGTGTTTACGCCACTCTTAATCAGGCGCACAATCTTCTCCTCGATGGCGATGCCCGATACTTCTGTCTCGAGGCAGCCCTTCTTTCCGCAGGCGCATATTATCTCATTGTCGAAGAAGGGTATATGCCCGAACTCGCCGGCAAATCCATTCTTTCCGTAGTATAGCTTGCCGTCAATTACAATGCCGATGGCTACGCCGCGACCCATGTGCAGGTAGAGCACGTTGCTCTCATCCTTTGCCTTGCCTGTGGTGTACTCGGCGTAGCAACGTGCACGTGTGTCATTCTCAAGCATTACTCGTATGCCTATGCGCGCGGACAATATATTCGTCAGTGACTCCTCCGATGAGGTGAAGTACTTGTAGGAACGACCTGTCTCGGGGTTAACGCGGCCTACCATTGCTACACCTACACCGAGAATCTTCTCTCGATCGATGCCGCAGCGTGCTACGAAGTTTTCGATATTCTGACATATTCGCTCCAGGCACTGTGGGCGGTCAACAAGCTCGAACGAGGTGTCGTTCTCCTCGCTTATGACATTGTTTTGCAGGTCGGTGACGACATACGTCATGTGGTCACGTCCTACGGTTATTCCGATGAAGTATATCGCAGAGTTTGCCAGACCGAAGACATTGGGACGGCGACCGCCCGGGGTCTCAACCTTGCCGAGGTCGATGACTATAAGGTCATCGACGAGCTCCTGTACGAGTTTCGTAATCGTCGGTACGCTTATGTGTAGCTCGCGCGTGAGTTCCGAGAGAGTACACTCGCCATTGAGGGCCATGTAAGCGATGATGTTTCGCTTTATTATGTTGTTTTTGTGAGTAATGCCCTTCATGTTTTCCGAGGCATCGATATTAAAAAACTTCGCTAAAGATGTCATTCTCGTCTCTGATTAAAGATATGATAGACAAAGATAGTAAAATTTTTTGAAAATTATCTCTAAAATTTAATAAATTTTTCAAAAAAAATATAATAACAGCTAATGGTGGTGTTGTCGTTGTGGCGGAAGTTGCTTTTGCGTGTAAAAAATATTTTCAGGTATTTGCGTATTTTGTTGGAAAGTGCTATATTTGCATAATGTAATGTGTTAATATCTCTGTGATAACAACAAAATTATTAGACATGAAAAGGTATTTTCTTTTTTTAGCATTAGCATTTTTTGCTTTTGTGGCGTGTGAGAATCAATCTGATAATGGTGATAACAAGCCTTCGGAGGTGGTCTTTCGACTTAAGTCTGCGACTGAGGCGCAGTTCTCGGTTAAGGGGGGTATGGGAACCATCCTCTTTGAGTTGCGAGGTGGCGATGAGAATGATATCGTGGTAAATGTCAGCGACTCTGTGGAGTGGGTTTCTGATATCAAGAAGACAAAGGGTCGTGTGACATATAAGGTTGCAGCAAACGATGGCGATGCCCGTGACTGTACTATAACACTTGTTTATGGGGCAGAGTCTCGCGAGGTAAAGGTGCTGCAGGGCGCAAAGGGCGATGATGTGATATTTGTGGCCGAGCACTTCGATGGAGTCTATTTCGGTGAGAATAATGGTGTTCACAACTACTATGTTTTGCTCTCCGATATCGGTGCGAAGAAGTTTGCTCCACAGCGCGGTGGTACCTATTATGTCTTTGACATCTATTCGGACAAGGAGCCGGTCGAAGGAATGTTGCTTCCCAATGGTACATATGTCTATGATTTGAAGAATACCTATGCTGCGGGCACTGTGGCCGAAGAGAGCTCATGGGTGGCAAGCTATGATGAGGATGGTAAAATCTATAACGACATTGTAATTACCTCTGCAACCGTGACCGTTACGGATGGAAAGATCGTTGCCGAGATTGTTGCAAATGACGAGAACATGACGACCTATAGACCTTCGTTTGAGGGCTTGTTGTCGCTCTATGATGATACAGCGTTGACAACTCTCTACGAGGATTTCATCTTCGATATTACAGGTGCCGAGATTACGGCAACGTATCATGGTGTAAGTGAGGTCAATGGTGCGCACAATTGGTTTGTTGAGGTTATAGAGAAGAGCACGGGAAATTATTTCCAGTTTGATCTCATGAAGAGTGAGAGGGGTGATTGCTACGGTTACTATACACCTCTTATTGAGGTTTATGATTTCAATAACAAGTTCCTCGTAGGAGTACTTACGGAGGATAACAAGATGGCAAACTCGTGGTATTGTGTTCAGAAGATGGATGGTGGAAAGGTTGATACCTTTGCACCTCTTATTGATGGTGCCGTGAATATCACTGCCGAAGAGGAGGGTGTTGCCAAGATACAGGTTAAGTGCGAGGATGACCTCGGCAATAAGATTGATGGCACGATACGAGGTGAGATAACCATTAAGGATGCTACTCTTGAGGAGTAGAGGAATAAGAGATAACAAACGTTAAATCAATATTTAGCAACTATGAAAATTAAAAATTTACTCTATTTGTTGCTTGCTATGCCCCTGTTGGTGGTATCGTGCAACGATGATTCTGATGAGGTTAATCAGCAACCTAAAGATCCGAAGTTTACACTTGGTGAGGTTACAGAGTTCTTTGTGGCCGATGGTGGTCAGGGCGTGATTAACTTTACGCTTGAGAATGCTCGTGAGGGCATTGATGTTGTAGCTACTCCTGATGAGGCTACGGCTGCATGGGTTAGTGGTTTTGAGTATGCTGCAGATAAGGTTACTTATACCGTTGCGGCTAATACCGCGACTGTTGCCCGTGAGGGTAAGATAACCGTTACCTATGGTGAGTTTGCGACACATGAGGTGTCGTTCACGCAGGCTGCGGCATCGAACGAGGATGGCGGAGAGGAGGAGAAAACGCCATCGCTTTCTATTAGCTCGGAGACGATTATGTCGTTTGCAGCCAATGGTGGTCTCGGTAAGATTACCTATGTTCTTAAGAATAAGGTTGAGGATGTAGCGGTTACAGCCGAGCCTGTATTTGCTGAGGGTGTTGAGCCTTGGATTACGGAGGTTACCGTAGGTACGCTCAATGATATCACCTTCACGGTTCTTGCTAACGAGGGCAATGCTCGTAGTGCAAGTATTGTGGTTAAGTATGGTGATTATGTAGAGCATTTGTCGGTTGTTGTTAAACAGTCGGGTAAGCCTCACCTTGAGCTTACATCGAATAGCAATGAGGCATTTACGAAGACCGGTGGCTCGGGTGTTATTACCTATAAGCTCTCTAATCCCGTGAACGATACATTGGTTGAGGCTGAGGTCGTTGCCGTAAATGATGGTGATGATACATCATGGCTTACACTCGGTACGCTTGGCGTGGGTGAGATTCCTTATACTGTGGCTGTTAATGAGTCTGCAGCTCGAGAGGCCAAGATTGTGGTTAAGTATGGTGACTACTCATCATTCACGGTGAATGTTACGCAGGTTGTAGGCGAGGAGTTGCCTTCAATTATCAATGTGGATAAGACCTATCTTGAGTTTGAGTCACGTGGTGGTAACCTCGAGCTCAACTATACGGTATCTAATCCTGTTGAGGGCGGTTTGGTTGAGGCTATTCTTGAGGGTGATGTGATTGGCTCGTCTGTGGTAGCTGACAATACTGCAGCCGCTGGTGTTATTTCGGTTGGCACATATAATAGCATCGTTGAGGCTGATAGCGAGTCTGTGCTTACCATCAACTACTATGTTAATCGTCCCGTAGAGGAGGGTACGGATGTTCCCGAGGCAACGCCTGCAGCAGATGAGGTAGAGACTCCCGAGGAGGGTGGCGAAGAGATTGCAACCGAGAAGGTTATCCTCTCAACCGTTGAGGTTAAGGTCCTGCAGAAGGCATATGTAGTACCCAGAATAGAGCTCAATATCCTCTCTGCTCGTGTCGCGAAGGGTGGTCCAAGTCAGTGGTTCCTGTATTTAAAAGAGGAGAATAGTAATTTGGCTAACCCGGACCTCCGTCTTGAGTTCTATTATTCTCGTAATGACAGAAAGAATGCAGCCTACAATATTAGCGATGGTACATATACATTCGAAGGTACGACAAAGCTTGTCGCAGGTGCTGTTGGTTCTTTTGGACAACATGAAGGCTCTTTGTTACGCTATGAAACAAGTGAGCCTTTGGCCATCACAGATGGCACTGTGACAGTGACCATTAATAAGGATAGTGAGACGATGGCCTTCACGGGAGAGTTCAAGTGTAATAATATTATATATTCATTTAGCTATGAGGGAGCTGTTGGTGATGCTTACTACACCGATCCTTCAGTTGCTGTTACCGAGTGGAAGAGTTTTGATGTGACTTCTAGGGTTGCCGATTGGCTCAGTACAAAACCTTATTTATACACTATCGTTGCAACTTCTGCTGATGAGAAGTTCAATGTTGAGATTTCGCTTCTTACTACGTTATCAGAGGATACGGGTCTTCCTGTTGGTACATACTCTATTAAAGACTATGTAGCAGGAGTTGCTTACTGCGAGAACGCCAAGATTAATGGAGTAAAGATGGTTAAGGGTGATGTTGTTGTTGAATCTGCGGCAGATGGAAAGATGAAGCTTTCCTATAAACTTAATAATGCCGGAGGTATGGAGTTCAATGGCTCATACGAAGGTGAGTTCTAAATCAACAAGTTGAGATATATCACGAGGGAGGTAGAATAAAAGAGGTGTATTTAGTAGTTCTTTGTTGTAAAATGTTATCATCTACTTCCGCTTGCTGAATTATCTTGTCAATGGGCAGTACCTGGGTGTACTGCCCATCGACTCGAGATTCGCAAGCCTAAAACTGCATCCTTTTATTCAAAACCTCCAAACAACAAGTGGGTGACTAATTTACCTTTTTTAGTCACCTGCTTTATTTATGTCTAATTGTCCAATGTTTTTTTCTTATTACATGATTCTATTTCTTAAAAAAAATATATCTTTGCATCATGAGAGATGTTTTTTTTAAAATAATAAACCTATGAAGAAGTTTTTTGCTTTAGTTGTAGCTTTTGCCACGCTACTTGTTGCATGTGAGCCATCGGGCGGGGAGAGTGTTGCGAAGTCTAATATCAAACTCGTGGCGACAAGCCTTGTGAATGTAGGCGCCGAGGGAGATACCCGCACTGTGAACTACACCATTACGGAGGAGGTTGCCGGTGCCGAGGTTAAGGCCTCTGCCGATGTAAACTGGATTAGTGATTATGTCTATGGCGATGGCGAGGTGACTTATACCGTTGCTGCCAACAATACCACCGAGCAGCGTATTGGTAAGGTTACGTTGAGTTATGCCGGCTCGAAGGCTACATTTGCCGTTATGCAGGCTGCAGGTGAGGAGTATAAGCCTCGTTTGGAGGTGCTTTCGGCAAATGCTGTGGAGTTTACCCCCTTGGCTAATGAAGCGGAGATTAGTTATACGATTAGTGCTCGTGGCGAGAATGAGTTCCCTACGGCTACGACCGATGCTTCGTGGATTACCATTGCCGAGGAGATAGGTGTGGATGCTATAGCTTATAGTGTTGCTGCTAATACCTCACAGGAACTCCGTGTGGCGACTATTGATGTTTCGTTTGAGGATTATACTATCTCCGTTGAGGTTACACAGCTTGCGGCGCTTAATGAGCTGTCGCTCCACGCTTCAAATACTGTGGCATATGTCGGTAATAGCGTTGAGTTTACGGTAATCTATGGTAGTGAGGATGTTACGGCTGCGGCTGATATTTATCGCCGTGATGGTAATAATCCTATAAAGATTGAGGGCCATAGCGTGGCTCTTGATACGGTTGGTGAGCACTCTTTCTATGCCGTATATAATGATAACACGTCGAAGGATGTTGTTATTACCATCGTGTCGGCTGATGCTCCGGCCTTCCCCGAGGATACTATGCCTATGAACTTTAACTTCAAGCATCGTGTTTTGCTTGTTCAGCATACAGGTACCGCTTGCCCGAATTGTCCTCGAATGACTACAGCGCTTCGTGACTTGATGAAGGATAAGAAGTACGGTACGTACTTTAATATCGCAGCGTCACGCTCATATACGAGCTCTGATCCCGCATATTCGATAGAGGCTAAAACCATTTGGAACTACTATGAGAACACATGTATTGACCTTACGGGTTACCCCAGTGCTACGTTCAACTTCCAGTATGCAGGTGTTGCAGGTGGTACCGTACAGTCTCTTAGCTCGCACCTCGATAAGGTATATAATGCCGATGGCGTAGATGCCGGCGTAGCTCTTGGTGCTGAGGTTGTTGGCGAGAAGGTGCTTGTCAGCGTATCTTTGAAGTCTGCTGTAGCGGCGAACTATCACTTGGCGTTATGGGTCTTGGAGGATGATGTCTATGGCTATCAGTCGGGTGCTTCGGAGTCATGGATGCACTATCATAACAACTGCTTCCGTGCATGGCTTGGTGAGGGCTCGCGCTCGGATATTTCTGGTGTAAACTGGGGTGAGGTTGCCGAGAAGAGCATCTCGCATAAGGTCTATGAGATTTCTGTCAAGAACGATTGGGTGAAGGATAACCTTAAGGTGTTGGCCATCATCTCGCGTCCTACAACAAGTGGTAAGTACGAGGTGGTAAATACTACTGTATGTAAGGTCGGCGATAGTGCATCGTTTAATTATACGTCGAAAGGCATCATGTAGCATATTACGTGCAACATATTAATAGGCTGTTTGAGCTTGTTTCGAGGAGTTGAAAATATGATTGCCGCAACAGTTTTTAACATATTCATATAAAAAATTAAAAACAGTTTTTTTGAAGTAGTCTATGAAGAGGAGTATTGTCATGTTCTTGCTTTGTGCAACAGCGATAGTGGGCTGTCAGACGGCTAATGATGATGCCAATAAGACGCTGACGCTCACGAGCAAGGCTATTATGGACTTTGGTGGTGAAGGCGGTGAGGGTGTTATCACCTACACCCTTGATGCTGCTACGCGAGGTGCTCGTGTTCAAGCTGTCTGTGCCGATGCATGGATTGAGGACTTACATGTAGGCGCTAATGAGGTAACCTTTATTGTTGCCGAAAGCGATGTTGAGGAGCCGCGTGGCACGACTATATCTCTACTCTATGGTAGCCAGGAGGTTAATGTCATGGTACGTCAGGATGCAGCCGATTTTGTAGATGTGGAGTTTAATGCCACACACCTTACGGGTTCCTACTACGGCAAGTATATGGATGCCAATACGCAACTTATGGTTAAGGGCTATAACTACTTTATCGTGCTCTCTAATAAGCAGGGTGAGGCTTTGCATGAGGCCGCTGATGGTGCTACGGAGTATCGTTTCGAACTCTACTCGGATCAGGGTGCTGCGTTTGATGATGTGCGTAGCTTGCCCGAGGGTACCTATATCTTTGATGGCATGGATAATGGTATTCCTATGACCATTGGAGGTAGCAGCTCAAGCTGCTATATCTCTCCTGCGGGTGCTATTACAAGCTACGCTACGGCGAAGCTTGTCGTAAGCTCGGAGCGCATCGTTGCCGATGTGTGGTTTATCACGGGCGAGCACCATAGAGTGGTCTATGAGGGCAGCTTGGAGCTTGGACGCTTTAAGTGGAACTACCCCTCATACTTGGACTCTGTGAGCTCGCTCACCGAGGATTTGAGTTTTGAGATTGAGGGTGGTAAGATAGCTAATATCTACTTCCGTGGTGACTACTATGGCGTAGGCAGTGATGTCTATTTCGTGCATATGATCGAGCATCCGGAGAACTTCTCGGGCCGTTATATTATGCTTGACCTTATGGTTCCACAGTCGCTTGGTGGCATTAATGCCGAGAATGGTATTTTGGGTACATATACCGTTGCCTGTGCCGATATGGAGAGCTATGACTATACGTTTGGTCCGGGTCGCTACCGCGATGATTCTACGCAGCTACATACGTGGACATGGCTCTATAAGGTGGATGTTGAGCTTGAAGATGGCTCTATAGGTCAGACGAATAAGGACTTCTGCCCGATTACAGGAGGTACCATCAAGGTTGAAAATCCCGGTGGCGGTAATGAGTACCTTATCACCATGGACTGCACGGATGATAAGGGGCATAAGGTGCAGGGTACATTCCAGGGTACTTTTGCTGGTTACGTTGAGGATCAGTGTGGTGAGTAATACTGCTCGTATATAATGAATGATTAGAGGGGCTTGCGGGCTCCTCTAATTTTTTTATAGTGCGACATCACCTGGGGACATCCCCCCCCCGAACAAAAAGAGGCTGACATAGGCCGAACAAAAATAGCAGGTGACTAAAAAGTAAAATAGTCACTCGCCTTTAGTGATATTGCTCTACCCTTACAAACTGAAAGAGAGGTTTACTGCGCAAGATTGTACAAGCTCACAGAAAAATGTCCAAAACTTATACGTCGAGCGAAGATATTTCCTCAATTGTCGGCTCTTCACTACATTTAGAAGGGGTAGCCGATACCGAAGTTAAGAGCCATGTTCTTCCACTTAAAGTTGTGTATCCAACGCTCACCTTCAGCCCATCCGGGGTTGTGAAGCTGAATGCCGAGATCGATACGCAAGATGACAAACGTAGCATCTATGCGTAGTCCCAGGCCTGTATTAAAGCCCAGCTGCTTATAGAAGGTGTTGATGTCGAATACCTCGTCGGGATTGCTACCCTCGGTATTACGCAGATACCAGATATTTCCCGCATCGAGGAAGGCTGCACCATGAAATATCCACCATATCGGGAAGCGAAGCTCGAGGTTAGCCTCAAGACGCACATCGCCCACCTGTGCAGGATAGGTCGTATCCATTATTTGTGGATGATTACCCGGGCCAAGAGTACGAGGTACCCAGCCACGCATCGAGTTGGCACCTCCGCAGTAGAACATGCGGTCGAAGGGTATGGAGCGACCGCGTGAGTTGCCATACGTAGCACCTATGCCGGCAAAGATGCGACCTGCCAGGGCGACGTCGCTACCGAGGTCTATACGTTGTGAAGCATTCACCTCGGCACGTACATACTGCGAGTAGCGTACACCGAGTATCTCGTAGTAGCTCTTACCTGGCGCAGGCTGCGAGAAGAGGTGCTCAATGCCCTGTATAAGGTTGCCTGAGGTCTCGACGTTGAGGCGCACAATCGTGGGGTTTAGTTCGAGGTCGGAGCGCTGCGTATTATATACATACGAGGCTGAGAGCCCGGCATTGAGCTGTGACTCGAAGCTGGTGCGCAGATAACGGTTGTTGATATCATCGAGGAACTTCTTATCTACGCTCTTCACGTCAATCCAGTTGACATCTATCGGGCGTACCACAAACGACGAGCGCGAGAGGTAGTTCCACGAGTATGCCCAGCGTGTTGAGAAGATGTTGCGACGATAGTATGGTCTATCCTGATAGTCGAAGGCGAGCTCTAAACGGGTGCGTGGCTGTGCGATATCGGGGCGCGGAGGTGTGTTGAAGGGTAGCAGGAAGCGCGGGAAGGAGATGCCGGCGGTGATGCCCACCTCCTGTGCGCTACGCTTGGCCACATCGCGAGCATACATATACTCAAAACCGAAGCGCGCCGCGATATCGAAGGCCTCGGCACCGCGGAAGACATTACTATTGGAGTAACCTGCCGTGACTCCCAAGCCATAGAAGGTCGCTGTAGATGAGGCCTCGACCTCGATTTTAAGACTCTGCTTAAGTGCCGGAGTGCAGTATATATCGCAATCGAGGTACTCCTCGCGGGTGTTCACCAGGGGTTCTTCATTCGAGGTGTCCGCCTGCATGAATGTCACGTAGTTGTTGCTTGAAGGGAGCCTTCTAAAGTTCACCTTCGTGCTGCGGAAGAACCCCAACGACATAAGTTCGTTGGTGGTGTGGGCTATCTGCTCGGCATTGTAGATATAGTTGGGGTAGATATCTATCGTGCGACGCAGTACGGCATTACGTAGCTGTGGCGTAGTGTTAATATCTCGGATTATATTCAGTCCATAATAGTATGTCGTGTCTATCTCGGCCTCGGCCTTAAATCCCGATGTTGAGCGCAACATAGGGTCGTAGGTGGGATAGACGTTTATATTCTTTATGCGATATATGGCATTATCCTCCCATAGTGATGTGCCACGCTCGTTGTAGCCTTTGAGTACGGGTTGTACTATCATGGTTACATCGGCACGATAGGGGTGCCCTATGGTATCTACTTCGTAGGATATGTTGTTTACGGTGAAGTCGAAGTAGCCCTTGTTGTTTAGGTTGCGCGATATGCGGTTACGCTCGGCATCCAACAGCGTGATGTCGAGGACGCTGCCACATGTGAGCTCGCTATGAGCCGTGTCGGCAAGGATGACGGGGCGCAATGAGCTGTCGCGAAACTCATACCTTAGGCTCTCGATGCGCGTGGGCTCACCTTGTGTTAGGGTGTAGGTAAGCTCGGCACGACGCCTACGACGTGTAGTATCCACCTCGCATGTCACCCTTGAGGCGAAGTATCCCTTGGTGTGGAGAAAGGTTTGTAGATTTTGAATAGACTTCTCCGTGAGTTCTTCATTGAGGATTACAGGCTCCTCGCCAATCTTACGCTTGAAGTTATTCCACCAGTTATTCTTTGTCGAGTCGGCATGCTCATATACCCAGACGTAGAAGTCCAAGCCGAAGATACGCTTGTTGGGAGATTGTCGAACATACATCTCGAGGTTGTCACGGTTGGGTGTTATACGCTCGCTGCGCGGTGTCTGCTCATCGGCCTTAATCTCTACGCGCGAGAGTAGATATTCCCCTTCGGGCAACGAGCGCGTGACGCTACATGCCATGATAAACAACATCACGGCAATCAACGCAAGGTATCTATATGCTCGTTGCATCTCTATTCTACTCCTTATTTATGCTCTGCACGAAGCGCTCCCAGCGCTCCGCCTCGCCACTGTTTTGTAGTTTGCGATAGCTTAATATGCCACTATCGAAAGTTGCCTCGCCCCGCCACTCGAATGTGGCATTACCCTCAAGGCGTGTGGTTATGCCCTCCTTGGAGATCGACGTCTGGCAGTGTACCATGCCTCCGCGGTTGCGCACCTCGATGCGCGTGTTAGATGTTGTCAGACCGAGGAGTGTTGCTGCCGTTGCCGAGGCCGTCATCGCCGTGCCACATGAGAGCGTTATGCCGGCACCGCGCTCGTATGTCGCTACGAAGATGCTCCTTGCGGAGTGTCGCTCATAGAGCGATACGTTGACACCCTCGGGAAAGATATGCGTAAGCACCTTCACACGTTCACCCAGCTCCTCAAGAAGCGATAAGTCTATCTTCTCTACATGAGCTACAATATGCGGATTACCCAAATTGAGTGCCGTAAATTTTAATTCGGGGTGTAGCTCCGCTATAACCTTGCCAATAAAACTCTCCTCGGAATGAAAATGAGCAAAGCTCTTACTCCAAAGACTTATAGGTATATCTACCGCGAAGGTCGCTATGCCCTCATATATCTCGGATGCCATGGCGCAGGGGTAGTCGCGTTCTCCGGAGCGTAGTATGCCCGAGGTGAGGTAGCCGCGCTCCGAGGCAAGGCGTGCTACGCAGCGTATGCCGTTACCGCACATCTCGGCATGTGTGCCGTCGGGATTGAGCATATCCATGCCGTAGATGCCATCTTCATGTTTTATGACAAGCAGTATGCCGTCGCTGCCTATACCCGTTGAGCGGTCACATGCCGCACGGGCAAAGTTGCACCAGTCGATATCTCGCAGCGTGTCATCACACGTGGTATCTACCATTATAAAGTCGTTGCCCGAGCCGTGGCACTTGATAATCTCCATCTTCTGTCGTAGGAATAGTTATTCGGTCAAAGTTACGAATTTTTTTTGCGAGAACAAAATTATAGAGGCCATATCCTCCTTTTTTGGTTGTGGTGTTGCAACTATCATAAAAATTTTGTAATATTGTATCTATAAAATATTGGGTCTTATGGTTGAGAAGTTTATTATGGCGGGCGATATTGCTGTACATGTCGCCGATACGGAGCGTGGTGAGCGTTGTGTGGTGTTGCTGCATGGCTATCTGGAGTCGATGCTCGTATGGGATGAGTTCGTTGATTTACTGAAGGATAAGGTGCGCGTCGTCACCATCGACCTTCCGGGACATGGTATATCTATGGTTACGGGTGAGGTACATACCATGGAGTTTCTTGCCGATACGGTTGCTCATACTATGTCGGTGCTGGGCATTGAGCGTTACTCCGTTGTTGGGCACTCCATGGGTGGATATGTTGCTCTTGCCATGCTCGACTTATATGTTTCGCACCTCGATTCTATCGTACTCTTAAGCTCCACAACCTCTGCAGATAGTCAGGAGAAGTGTGACCGTCGTCGCCGTGAGATAGAGCTTATCAAGTCGGGTAAGAAGAATATGCTGGCACGTCTTGTGCCATATCAGGGCTTTGCTCCGGAGAATGTCAAGCGCCTGAAGGATTATATCGAGGATATCTCCGAGCTGATACTCATCACCGAGGATGAGGGTGTGCAGGCCATCCTTGCCGGCATGATTGAGCGTAGGAGCCGTGGCGAGCAACTGCGCGATAGCGGTATTCCCCACCTCTTTATCTTTGGTCGCCACGACTACTACATCCCCGAGGAGGTTGCCAAGCAGATGATTGATGAGGATCCCAAGGCCGAGGTTGTATGGCTTGAGCACTCGGGACATATGGGATTTTATGAGGAGCCCGAGTTGTGTGCCGACTCTATACTCAACTTTTTGCCATAAGGTATATATACGGAATACAGGTCCGGCTAAACCTTCGTTAGCCTTGATTTATTTTTAACTTATTGATTTTCAGTGTTTATTTTCGCGGATATAGGCGGCGCTCCGAATAGTATGCTATGCTAAGGTCGTGATTATACCAACTAACTGCGAGTGCGAAGGTGGATAATGTGAGCGCAAAGCGCTGAAATGGGACATCTTCCGTGGGTGTCATGCGAATAAACAATTGTGGCGTATGTAGTGAACTGTGTAGTTCGCTCATACGCCACAATTGTATTATTACTCGAAACTACTAAAATTCGTAGCTTACGATACTGCTGGCATAGTCACTCCAATAAGACGCTGTTTTATATGCCCACACCGACTTCGCAGGTACATAAATCTTACGACTTGAGGCGTTGCCATTAAAGACACCATCGCCTATACTTGGCGGTGTTGTGGGCTTACAATATACACTCTTAAGGCTGCTGCACTCTTGGAATGCACGCTCTCCAATCGTTGTTACGCTATCGGGGATTGTTATACTTGTCAGGCTGCTGCAACCAACGAATGCCACACGTCCAATCGTCGTTACGCTATCGGGGATGGTATATTCGGTAACTCCCGCAGGAGCAAATGATTCCAGTGTTCCATCGATAATCAAGCAGCGGCCATCTTCAGATGCAAACTTACCCTTAAACTCTGTCAGGCTGCGGCAACCAGCGAATGCCTCATATCCAATCTCTGTTACGCTATCGGGGAGAGTTATACTTGTAAGGCTGCTGCAATCATAGAATGCCCAGCTTCCAATCTTCGTTACGCTATCGGGTATTGTTATACTGGTCAGGTTGCTACAACCATCGAATACACCATCTCCAATCTCTGTTACGCTATCGGGGAGAGTTACACTTGTCAGGCTGCTGCACGCTTGGAATGCACACTCTCCAATCGTTGTTACGCTATCGGGGATGGTGATGCTTGTCAGGCTGCTGCACCTATAGAATACATCCTCTCCAATCTCTGTTACGCTATCGGGGATAGTTATACTTGTCAGGCTGCTGCACTCATAGAATGCATAATTTCCAATCTCTGTTACGCTATCGGGAAGGGTGATGCTCAACAAGCGATAGTCATTCTCATAAGATGCATCGAATGCCTCATATCCAATCTTCGTTACATCGCCATCAAAAAGAAGAACGCCCTTACCATCGACATAGGTATTATCGATAAGATTAGCACCAAAGACCGTCACATCATGAGGTTTGAATTCCATACCATCGGTAGTGGTGTACCAAATCTCGTTGTCCGGGATAGTGGGCTCAATCACCTCGCCTGACTCGAAATTGTAACCTACGATACTATAGGCATAGTCACTCCAACCTTCGGCTGTTTTATATGCTGCTACCGACTCCGTAGGTACATAAATCTTACGGTCCAAGGCGTTGCCATCAAAGACACCATAGTCTTCTATACTTGGCGGTGTTGTGGGCTTACAATATACGCTCTTAAGGCTGCTGCACTCATAGAATGCGTACTCTCCAATCGTTGTTACGCTATCGGGGATGGTGACACTTGTCATGCTGCTGCACTCTTGGAATGCACCCCATCCAATCGTTGTTACGCTATCGGGGATGGTGATGCTTGTCAGGCTGTCGCAACCATAGAATGCCTTATATCCAATCGTTGTTACGCTATCGGGGATAGTTATACTTGTCAGGCTACTGCAACCATAGAATGCACCCTCTCCAATCGTCGTTACACTATTGGGGATATTAATGCTTGTCAGGCTGCTGCAACAATAGAATGCATCCTCTCCAATCGCCGTTACGCTATTACCAATAGTTACACTTGTCAGGCTGTCGCAATAAGCGAATGCCCACGCTCCAATCACTGTTACGCTATCGGGGATAGTTACACTTATCAGGCTGCTGCAACTACAGAATGCAGAACCTCCAATCGTAGTTACACTATTGGGGATATTAATGCTTGTCAGGCTGCTGCAACATTCAAAAGCAACCTCTCCAATCGTTGTTACGCTATCGGGGATGGTGATGTTTGTTAGTCTGCTGCAATCATAGAATGCAGCCTCTCCAATCGCCGTTACATCGCCATCAAAAAGAAGAACGCCCTTGCCATCGATATAGGTGTTATCGATAAGATTAGCACCAAAGCCCGTTGTTTTATATGGGTCAAGCTCAATACCATCGGTAGTGGTGTACCAAATCTCGTTATTGGGTACCTCGCTACCAGGCTCCTCATCCTCCGCGCTCTTACCTCTCTGCACAATGGTTATCTCCTCCAAGGTGTCACCACTCGCATCGCGCAGCTCGATAACGGCTGTACGCTCCGCCTCACTATCATTCTCGGCAACACTCAACACGACGGTCTCGTTGCGCACCGAGCGTGTCTCGACATACTCAACCCACTCCTCGACATCCTTTGGGATATATACGCTATACTCGAGGTTGGTCGTAACCTCAATCTCAACATCACCACC